>DASVXS010000081.1:0-14965 GCA_036392575.1 Thermoleophilaceae bacterium | reverse complement strand
GTCAGGACGTGCTGGCGCGTGATGACGATGTCGATCTCGGTCGCGCCCGCGGCCACCGCGCGTTCGACCACCGATGCCGGATCGTCGACGACCAGCAACGTCCGGCTCGTCGCGCCAGCAATCGCGTGGGGGCTGAAGCGTCCCATCTCGGACGACGCGGCGGACACCCAGAAGGCGTCGTCGCCCACGACGAGCTGCGCGACGATGTCCTGACCCTCGCCGACCCGGTGCACCACCCGCGCACCGAACGCCGCCTCGTAGAAAGCGACGGCGTCGGCGGCGCGGTCGACCCACAGCTCTGGCTGTATGCCCCTAGAGCTCAACGTCAGCCGCCGGCACGACCTCGACGGTGCGCTCCGGATAGCGCAGTGTGCGGAAGCGCGCGTTCACGAACGCCTCGAGCGCCTCCGGCATTAACCCGTCCTCGTGCGGCGACGGCTCCGCCGCATGCCCGTCGCTCACGAGCACGAGGTCGAAGCCGTGGAAGAGCGCGGAAAGCGCCGTCGTCTGCACGCAGAAGTCGGAGTGAGCGCCCGTCACCACGACCCGGCGCACGCCGAGGCGCTCGAGTAGGTCACCGAGCTCGGTGTTCGCGAAGGCGTCGCGGTAGGTCTTCGGGACGAGTAGCGAATCGCTCGCTCGCTCGAGGCCGGCGGCGAACTCCCAGCCGGGCGTTCCCTTGAGCAGTTCGTCTTCGCCCTCGTGCTGGATGAAGATCACGGGCACGCCGACGTGAGCGGCGCGCCGCGACAGCGAGTTGATCCGGTTGATCAGCCCCGTGCCGTCCGGACAGGAATCCACCACTTCCTGCTGCATGTCGATGACCAGCAGGGCGGTCCCGGATCCGTTCGTGCTCACCCCGCCAGCATGGCAGGCGCCGCCGTCCTACTTGATCACAAGCGTCCCGTGCATGAACGGGTGGATCGAGCAGTGGTAGGGGTAGCGGCCGGCCTTGCTCACCGAGACCGTCTTGGACGAGCCCGTACCGATGTTCCCGGTGTCGAAGCTGTGGCCGTCGTCGCTCGTGAACGTGTGGGTGGTGCTGTCGTTGTTGGTCACCGTCACGCTCGCACCACCCTTCACGCTGAGTGTCGCCGGGACGAACGTGAAGTTGCTGATCTTCACGGCGTTCGACCCCGAGCTCGGCGCAGGCTGCGAGGAAGCGCCGGTGCTTGTGTTCGAGTTCGAGGAGTTCGCGTTGCTCGATCCCCCGCCGCAGCCGGCGGCAAGGATGGTGACAGCGGCGACGACGATGAGCGACAGGATGGAGTGGCGGGCTTTCATTGCGCGCTCCGTTCCCTCTCAGCGAGTCGGGGGAAATCTTCGTCGCCGACGATACGTGGACGACCGTGCCTCGGCAATCGCGTCGGGCGATCACTTGATCGGGTTCATCGCACCCCGCGGTAGGGCTAGCCCGACCCTGGCACTCCGGTCGGGCTAAGGCGGTTCTCGGGGAGGGGGGTATGTCCCGGGCCTTGCATTCGCGCGACAGTTCGCACTCGAACCGGGGATCGCCAAGAACTGACTGTCTTGAGATCAACTGAGGTGGAATGACATGGAGCTTCGGCACTTGAGGTACTTCGTAGCAGTCGCTGAGGAGCTCCACTTCCGGCGTGCGGCCGAGCGACTGCACGTGGCGCAGCCCGCGGTGAGCGAGCAGGTGCGGAAGCTCGAGCAAGAGCTGGGCGTCCAGCTGCTCGAACGCACGCAGCGGAATGTGTCGCTCACGAGCTCAGGTGCCGCCATGCTCGAGGAGGCCCGAAGCGTCCTTCGCCAGGCCGAAGTTGCGCGGCTGGCCGCCCGCAACGCGCGGGACCGTGAATCAGCCCGCCTACGCATCGGCTACGTCGCGTCGGCGCTGCCCGCGATGGTGCCGCGCGCGCTCCAGAATCTCTCTTCTGCGACGCCTCAGCTCGAGACCGCCCTCGAAACGGGGCTGTCGCAGGACCTCATTGAGGCCGTGCGCAACGGGCGGCTCGACGCCGCGATCGTGCCGATGCCGGCCGTGGCGGACCGGCTCAAGATCACGCAGCTAGGCGATCAGCGGGCGGTCGCCGCCCTGCCGATCGGCCACCGTGACGCGGTGAAGGGCGCGCTCAGCCTGCGCCGGCTCGCGCCGGAGCGGATCCTGCTTCTCCCACGCGATGAGAATCGTCCGTTCTACGACGCGGTCGTGGCTACGTGCCACGCGAGCGGGCTGTCCCCGACGCTCGTGGAGCTAGCCGGCACGCATGTCGAGGAGGCGCTTCTCGCGGTGGCGTCCGGCGCCGGAATGGCGCTCCTGCCGGAGTCCGTGTCCGACCGCTACGCCGCCCCGGGTGTCCGCTTCCTGCCGCTCGACGAGACCGAGCTCTCGTTCCAGACCGCAGCGATCACACGCCCGGACTCCACCCACCTGCCGACTCACGGCCTGCTGCGTGCGCTGTCCCGCGCCCAACGGCCCCGGCTGGACTCGGCTCCGGAGCCCGAGCCTGAGCCCGAGCCCCAGCCGGGCGTCGTCGCGATCGCCTAAAAGGCGGTTACATCTGCCGGCATGGCCGACTGGGCGACGATCTCAGCGCTCGCGACCGCCGGCGGCACGCTCGCGCTGGCGGCGGCCACGTACGGGTCCGTGCGCTCGGCGAACCGCTCGGCCCGCACCGCGGAGATCGCGCTCCAGGAGCAACGCCGGCCGGTGCTCGTCCAGTCGCGGCTCGACGACGCCGAGCAGAAGATCATGTTCGTCGACCGCCACTGGGCCCGGGTCTCGGGCGGCGGTGGGACCGCCGAGCACTCAGACGGCGTGCTCTATCTCGTGCTCAGCCTGCGGAACGTCGGCTTGGGGATCGCTGTCCTGCAGGGTTGGCACGCTCGCGCCGGACTCGCGAGGCCCGACATAGCGCACGCCGAGCTCGAGGAGATGCGACCGCAGACGCGAGACCTATACATCCCGGCAGGCGACATCGGGCTCTGGCAGGGGGCGTTCCGCGACCAGCACGACGCGGGGTACCCCGAGATCGCTAGAGCGCTCGACGATCGCGAGCCGATCTCGATCGACCTGCTCTACACAGATCAGATAGGCGACCAGCGAACAATCAGTCGATTCGTGCTAAATCCGGTCGGCGACGACAGATGGATCGCGTCCGTCGGACGCCACTGGTATCTGGATCGAGCGGGGCCTCGCTGAACCGAAATCGACGAAGCCCGCTACATCGAGCGGGCTTCGCGGTGGCTGTTCGAGAGTTCAGCTAGTCGCGTAGGCGCGACGCTGCAGGTAGAACCGGATCCGTTCGAGTTTGGTGGACCGGGCCTCGCTGCGGGATTTGCGCGACGGAGCGGAGTGGCGGTGTGCGAGATGTGCTTGTGCGTGCCTTGCCTGTGCTGCCATGTAGACGTGCTGTCCGGTCATGGTGGCTCTCCGATGTGGGGGGCGTGAGCTGCTGATGGCAACTTACGCCGCGGGCGACGGCATCCCTAGCGAGCCACCACCCAAGTGACTGGTGCGGTTTGTCACACCGCCGAGAGGTGTGGGGTCAGGTGAACAGCGCGTTGGCCGCAACGGTCAGCAGCGCGATGCCGACCAGCACAGCCACCATCACGAGCACGAGCTTCAGCACCCGCATCGCGATGTCGAGCTCGGTTTGGTGCGTGGTCATGACCGCCAGATCGTACGCCTCGCGGCTGCGCGCCTACCAGCCGACCTCGCGCAGGAAGCGGAGCAGCGCTGAATTCACCTCGTCGGGCCGCTCCTGCTGCACCCAGTGGCCGGCGCCCTCGATCATCAGCTTGCCGCGTAAGTCGGTGACCATCCCGTCCATCGCCTCGGGAGGCATGAAGGCGAGCACGGGGTCGCGTGTCCCGGCGATGAAGAGCGACGGCTGGTCCACGCGCCGGTCGGCGATCGGCTCGCTCAGCTCCCAGTTGCGGTCGATGTTGCGGTACCAGTTGAGGCCGCCGGTGAAGCCTGTCCGCGTGAACGTTTCGACGTAGACGGCGAGCTCCTCCTCGCTCAGCCAGTCGGGCCGCCTGGGGTCGTCATCCCTTTCGGCCCAGTTCGCGTCCCACACGCGCGAGGTGGTCAAGGTGCGGCGTACGTCGCGGCTGAGCGCCTCGTCGGCGACGCCCGGCTCCTGGAACCAGATCATGTAGAAGTCGTCGCTGAGGCCCTGGCGCAGAAGCCCGATCGGCGGGGCGGGCGCGCGCGGCACGATCGGCACGCTCATTCCGACCACCGCCGCGACTCGCTCCGGGTGCGCGAGCGCCGTCCACCACACCGCGTTCGCGCCCCAGTCGTGGCCGACGAGCACCGCCTTCTCTTCGCCGATGTCGTCGAGCAGGCCGATCAGATCGTCGGCGATCGTGAACATGTCGTACGCCTCGATGTCGGCGGGCGCCGAGCTGCCACCGAAGCCGCGCATGTCCGGCGCCAGCACGCGGTAGCCCGCGTCGGCGAGCGCCGGCAGCTGGTCGCGCCACGAGTACCAGAGCTCTGGGAAGCCGTGCGCGAGGATCACCGGTGGACCCGAGCCCTCCTCGGCCACGTGCAGCTCGATCCCGTTCACGGCGGCTTGGCGGTGGGTTGCCACGGCGCGCATCATCCACGAACGGCGCCGACTTGACCACCTCGTGCGGCGGTGAGACGTTGGACTCGTGGAGGCCGACGGCTCGAAGCTGGGACTGGCTCTCTCAGGAGGCGGGTTCCGTGCGTCGTTCTTCCACATAGGCGTGCTCGCGCGGCTGGCGGAGCTCGGTGTGCTGCGGCGGGTGGAGGTGATTTCGACCGTGTCGGGCGGCTCGATCGTCGGCGCGCTCTGGTACCTGCACGCGAAGAAGCTGCTCGAGCAGGACGCGGACCCCTCGCCGCAGCGCTACGTGGAGGAGGTGCAGGCGCTCGAGGACGAGTTTCTCGAGGCCACGCGCCGGAACATCCGCGGGCGCGTGTTCCTCAACCTCGCGAAGAACTTCTACATGGCGCGCCTGAGTTACTCGCGCAGCGACCGCATCGGCGATCTCTACGACCGCTACTTCTACAAGCCCGCCTGGCCTGGCGAGCGTCCGAAGCGCTACCGCTTGATCGACAAGCAGATCGAGATGCGCGAGCTGCTCATCCAGCCGGCCGGCGTGAGCGAGCCGTTCGATCCCGACGTGCACAACGCGGGCCGCGAGGCGAAGGTCCCGATCCTGTTGCTCAATGCGACCTCGCTGAACACCGGCCACAACTGGCGCTTCGAGGCCGTGCGGATGGGAGAGCCGATGCCCGCCGATGACGCGATGCGCGAGGTGATGTCCGACGTCGACAAGAACGAGCTGCTTGGCCAGGGCTACTACGGCGAGCTGGGCAAGCCGGCCGGTCAGAAGCCGATCGCCGAGAAGCAGCGAGATTTCCCGCTTGGGCTTGCGGTGGCCGCGTCGGCCTGCGTGCCCGGTCTCTTCCACCCGCTCTCGATCAGCGGCATGTACCGCGACGGCCGGCGGGTGCAGCTCGTCGACGGCGGTGTGCACGACAACCAGGGTGTGCAGGGGCTGTTCGATCGCGGCTGCACGCACCTGATCGTGAGCGACGCATCCGGCCAGATGCAGGAGCAGACGCAGCCCGGCGCGCGCGTGCTCAGCGTGCTCGGGCGCTCGACCAGCATCTACGGCGCGCGACTGCGCAACGAGCAGCTCGTGCGCGCGAGCCGGGAGGGCGCGGCCGCGGGTCACGGCCTGCGGCTGATGCACCTGCGGGCTGGGCTCGGAAGGCATGTCGAGCCGCCGCTCGCCGAGGGGGACGAGTACGCGTATGCGCCCTCGGAGCAGGCCCCGCACGTCGGCGCTGAAGCGTTCGGAGTGGCGAAGCAGGTGCAGTCGCTGCTCGCGCGCGTGCGCACGGACCTCGACCTGTTCGGCGACAGCGAGGCGTTCACCCTGAGCCTCGACGGCTACCGCATGACCGGCGCGTTCTTCCCTGGCGACGGCGAGTTCGCGCAGTTCGTGCCCGACGCGCCGCCCGGCGAGGACCCGGCGCGCTGGCAGTTCAGCGGGGTCTCCGACCTCGTCGGCCCACAGGCCGCGAGACCCGGCTGGTACACGCGGGCGCTGCGCGCGGGGAGCAAGCGATTCCTCAAGCCGCTCTTCCTGTCCTGGTTCCTTTGCGGGGCGATCGCGGCGCTGGTGGGTGTGGGGATCTGGCAGCTCGTGGCCAACTGGGCGGACGTGACGAGCTCGCTGTCGGCGCGACCGAAGCTGTGGTGGACGCTGCTGCCGCTGCTCCTGCTCGTGCTGTACGTCGCGGACAAAGTCCGCATGGTGCTCGTGCGCTGGCCGAGCCAGCTGCTCGTATCGATCGCGCTGCCGTTCATCTTCGCGCCGCTGCTGTGGCTGTTCGCTCTCGTGTCGCTCCCCGAGGGCTGGCTCTACCGTCGGCTTGCGCGGGTCCGCCCGCCGCCGCGTTAGAACACGATCGCTTGCCGCACGGCCTCGCCGCGCGCGAGCCTGTCGAAGCCCTCGTTCACTTCGTCGAGCGAGATGCGATGCGTGAGCAGGCGGTCCACCGGAAGCCGTCCCTCGCGATACATCTCGATGAAGCGCGGCAGGTCGCGCTCGGGCACGCACGAGCCGAGGTAGGAGCCTTTCAGCGTGCGCTCCTCGGCGACGAGGCTCACTGCGGGGATCGAGAGCATGCGGTCGGGGTGGGGGAGGCCGACCGACACCGTCGTGCCGCCGCGGCGTGTGGCCGCGTAGGCCTGGCCGAGCACGCGCTCGTTGCCGACGGTCTCGATCACCTTCTCGGCGCCACCGCCGGTGAGCTCCCGAATCTGGCCGACCGTCTCGTCGCCGGCCGCCAACGTATGCGTGGCGCCGAGCTCGGCCGCGAGGGCGAGCTTCTCGGGTACCACGTCGATTGCGATCAGCTCTGCCGCGCCGGCGACCCGTGCGCCGAGCAGGGCGGCGAGGCCGACGCCGCCGAGGCCGAACACGGCGACGCGATCGCCGACCCCGACCTGCGCGCTGTTGACGGCGGCGCCGACGCCCGTGAGCACGGCGCACCCGAACAGCGCCGCGACCTCGACGGGAAGCTCGGGATCCACCCGCACGGCGGAGTGCTGCGACACGACGATGTGGTCGGCGAAGCACGACACGCCGAGGTGGTGGTTGAGCACCTCGCCGTTCTCGCCGTGGATCCGGTGCGCGCCGGACAGCAGCGTGCCCGCTGTGTTCGCAGCCGCACCCGGCTCGCACAGGGCAGCTCGCCCCGCCCGGCACGGCCCGCATTCGCCGCAGCTCGGCACGAACGCGAGCACCACGTGGTCGCCGACCGCGAAGCCGGTGGAGCCCGGGCCGGTTTCGACCACCTCGCCCGCGGCCTCGTGACCGAGCAGCATCGGCATCACCCGGGGACGCGAGCCGTCGATCACGGAGAGGTCCGAGTGGCACAGGCCCGCGGCGCCCACGCGGACGAGCAGCTCGCCCTCACCCGGCGGGTCGAGCTCCACCTCCGCGAGCTCGAGCGGCCGCGACTCAGAGTACGGCGACGGCAGTCCCATCTGCCGCAGCACGGCGCCGCGCGCCTTCATGCGTCCACCACCAGCCGCTCGAGCGCACCACGCAGGCGCTCCGGGATCTCGACCGGCCGCCGTGCCTCGCGGTCCACGAACACGTGCACGAAGTGGCCGGTGGCCGCGGGCTCGTCGGCCCCTTCGCGGAACAGCGCGATCTCGTAGCGCACGCTCGAGCGGCCGAGCTGGCCTACACGCAGTGCCGCCTCGACGGTCTCGGGGAACTCGAGCGGCGCCTTGTACTCGCAGCGCGATTCGGCGCAGACGCCGATCACCTCGCCGCGGTGGATGTCGAGCCCTCCCTCGCGGATCAGCCACGCGTTGATCACGGTGTCGAAGAACGCGTAGTACTCGACGTTGTTGACGTGGCCGTAGACGTCGTTGTCCGCCCAGCGCGTGGGGATCGCGAGCACGTGGGCGTAGCCTGGACGAGCCGCCATCGAGGCGGGTGAAGCTACCAGCGTGGCGTCCCTATAGGGTTCGCTCCGCTCGCAGCCACCGGTAGGAACATCCTTGGCCATGCACCTCCCCCGCTGCGTGTCGGCGTTCGCCGCCACGCTTTTCCTTTCCGCCGCGCTCACATCGAGTGCTTTCGCCGCCGGCCCGGCTCCGTTCGGGCACGCCTGCATCTCGCAGGGCGGTGCGCGCTTCTGCCCGACCACCGACCTGGGCCAGCGCGTGCCCACGTTCGACGGCGTGCCGATCGACGTGGATGTCACTCTTCCGCCCAGCGGCAACGGGCCATACCCGGCGCTGGTACTGATGCACGGCTACGGCGGCAGCAAGGCCGCATACGAGGCGGCGGACGCGAACGACCCCAAGAAGCGCTTCGCGAACAACCTGTACTACGCCCAGCGCGGCTATGCGGTGATCACGCTGTCGGCGCGCGGCTTCGGGCGCTCGTGCGGCAGCGTGGCAAGTCGCACGCCGGACTGCGCGAAGGGCTGGATCCACCTCGGCGACCAGCGCTACGAGGCGCGCGACACGCAGCTGCTGCTCGGCCGTCTGGTGGACGAGGGCATCGTCGATCCGAAGGGCATCGGCGTGAGCGGCGGCTCGTACGGCGGCGGGCAGGCGTTGGAGCTCGGCTTCCTCAAGAACCGCGTGCGCCTAACGAACGGCAAGTTCACGGCGTGGAAGAGCCCGAAGGGCACGCCGCTGCAGATCGCGGCGGCGGCTCCGATCATTCCCTGGTCGGACCTCGCCTCCGCGCTCGTCCCGAACGGCCGCTGGCTCGACACCGAGGTGCCGACGAGCCGGATCGACTCCTCCCCGGTGGGCGTGCCGATCATCTCGTACATCGACGGGCTCTACATCGGCGGCGCCGCGTCAGGCTTCGTCGCGCCGCCGGGCGCCGACCCGCGCGCGGACCTCGCCAACTGGAAGGCCGTTACCGATGCGGGCGACTTCGCGGACAAGCGCGTGCCGAAGATCGTCTCGGAGCTCCACCGCTTCCACTCGGCGATCTCGATCCCCGGCAATCCCGCGCCGCTCCTGATCTCGAACGGGTGGCGCGACGACCTGTTCCCCGTCGGCCAGGCGCTGCGCGCGTACAACCTGATTCGGTCGCGGCACGCCAACGCGCCGGTGTCGCTCTCGTTCTTGAACATCGGCCATCCGCCGGGCGGTAACAAGACAGTGACGACCGAGGAGGGGGCGAAGCTGATCTCGTCGTTCTTCGACGCGCGTCTGCGCGGCAAGGGCAGAGCGCCCGCGCCGGGGAGCGTCTACACCGGCTCGGTGACCTGCCCGCAGACGGCGCCGGACAGCGGGCTAGTGCGCTCGAAGTCGTGGGACGCGGCGCACCCTGGAACGTTCACGATGTCCGGTCGCAAGGCGCAGACCGCCACGTCCGACGGCGGCAACCCGGCCACCGGCAAGGCGTTCGACCCGATCGCAGGCTTCGACAACCCGTGCAAGACCGTCGCGGCCGAGAAGGCGCCGGGGACCGCGGTGGTCGAGGCGAAGTCGCCCGGCTTCACGCTGCTCGGGCTGACCACGATCAGCGCCTCGATCCGGGCCCAGGGCGTGTTCCCGTACCTGGCGGCCCGCCTGTGGGAGGTGACGAGCGGCCAGCAGCTGCTGGTGGACCGCGGCGTGGTGCGGCTCGACCGCAACCAGCGCGGGCGGATCCGCTTCCAGCTGCACGGGACGAATCACCGCTTCGCGCGCGGCTCGACCGTGAAGCTCGAGCTGCTCGGGCGCGACGCGAACTACTACCAAGTGTCGAAGGTGCCGTTCTCGGTGAAGCTGTCGAACGTGTCGGCGGAGCTGCCGACACGCGAGAGGGGGGAGCGGAAGGGGCGGTAGCGGCGCCGGGTCGAGACCGGAAAAGCAGCAAAACGAGGATCGGGTGGGGCTGCCGGAGGCCTCGGCCGGACCTGGGCCGTTTTGACCATGACTATCAGTGTTCAAACAGCCCAGGTCCGGATCAGACTGTCGCGCCGCGCCGCGCTCCCCCTTTATTGCTGCAGTTTCGCGGTGGCGCGCGGCCAATAGTGCTGATTCGCGCTACCTATCGCTCGCACGCGCATACCACTCGACGCCGTCCCGGTTGCCTCCTAGTCTCGGGCGCTCCCCCCGAAAAGGAGTCCCCATGACCTGTGAACGTGCGCAGGCCTACGGGCGCGTAATGAAGATGATCGAGAACCTCGGGCCGAGCAAGCTGCAGCCGAGCGAGCTGGACAGCATTCGCGAGACCGCTGACCAGCTGCTCTTCACCGAGGACATTGACACCGCCGAGTCGGCCCTGACCGACGCCATCGAGCTGGCTGTCCGTCTCACGGACTCCGGCCGCTGGATCGACGAGACCGCGAACCAGCTGGTGGCCGAGCTGGCCGCCTGCGGACCGGTCGAGCTCCGACCCGTCGCCACCTAAGCACCCGGGCGCTGCGCCCGCCGTCTAGGCGGCGGGCGCAGCTGTCCCGCGTCGTTCAGGACCGCGTGCGGACCTCCTGTGCGCTCTCCTGCGCGCTCTGTTGAAGGCCCTCGCTCTGCTCGCGACCGCTCTCCTTTGCGGCTTCCGCTGCGCTCTGGGCTGCGTCCTGCGCCACCTGCTTACCGCGCTCGAGGGCTTCCTGCCCTGTCTCCTTGGCGCGCTCCTTCACATCGTCTGCGATGGGGCCGAGCCTTTCGTTCTCCATGCGCGTCCTCGGGAGCGCGAGGCCGGCGAGGAATCCGACCGCGACGGCGCCGATGGCGAGGCCAATCGGGTTCTGCTGCGCGATGCCCGCCGCCCTCTGGGCCGTCTGCTTCACCTCGGAGCCTTCCGGGGTCGCCTCGTTCAACCGCGAGCCCGCGCCGGTGATCTTCGACTTCAGGCGGTCGGTCTTCTCCTGCACGGACTCCTTGGTCCGCTCCTTCACGTCGGCCTTGTAACCGATCGCCTGGGCGGTTTCGCCCATCTGGCCGCGCGTTTCCTCTATCTGCGCGCGGATGGCGTCTGGGTCTTGGCCCATTGCACGTCCTCCTTGAGAGTCTCGACGGTCTGTTCCGGCACGGCAGGCGCGGCCTCTCGAACACGCTCGCGTCCGGTGAGAGCGAGGACGCCGGCGACGGCGCCCCAGATCAGGGTCACGATCAGCGCCGCCAGCCATGTGGGCATGGCGAGATCGAGAGCCACGATCAGGCACGCGGTTAGCGCGCCGAGGGCGAGCAGGCCGGCGACTCCTGCGCCGCCGAACATGCCGGCGCCCTGGCCTGCTTTCTTGCCCTTCTCGGAGACCTCCGCTTTGGCCAGCTCGATCTCCTGACGCACGAGCTGCGTGGTCTCCTGCGAGAGCTGCCTGAGCAGCTCCCCGATCGGCCGCTCCCGCAGCTCGGCCTGGTTTTCGTCTGTGGTGGTCATGAGCGCCCCTAGCTGGTCCGTGGAAGTCCCGTTTCGCCAAGGGCCGGGCTCGGGGGCACAGTGCCGCCGAAACTCTCACGTCCGGTGCTCGGCCGGGGCGTGGACGGGTAGCGGTCCACGCTCGTGGACCGGTAGCGGTCCTCGCTCGAGGCCTTCAGGAACCGCGACGCCGCGAATCCGATCACGAGCCCGCCGAGCACGACCGCCACCGGCTGCCGGCGCCCGAAGTCCTCGACGTCCCGGAGCAGCTTGTCGCCGTCCGAGTTCTCGAGGTAGCCGCCGACGCGCTCGGCGCGGTTCGCCGCTTGATCGGCGAGCCGGGCGGGCCCGTCCTTGCCCTGGCGGCGTAGCTGCTCGCCGATGCTCCGCGCGTCTTGGGCCGACTGGCTCAGTTGCCTTCCGACCTGGCTGCTTCGCTGGTCTACCTGCTCGCGGACGCGGCCGCGCGCCTGGCCGGCCACCTCCTGAGCTTTCTCCTGGGCCTGGCCCGCTGCCTGCTGAGCGGTCTCTTTGGCCTTCTCTCCCGCTCCCTGATCATCGGGGCCTGTGCGGGCCCTCGCAGCGGGGGACGCAACGTCCGCCATCTTGTTCCCTCCTTGAAGGATCGTGGAGGTGGCGCATACCCACCCGCTTCACGGGGTAACTCGGCCGCCCGAATCAGGCGCCTTCGCGCGCAGCGGCACGCTCGCTCAGCGATGCGGGCGCCACGGGCAGCGGCGCCGCAGGCTTCAGCTCCTCCAGCCGCAGCAGCGTCACCAGCCGCTGCGCGCCCGCGCGTGAGGAGAGCAGCAGCAGCACGCGCTGAAGCTCGTCCACGTCACGCGCCACCACCTGCAGCAGCGCGTCGGTCTCGCCGGTCACCCAGTCGGCCGAGACGACGTTCGGGATCTTGTCGACGGCGGCCTTGAAGCGCCGGTGCGCCGCCTCGTCGTGCTCGGCAAGCGTCGCGAGCACGTACACGAGCAGCGGAAACCCGGCCGCGTTGGCGTCGACTCGTGCTCGCGCTGGCCCCAGGATCCCCGCGTCGCGCAGCCGCCGGACGCGGTTGAGCGTCGCGGCGGGGGAGAGCCCTACCTGCTTGGCCAGCTCCACGTTTGGCCGCCCGGCGTCCGTCTGCAGCTCCCTGAGGAGCGTCACGTCAATTCTGTCAAGCGTTATGGCCATACGACGAAATTCTATTTCGTGTAACTGCCGAACGGTCGCATCGAGCTGGGCGCATCTGTGGTCACTGCCGACAATTCGATACATGGCAAGGGACCGCCGACAAGCCCTGATCGCACTCGCAGCAGCCGGGATCGGCTGGGGCCTGACCATTCCGTTCTCGAAGGTCGCGCTCGCCTGGCTCGGCCCGCTGTCACTCGGCGTGGCTCGCTTCGCGATTGCTGCACCCGTGCTGGCTCTCGCCGGGCGCCGCGGCCTGCGCGGGGCCCTCTCGTGGCGTGTGATCGGCTGGGGCGCGCTCTTCTACGGCGGCGTCGTCGGGCTCCAGAACACGGGAATCGCGCTCACAAGCGTGACCCACGCGGCCTTGATCATCGGAGCCGTGCCGGCGCTGGTGGCGCTCGCCACGCTCGCCCGCGGTGAGGGGCGCAGCGGACGCGTCGAGTGGACCGGCTTCGCGGCGGCGATCGCAGGCGCGGGTCTCGTTGCAGGCTCCGGCGGAACCGCCTCGACCGGTGGCGACGCCCTCATGCTTGCGTCGGCCGCGCTCTCGGCGCTTTTCGTGGCCGCGCAGCCGGCGGTCCTCCGCGGGCGCGACCCCGTCGCGGTCACGGCGGTGCAGATGGCGGTAGGCGTGATAGTCACGCTGCCGTTCGCGCTGGCCTTCGAGGGCGTTCCGCGCACGCTTCCGAGCGGCGACGTGCTCACCGCCTTTGCAGCGCTCGTGCTGGTCGGCTCGCTGCTGCCGTTCGCGCTCTACGCGTACGGCCAGGCGCGCGTGGCCGCCGAGGTTGCCGGCGCGTTTCTCAACCTCGAGACCGTCGTGGGCGCGGCCGTGGGGGCGGTTGCGTTCGGCGACCCGTTCAGCCGTTCGCAGCTGCTCGGCGCGGCCGCGATCGTCGGCGGGCTCCTGCTCAGCGTCGCGCCCGCGAGGGGACGTGCCGCAGACTCAGGCGATCTCCATCTCGAACCAAACGCATTTGCGCCGACGGCCAGCGGCAACTCCCCAGCGGCTCGCAAGCCGGTCGAGGATGACGAGTCCGTTCCCACCGCCGCTTGCGATGCGCGCGCGCGGCTGCCTCGGCGGGTCAAAGCCCGGGCCGGAGTCCCAGACCTCCACCCGCACGCGCTTCGATGTAACGCCGAGTGTTAGGAGGATCGTGTCCTCCACGCCTGCGGCGCCGTGTCGCACCGCGTTCGTAACGAGTTCCGAGACGAGCACCTTCAGGTCGTAGCGCGTCTCGTCGTCCACCTCGGCGCCGACGACGTCGTCCACGATCCGGCGCCCCAGACGAGCCGCGCCGGGTCCTCCTGCGAGCTCTTCCCTGTGCTGCTCCACAACCGCCTGCGAGCCTCTGCGTACCAATGTGGAAGCGTGGGGCACGCTACCAGGTATGCGGTACCGGGACCCGCACCAATCAGGCGTCTGACAGCGTTTCTACAGGGTTTTCCTGTGGGTGACGCACGCCTTCCGGAGGCGCTAGCCGGATTCCAACGAGCGCGGTGTCGTCGGCCTGTGAGCCTGCCTGGAACGCGGCGAGCGCGGCCACCACAGCCTCGACGGCGCCCGCCGGATCCCGCGCGCCGGTGAGAGTCTCCATCAGGCGCTCCTCCCCAAACCGTTCCTCCAGACCGCGCGCGTCGATCACGCCGTCGGTGTAGAGCAAGAGCTGGTCGCCCGGCTCGAGCGTGAGCTCGACGACGCCCCAGTTCGCCTCGTCGCCGACGCCCAGGAACGTGCCGAAACTGCCGACCTGCTCGGGCACGCCGCCACGCAGGAGGAAAGGCAGCGGGTGACCGGCGCAGACGATCGTGGCGCTCGCGGCTGCGGGCGAGCGGGTGAGCATCGCGCACGCGACGCTGCACAGCGCGAGGTCGCCGCGCTCGCGCAGCTCGCGGTTCAGCTCGGACACCGCGGCGACGGGGTCGCCTAGCAGCGTTCCGGCGGCGCGCAGCGTGTAGCGCGCGAGCGCGGTGAGTGAGGCGGCCTCGATGCCGCGCCCGGCGACGTCGCCGATCACGACCATCCAGCCATCGGCCACCGGGAAGGCGTCGTAGAAGTCGCCGCCCACCTCGTTCTCCTCGCCGGCCGGCTGGTAGTGGGCCTCGATCTCCCAGCCGGGCATCGACGGCAGCGCGGGCGGCAGAAGCTCGTGCTGAAGCGTTCTCGCGATCTGCGTCCGCTCGGTGTAGAGGCGCGCGTTCTCGACGGCTAGTCCGGCGCGGCGGCCGAGCTCCTGCGCGAGCGCCAGGTCGTTCTCGTCGAACTGGCGGTGCGACTCGGTGGTGCCGAACGAGAGCACGCCCACCGGCCGGGTGCCAGCCGGCATCGGCACGGCCATCAGCGACTTCGTGCCCATCGCCCGCAGGAGCTCGAGGTGCCGCTCGTCGTGGGCCCCCTCGCGCAGGCGCTCCTCGGTGATGTTGCGCCTGAGCGTGG
>DASVXS010000080.1:0-13794 GCA_036392575.1 Thermoleophilaceae bacterium | reverse complement strand
CGCCGGAGCACCGCGAGCTGGCGGAGATCGCTGCGACGGAGTCCGACGAGGACCGTCCCGACGTGGCGGAGCTGCTGCCGGTCGACCGCTTCTGCGACCCGCTCTCGCTCATCCCGCCGGGCGCGCTCGTGGCGGTCGCCGCGGAGGAGGAGATCGCGCCCACGCTGGCCGCGCTGTGGGAGGACGTGACCACGAGCTTCCACGACACCGACGCCCATCACCTGTACCTGGACCCGGACGCGCTCGAGAGCGAGCTCGACGCGCGCGCCGCGGTGAAGCTGTCGGCGATCTCGGGCGACCAGCCGTTCCAGTTCCGCGCGCAGGGCGCGGACACGTCGGCGCGGTCGCTGCGGGAGGCTGAGCCGGAGCTCGAGAAGCTGGTGCGCTCGGGTTATCGCACCTTCGTCGCCTGGGCCCGGCAGGGCGAGGCCGAGCGCGCGGCCTACAACCTCGAGCGCGTCCAGGCGCGCTTCCTCGACAGCCAGCCGGCGCCGAACGAGCCGGGCGTTCTCTTCACCACGGCGAGCCTGCGGGACGGCTTCCTCGCGCCCTCGCTGAAGCTCGCGGTGCTGCCTGAGCACCGGCTGCTGCGGCGCCGCCGGGCGGCGCGGCCCGAGGGCCCGCGGACCGGCGCGGGCGCGATCGCCTCTTTCACCGACCTGCGCGCTGGCGACGCGGTGGTGCACGAAGACCACGGCATCGCGCGCTTTACCGGCTTCGAGACGAAGACGGTCGGCGGCGTGACGCGCGACTACCTCGAGCTCGAGTACCGCGACGGTGACCGCGTGTTCGTGCCGAGCGACCAGCTCCACAAGATCAGCCGCTACGTGGGCGCGGACGCCAAGGACCCGCCGCTCTCGAAGCTCGGCGGCAAACAGTGGGAGCAGATGAAGATCCGCGCCCGCCGCGCCGCGCAGGCGCTCGCTGGCGAGCTGATCAACCTCTACGCCGAACGTCGCCGCCGCGCGGGCCACGCCTTCGAGCTGGACGGCGAGTGGCAGCGCGAGTTCGAGGACAAGTTCCCCTACCGCGAGACGCCCGACCAGCTCGACGCGATCGAGCAGGTGAAGGCCGACATGGAGGAGGCGCGCCCCATGGACCGCCTGATCTGCGGCGACGTGGGCTACGGCAAGACCGAGGTGGCGCTGCGCGCGGCGTTCAAGGCCGTGCAGGACAGCAAGCAGGTGATGTTCCTGGTGCCGACCACGGTGCTCGCCCAGCAGCACTTCGGCACCTTCACCGAGCGCCTCCGCGACTTCCCGATCCGGATCGAGATGGCCTCGCGCTTCCGCTCTGCGAAGCAGGTGAACGAAACCATGCGCGACTACGCCGAGGGCAAGGTGGACATCCTGATCGGCACTCACCGCCTCCTCTCTCGCGACGTGCGGCCGAAGGACCTCGGCCTGCTGATCGTGGACGAGGAGCAGCGCTTCGGTGTGAAGCAGAAGGAGCTCCTGCGCCAGCTGAAGCTGAAGGTCGACGTGCTGTCGCTGTCGGCCACGCCGATCCCGCGCACGCTGCAGATGTCGCTGGCCGGCCTGCGCGACATCTCGGTGATCGAGACGCCGCCCGAGGGGCGCCGCCCGGTGCAGACCTACGTGGGCGAGTACGACGAGGAGCTCGTGAAGCAGGCGATCGAGCGCGAGCGTGCCCGTGGCGGGCAGACGTTCTTCCTCCACAACCGCGTCGAGACGATCGACGAGACCGCCGAGCGCGTCCGGGCGATATGCCCGGAGGCGCGCGTTCTCGTGGCGCATGGGCAGATGGAGGAGAAGCAGCTCGAGAACGTGATGCTCTCGTTCCTGCGCGGCGACGGCGACGTGCTCGTGTGCACCACGATCGTCGAGTCCGGGCTCGACATCGCGAACGCCAACACGCTGATCGTCGAGCGCGCCGACGCTCTCGGGCTCGCGCAGCTCTACCAGATCCGCGGCCGCGTCGGCCGCTCCCGCGAGCGCGCCTACGCGTATCTCTTCTACCCGTCGTCCGCGGCGCTCACCGAGGACGCGCAGAAGCGGCTGTCGACGCTCTCGGACTACACCGAGCTCGGCTCGGGCTTCAAGATCGCGATGCGCGACCTCGAGATCCGCGGCGCCGGCAACCTGCTTGGCGACGAGCAGTCCGGCCACGTGGCGGCGGTCGGCTTCGAGCTCTACGTGTCGATGCTCGACGAGGCCGTGGCCCTGCTGTCCGGCACCGCGGCGGACGAGCCGCCCGAGCCGGTGCGTCTGGACGTGCCGGTCGACGCCTACGTGCCGGGCGACTACGTGCCCTACGAGGCGGCGAAGATCGAGATCCACCGGCGGGTGTCGGGCGCCCGCGAGGTTGCCCAGCTGATCGTGCTGCGCGAGGAGCTCGAGGACCGCTTCGGCCCGATTCCGGACCCGCTCGAGAACCTGATCAAGCTCCAGGACGCGCGCATCAAGCTCGGCCGCGCGGGCGCGCGTACGGTCGGCTTCGCCGCGGGCAAGCTGCGCGTGTCGCCGATCGAGCTCGACTCCCGCGGGGCCAAGGCGCTGCGTGCGGAGCTGCCCGAGGCGCTCTACGAGTCCGGCCGGAGCACAGTGAGCGTGCGGGTGCCGGACGACCCCGCGGCGCGCTTCCCGGCCGTCGTCGCCGCAGCCGAGGCTATCCTGAAGGTCGCCACCGAGCCGGCGCCCGTCGAAGACTGAGCATCTGTGGGGAGTGCTCAGGTAGGATGGTCCGCCGTTTCAGTGGCTGAGCCGGGCGGTGAATACCGGCGTATCTACTAGCCCATCGCCCTACAGGCCCCCGACAGTCTTCCGGACACTCTCGAATGACCCACATCCTGCGTAATGCTCTTGCTCGTCTGCGCGCTGGCCGCGGCCGTGCGATCTTTCTCGCCGTCCCCGTGATCGTCGCCGCAGTCGCGGTCGCCGGGTGCGGGGACAGCGTGCCCTCGAACGGCGTCGCCAAGGTGGGCGATTCCGTCATCAAGAAGACCCAGTTCACCCACTGGCTGAACGCCGCAGCGGCGCAGCAGCAGCCGGATCCGGCTTCGGAGATCGGCAAGCTCCCCACGCCGGTCCCGCCGGACTTCAAGGCGTGCGTGGCCGCAGCGGAGTCGAAGACCGTCACGCAGGGCAAGCAGAAGACCAAGCTCACGCCCGACCAGGCCAAGCGGGTCTGCCAGGAGCAGTACAACAGCCTGCGCGATCAGGTAATGCAGTTCCTGATCCAGTCGCAGTGGCTGACGCAGGAGGCCAAGGCCAAGAACGTGAAGGTCACCGACGCCGCGGTCCAGAAGCAGTTCCAGGACCAGAAGAAGCAGTCGTTCCCGGACGACAAGGCGTACCAGAAGTTCCTCTCCTCGTCGGGCATGACGCAGCAGGACCTGCTCTTCCGGGTGAGGCTGGACATGCTCACGAACCAGCTCCGCCAGAAGATCATCGAGGGCAAGGGCAAGGTCACCGACGCCCAGATCACGGGCTACTACAACAAGAACAAGTCACGCTTCTCGCAGCCCGAGCGCCGCGATCTCGAGGTGGTGCTCACCAAGTCGAAGGCCAAGGCGGCGGCGGCGAAGAAGGCGCTGCAGAGCGGCCAGAGCTTCAAGTCGGTGGCGAAGAAGTACTCCATCGACCAGGCCTCGAAGTCGCAGGGCGGCAAGTTGCCCGGCGTCGTGAAGGGACAGCAGGAGGCCGCGTTCGACAAGGCGATCTTCAGCGCGAAGAAGGGCCGGCTCGTCGGGCCGGTGACGACGCAGTTCGGCTACTACGTCTTCAAGGTCGACAAGGTCTACCCGCAGAGCCAGCAGACGCTCGACCAGTCCAAGGACACGATCCGCAACCTGCTCCGCTCGCAGCAGGAGCAGAAGGCGCTCGCGGACTTCGTGAAGGACTACCAGAAGAAGTACAAGGACAAGACGAACTGCGCGAAGGGGTACGTGGTCACCACGTGCAAGAACGCCCCGAAGCCGAAGAGCAACAACAAGGCCTCCGGCGGCAACCCGCAGGGCCAGCCCACGCCGTCGAATCCGCAGGGCGGCTCGTCGACCAATCCGTAAGCTCTCGCTCCGATGAGCAGCCGAAGCCGTGAGCTCGAGCGGGCGCTGGTCGCGCTCGACGAGATCACCCGCCGGCTGCGGGCGGAGTGCCCCTGGGACCGTGAGCAGGACGAGCGCACGATCGTCCCGCACACCGTCGAGGAGGCCTACGAGCTGGCCGACGCCGCGCATTCGCGCGACGACGCGAAGATGCTCGACGAGCTCGGCGACGTGCTGTTCCAGGTGTATTTCCTCTCGCTGCTGCTCGAGGAGCGCGGCAAGGGCGACCTGGCCGAAGTGGCCGAGCACTGTAGGCAGAAGCTGATCCGCCGTCATCCGCATGTGTTCGGCGACACGGAGGCCGAGGACGCGGCGACCGTGCTCCGCAACTGGGACGAGATCAAGCGCACCGAGGAGGGCCGCGGGGCAGGTGAGCTGTTCGGGGACGTGCCCGAGAACCTGCCGTCGACGCTGTACGCGCGCAAGCTCCTGCGCCGGGCATCTTCCGGCGGCGCGTACTCGCAGCCCTCGCGAGAGGAGCTCGCGGAGTCCGTGCGGACGGCGTCCTCGCGCGCCGAGAGGGCTTCCGAAAGCGACGAGCGCTTCGACGCTGTCGGCGAGCTGCTGTTCGCCGCGGTAGCGCTCGCGCGCGAGGAGGGCGTCGACCCGGAGCTCGCGCTCCGCCGGGCAGCCGACGCATGGAGACAGCGACTGGAGCGCTCGGAGGTGAAGCGTTGAGCGCGATCGAGCGCGTGCACGCGCGGCAGATACTCGACAGCCGCGGCAACCCGACCGTCGAGGTCGACGTGTTCCTGGAGTCCGGGGCGTCCGGACGGGCCGCCGTTCCGTCAGGCGCTTCCACCGGCGAGTTCGAGGCTGTGGAGCTGCGCGACGGCGGCTCCGAGTGGGGCGGCAAGGGCGTCTCGCGCGCCGTCGCCAACGTGAACGGCGAGATCGGGTCCGCTGTGACCGGCCTCGACGCCGCCGACCAGGCCCGCCTCGACCGCACGATGATCGAGCTCGACGGCACGCCCAACAAGGGCCGCATGGGCGCGAACGCCATCCTGGGCGTGTCGCTCGCAACGGCGAAGGCAACTGCCGCCGAGGCCGGGCAGCCGCTCTGGCGGCATTTGGGCGGCGACGACGCGAACGTCCTGCCGGTGCCGATGATGAACGTCCTCAACGGCGGCGCTCACGCGGACAACAAGGTCGACTTCCAGGAGTTCATGGTCGTGCCGGTCGGCTTCTCGTCGTTCTCCGACGCGCTGCGCGCCGGAGCCGAGGTCTTCCACGCGCTCAAGAAGACGCTGCACGACCGCGGCCTGTCCACCGCCGTCGGCGACGAGGGCGGCTTCGCGCCCGACCTCGACTCCAACGAGGCGGCGCTCGAGGCTCTGATCGAGGGCATCTCAGCGGCGGGCTACCGGCCCGGCGACGACGTCGCGATCGCGCTCGACCCGGCCACCAGCGAGATCTTCGAGGGCGGCTCGTACGTGCTCTCGCACGAGGGCCGAGAGCTGTCCAGCGAGGAGCTGGCGGCCTACTGGGCGGACATGGCCGATCGCTACCCGATCGTGTCGATCGAGGACGGCATGGATGAGGAGGACTGGGAGGGCTGGAAGCTGCTCACGGAGCGGATCGGCGACGCGGTCCAGCTGGTGGGCGACGACCTGTTCGTGACCAACAGCGAGCGGTTGCAGCGCGGGATCGAGGCGGGCGTCGCGAACTCGATCCTCATCAAGGTGAACCAGATCGGGACGCTCACCGAGACCCTCGACGCGATCCGGATCGCCCGCGACGCCGGCTACACCGCGGTGATGTCGCACCGCTCGGGCGAGACCGAGGACGTGACGATCGCCGACCTCGCCGTGGCCACGGCATGCGGCCAGATCAAGACCGGGGCGCCGTCGCGCTCGGACCGCACGGCGAAGTACAACCAGCTGCTGCGGATCGAGGAGGCGCTGGGCGGCCAGGCGACCTACCCGGGCCGCGCAGCCTTCAGGCGCTAGGCGGCGCGATGAGCCCTCCGGCCTGAGGGGTCGTCGGGCCGACCCTCGGCACCGGTCGTCGGGCCGACCCTCAGCACCCGGCCGTCCAAAACATCGTTGATCGATTCAACGATTGCGCCGACCCTTCTCCGGCGACGCGACGCTGCGGGACCCCGCCCTGATCGAGTACGCCGGCGACTCGGGCAGCCCGGCCCGCGCCTCGCCTCGCGATCGTTGATTCGTTCAACGATCAAAAGGGAAGGGCTGGTCCGGCGGTCGACCAGCCGGGTGGCCGGGGCTCGCCGGACGGCGCCCATCGTTTTGCAGAGTTGCGGCGCGCAACTCGGATCGTGGCGGCGCGCAACCCCGATCGTTGCGCTGCGCAACTCCGAAAAAGCGGATGAAAGGTGGCGCCCACCTGCTGGCCGACCGCAGGGATGGCGCTAGGCGGCGCGAACTCCGCCCAAATGGCCCAAGCGACTGTTGCCCGCTCCCGTGCCGCCGCTGCCCGGCGCAGGCGCCCCGCCCCGCCCGGCTCGCGGCGCACCGGCGGATCGGGGATCCGCTGGGACCGCGTGGGCCGCATGTCGCTCCTGGCGGTCCTCGGCGTGATCCTCCTCCTCTACATCTCGCCGCTTCACCGCTACTTCTCGCAGTCGCAGACGGCCGGCCGCCAGCGCGAGGAGCTGCGTTCGCTCGAGCAGGAGAACGCCCGCCTCAAGCAGGGAATCGCGGATCTGCGGAGCCCTCAGTCGCTCGAGCGCCGCGCGCGCGAGCTCGGCATGGTGAAGCAGGGCGAGCGGGCCTACGTGATCGAGAACATCCCGGGTCGCTAAGCACCGAAGGCGTTCCGGGCTGGACGCCCTGGGTACCGTGGGGGAGTGCCCTATCCCGTCGAGAACGCCCTGTTTCAGTGGCGCGAGGGCGAGCGTCGCGTCCGCGACACCGACGAGCCCGCGCGCTTCCAGCTCGAGCGCGCCGCCGACGCGGTCCTCGAAGAGCTCCGGCGCAGGCTCGGGTCCTCGTTCAGCGTCGAGGAGCTGGCGGACTTCTACGCGGGCGGCACGGACTGGGCGGACGAAATCGCCCAGCGCTGGGCCTCGGGCACGGACACAACCTGGGTGGTGGACTCAGCCTTCCACCGCTACGCGCGGGAGGCCACGAACTACGCAGGCGGACGCGCCCGCGAGGAGATTAAGCGCCCGGACTCCGGTCCAGCTACGGCTGGCGACCGGCCTGCCAGGCGTAGCTGAGCGCTGGATCCTCGCCGGGCGAGCGCGACTGAGCGCTAGTCCTCGTCGTTCTCGTCTTCGTCGTTGTCGCCGACGTCCTCGCCGGCGCGGCGGATGACGATCCGGTTGGGCTCGATCGTGACAGTCACAGGGCGATGGCCGGCCCAGTGCTCGGCGTAGATCGCGTCGTCCTGGACCTCGGGGTCCAGCCACAGGCCATAGCCCTCGTCCCCGTGATCGAAAGTGCCCTCGAGCTCGCGCGGCCCGGCGCGGCGCTTGCGGCCGCGTCCGCCACGACGCCCGCGGCGGCGGCGGGTCGGGCGCTCGCCCTCCTCGAGCTCCTCCTCGAGCTCCTCCTCGTCCTCCTCGAGCTCGTCCTCGTCGGGCTCGGCCTCCAGCTCGGCGGCCACGAGCGCGTCGTCCTCGGCGCGCAGGTCCACCTCGTCGTCGTAGCGGGGGCCGTCGCCGTTGCCATCCTCGCCCGCAGGAGCCAGCCCGTGCTCGCGCTTGAAGGCGTCGATGTCCTTCACGCTGACCTCCAGCTGGTGCGCGATCCAGGCGTCCGTACGCCCCTCGCGGACCCAGCTGCGGATTTGATTGAGCTGCGATTTGAGCGATCGTCTAGCCACGAGCGGCGGCAACACTAGCAATCGCAGAGAGCAGGCTGATTCCCCCACGACAAACGTCCAGACCTCTTCCATCGCATCCCAGCGTTGGCCTAGACTCTGGGCTCCCCGTCACGAGGGAGAAGGCTCGTGGGCTGCCCTCAAAAGGACCTGCAGGGCGCGGTGACGATGACCGATACACTCACGGACGGAGGCGCTCATACCGGGCCCTTGACCGGTGGTGTGCTCGACGGACGCAGGCATGTCCCATGTACTGGGGCAGGGAGGCATTGATGCTGGTCCTGACGAGAAAGGCGAACCAGAGCATCATGATCGGAGACGACATCGAGGTCTCGGTACTCGCGATCATGGGCGAGAAGGTCCGCATCGGCATCGAGGCGCCGCGCTCCGTCCCGGTCTTCCGTAAAGAGGTCTACCTCGAGATCCAGCAGGAGAAGGCCGCCGGCGCAGAGCACGCCGACCGTGCCGAGGTGAACGAGGCGCTCGAACGCCTGAAGTCCTCGCAGTCCGGCAAGTAGCGGCTGCGGACGACGCGCCGACGCGAGCGCGGGCGGCCTAGCCGCCGATCAGCAGCGAGAGCGTCTGGAACATCGCGATCGTCACGATCACCGTCGTCGCGAGGATCACGAACACCAGCACGCCGAAGCGCATGGTGCCGCTCTTCTGGACCTTCTGGTGGCGGCGAGCGCGCGAGCGTTCAGCGGCCTCGCGGCGGAGCCGCTCCCGGCGCAGCCGCTCTTCGGCCGCCTCCTCACGGAAGGCCGCCTCGAACTGCGCGAGCGATTGGCGCATGCGAGTCGCCACGGCAGGGAAGGGTATCGCTCGCGCAGCCCTGACGGGGCACCCTAGGCGGGCGTTGCCGCCTCGGCCTCCTCGTACACGCGCACGAAGCGCAGATAGTTGTCCGCGATCTGCTTGGCAGCTGCCTCGCGCTCGAGCGAGCCGTCGATGAACGCCTTCAGCGGGTCACCCCAGATCGAGCGGCCGATCGCGAAGCCGACGAAGCCCTCGACGGGCGCGGCCTGGCGCAGCCAGTGGTCGACCTTGTCGTCGTTGGCGCCGCGGCCGAGCAGCACGCACACCACGTTGTCGCGACCGCCGGCACGGGTCTGCTGCGCGAGCATCTCGGCGTCGGAGCGCTCGTCCACGCCCTCGATCTTCCAGATGTCCACCTCGATCCCGAAGTCCTGGATCTCCTCGATCGCCCGGCGCATCAGCTCCGGCCGCAGCTCGGCGTCGTAACGCTCGGAGTCGCCTCCAGCGGACTCGAGCTGCTGGTCGGTGGCCGGCACGAGCAGCTCGAACAGGAACAGGCGATCGCGCTCGTGCAGCCAGTCCGCAAGCTTCTTCAGACGCTCGAGCTGCTGGCGGTTCATGTCCGGATCGTCGTCGGGGTTGTAGCGAACGAGGACCTTGGAGAAGTCGGGGTCGAACTTCTCGATGTGCTCGCCGAACTGGTCGCCGTACTCGAAGTCGAACTCGTTCTGGCCGCTCTTCTCGACGGGCATCGCGACCTTGAGACCGCGCTGCTTCGCCTCCTGCGGGATGTTCCTCGGCCCGCCGAACTGCTCGTCCACGAGCGCGCCGGTCACGCTCGCCTCGGCGCCCTGCTCGAGCGCGGCGAGCAGGCCCTCGAACACGAGGTGCTTCGCGTCCGCGATTCGGTTCACGTCCTCTTCGCTCGGCTCACCCTCGATCCCGAACCACTTCTTCTGGAACGAGCCGCGGTGATCGAACGCGAGGATGAACAGCTTTCCGTCATATCCCGGTGTCATGGGGCTTTGCCTTCGCCTCCTAATAGGTCGATGGGGTACGGATCATTCAAGCGCAAATGGAGAGCGCTAAGAAGTGGGTACCCACCCCGCACGCGGGTACGATGCGCGCGTGGAGCACCGATTCACGGGGCCCTCCTACACGATCGGGATCGAGGAGGAGCTGATGATCCTCGACGCGGAGACGCTCGATCTCTCGAACTCGATCGAGACGATGCTGCGCGCGGTGCCTCAGCGCGAGGAGCAGGTGAAGCCGGAGCTGCTCGAGTCGGTGCTGGAGGTTGCCACTCAGCCCCACAAGAACACGCGCGACGCCGGCGAGGAGCTGCGCGCGCTTCGGCGAGAGGTTTCGAGGACAGCCGCCGAGTACGGGCTGGCCATCGGCTCGTCGGGCACCCATCCGTTCGCGATGTGGGAGGACCAGCGGGTGGTCGCGCGCAGCCGCTACCGCGACCTGATCGCCGCGCTCCGGTTCGTGGCGCGCCAGGAGCTGATCTTCGGCGCGCACGTGCACGTGGCGGTGGACGACCCGGACAAGGCGATCCACGTGGCCAACGGCATGCGCGTGCACCTGCCGATGCTGCTGGCGCTGTCGGCGAACTCACCGTTCTGGCGCGCGGACTCGACCGGCCTCCTCTCCACGCGCACGCCGATCTTCCGCGCCTTCCCGCGCGTCGGCATTCCGCCCACATACAAGGACTTCGAGGACTTCGCCAAGCGGGTGCAGTTCATGGTCGACTCGAAGGTGATCGAGGACTACACCTACCTCTGGTACGACGTGCGCCCGCACCCCCGCTTCGGCACGGTCGAGATCCGCGTCATGGACGCTCAGACCCGCGTGGAGCACACGCTCGCCATCGCGGCGCTCATCCAGGCGCTCGTGCGCGAGCTGGCCGAGCACTTCGACGCCGGCAAACGGCTGTCGCAGTTCCCGTACCAGATGCTCGATGAGAATAAATGGCTGGCCGCCCGGCACGGGCTCGACGGAGAGCTGGTGGACCTGCCGAAGACGGGTCGGGTGCAGACGCGCGCGCTGGTTCGCCGGGTGCTTCACCGCATGCGCGAGCACGCGCAGGACCTCGGCTCGGCTGACGATCTCGCCTGCATTGAGGACCTGCTCGACCGCGGCAACGGCGCCTCCCGCCAGGTGGTGGTCTACGAGGCCAACCACGACCTCAAGGAGGTCGTCGCCGAGATCGTCGAGAAGACCGCCCCGGATTCCGCCCCGGTCTAGCCCCGGGACCTAAGAATCCGGCAGTAGTACTGGCCGTCGCCAGTATCCTCGGACCAGTGAGCCAGCCGGACCTCTTCGTCGTTTGCCGCAACTGTGGCTCGGAGGTGAGCCCGTACGTGACCGAGTGCCCGTACTGCGGCCAGCGGGTGCGCAAGCGGGCGCCGAAGATCGAGCGCGGCAGGCGCGGCGAGGAGCCGCAGCGCAGGCGCCGCCGGCCGACGCTTCCGCGCATGCGGCGGGGCGAGATTCCTGGCATCGCGATCGAGGCTCGGCCCTACGCGACCGCGCTCCTTGTCGTCGCCTCGCTCGTCGCGACGCTGGTCGCCGTGTCCGGTGTCATCTCGAGCTCCACCGACCTGTCGATCGACGACATGGGCGGTCTCTTCATCAAGCCGGGCGACGAGTGGTGGCGCGTGCTCACCACGCCGTTCCTGCACAACAACGCGGGCTACGCGTTCATCGCACTGTTCGCCACAGGGCTGTTCGGCAGCTCGCTCGAGCGCCGCTTCGGTTGGTGGGCGCCCCTGTTCGTCTTCATCGGCTCCGGCGCTGCGGGCGCGGCGCTCGCGGTTGCGCTGAACGACCTGCCGGCGCTGGGTGCGAACGGCGCGGCGCTGGGGCTCGTGACGGCATGGCTCGTGGACGACCGGATGGCGCTCGGCCGCGGCGACGACCGTGAGAGCGACCTGATCGGCGCCTACGTGTTCGCGGCGGTGCTGCTGCTGGTCGCGGTGGCGTGGCCCGACGCGAGCATCTTCGCCGGCGTCGGCGGTGCCGCGGCCGGCGCGGTCTTCGGCCTCGGGCTCGCGCAGCTCAAGCGCTGACCGCGATCGAGCCGGCTGCGCCCTCCACAAGGCGGCCGATCCGGGTCCCGGGGGCGCCCGAGCCCACGCGCGCGGCGATCAGGAGCCCGCCGGACGTCATCGCGTCGCACACGAGCCACGCCAGCTCGGCCGGCACGTTGCTGTTGAAGCTCACGTGCGGCTCGACCCAGGCGCGGTTGCGGCGGGTACCGCCCGCGATCGGAGGCTCGTCGGAGCGCAGCAGCTCGAGCACTCCGTCGATCGCCGGCACCGCGCGCGCGTCCACCTCGGCCGCGAGCCCGCTTGCGATCGTCATCTCGTGCAGGTGGCCGAGCAGCCCGAAGCCCGTCACATCGGTGACCGCCGACACGTCGGCCTCGCGCGCAAGCAGCGTCGCCTCACGGTTCAGCTCCATCATCACCTCGGCCGCGCGCCGTGACAGCTCGGGCGAGGCCACGCCGCGCTTCGCCGCCGTGGACGCCACGCCGCCGCCGAGCGGCTTCGTGAGGAAGAGGTCGTCGCCCGCGCGGGCGGTGGAGTTGCGGTAGAGGCGGTCGGGGTGCACGCGCCCGGTGACCGCAAGGCCATACTTCGGCTCGCGATCGTCGATCGAGTGTCCGCCCACGATCGCCACTCCGGCCTGAGCCGCGGTGTCTGCGCCGCCGCGTAGCACCTCCGAGAGCGCCTCCCGGCCTAGCTCCTCGAGCGACCACGCCACCACGTTCAGCGCGGTCATCGGCTCGCCGCCCATGGCGTAGATGTCCGAGAGCGCGTTGGCGGCCGCGATCCGGCCGAATTCGTACGGGTCGTCCACGATTGGCGTGAAGAAGTCGATCGTCGTGACGATCGCGAGATCGGGCGCGACGCGGTAGACGGCGGCGTCGTCGGCCGTCTCCGAGCCCACAAGAAGGTCCGCGTCGGCGGGACGCGGGATCTCCTCGAGCAGCGCGTGAAGCTCGCCCGGCGCCAGCTTGCACGCGCAGCCGGCGCCGTGCGAGAGCGCGGTGAGCTTGAGCTCCTGCACGTACCTATTATGGGCGGCCGTGCGCGAGCGCCAGTTCACGGACGCCGAGGTTGACGACGCGCTCGAGGCGCTCACCGACCCCGAGCGGTTCAGTGACGCGGAGGCCCGCGTCGCCAAGATCGCACCCCAGCTTCAACGCATACTCGCGTCCGCACTGCACTCGGGGGGCTGGCTCGAGGCGCACGAGAGCGAGGTCGCGAAGGCGCTTCAAAGCGACGATCCCCACGAGCGGATGATCGCCGTGCGCACGCTCCTCGCGGAGGAGACGCGCCTCGCGATGCTCGTGGGCGTGGCGGTCGGCTGGGAGCTGGCGCGCGAGCTCGAGATCCCGAAGGACCAAAGAAAGGACTGACCCGATGGACATCCGCTTCCTCGGCCACGCCTGCTTCGAGCTGGCGGACGGCGACACACGGATCCTGATCGACCCGTTCCTCACCGGCAACCCAAAGGCCGCCGCGAGCCCGGACGAGCTCGAGCCCACGCACATCTTCCTCACGCACGGGCACCAGGATCACTACGGCGACATCGTCGAGATCGCCAAGCGGACGGGCGCTCACTGCGTTTCGGTCACGGACATTGCCGGGGACCTGGAGAGCCAGGGCGTCGAGCAGGTGACCAACCCGAACTTCGGCGGCACGGCGCCGTTCGACGGCGGCTGGGTGCGCATCGTCCCGGCGTTCCACACTTCCACCACCCCGAACGGGACGGTTTCGCCGGCGGCAGGGCTCGTGATCAACCTGAACGGCACGGTCGTCTACCACCTTGGCGACACCTCACTGTTCTCCGACCTGGCGCTCCCGGGCAGGCGCGACGACATCGCCGTCGCGCTCATCCCGATCGGTGGCCACTACACGATGGACCGCCAGGACGCCGCGCTTGCCGCGGGCCTCGTAGGCGCGAACACGGTCATCCCCTGCCACTACGACACGTTCCCGCTGATCGAGACCGACGCCCAGGCGTTCAAGGACGACGTGGAGGCGAACACGTCCTCCCGCGTTGTGATCCTCCAGCCCGGTGAGACGCATGCGGTATAGCCCGATCGCGCTGATGGCGCTTCTCCTGGTGGCCGGCTGCGGCGGCGGGGAGAAGCGCACGTCGGGCACCGGAAC
>DASVXS010000079.1:0-5854 GCA_036392575.1 Thermoleophilaceae bacterium | reverse complement strand
CCACGCCGCCCAGCGCGTCCGCGAGCTGCTCGCGCAGCTTCGGCCCGCGCTCGTTCACGCGCGTCACCCAGCCTTCACGCGAGAGGATCTCGATTACTTGCGTGCCGACCGCGCAAGGCAGCGGCGCACCGTCCCACGTGTGGCCGAGCGTGAGTCGCCGTGACCCGTTCGCGACGGCCTCGTACACGTGCTCCTGGCAGATCGCCGCGCCGATTGCGGCGTAGCCCGCGCCGAGTCCCTTGGCCGTGGCGATGATGTCGGGCTTGATTGGCAAATCGCTGGCGGCGAACCACCTGCCGGTGCGTCCGACGCCGGTGACGATCTCGTCGAAGCACACGAGGAAGCCGTGCTCGCGGCGCCGCTCGTCGAGGCCTTTCCAGAAGCGCTCGGGAGGCGTGTACGCCGGCAGTGCGGCAGCGGTGATCGCCTCGCAGTAGAACGTCGACACGGTCTCGGGCCCGGCCTCCTCCAGCGCGCGGTCGAGCGCCTCGAGCGCCTGCTCGCCCGTCGGGTCGAAGCGCCAGGTGGCCGGCGGGATGTGCAGGTGGCTGCTGAGGTAGGGACCGAACGGCCCCCACAGCCCGGGCCGGCCGGTGAGCGCGAGCGTGGCCATGGTCGGACCGTGGTACGACTGCGCGGGCGAGATCACGCGCCAGCGGCTCGTGTCTCCTCGCTCCACGTGGTAGCTGCGCGCCATGCGCATGGCGGTCTCGTTCGCCTCGGCGCCGCCGGTCACGAAGTGGACGCGCGTGAATCCGTCCGGGGCGACCGACGTGAGCTCGTGGGCAAGACGCTCCTGGGGCGGGTTCGTGATGCGCTCGTTGTGCACGTAGGCCAGGCGCTTGGCCTGCTCGCGCGCCGTCTCGATCAGGTCGCGGCGCCCGTGACCGAGCGTCAGGGCCATCGACCCTCCGCTCATGGCGTCGAGGTAGCGCTTGCCGGCGGAGTCCTCCATCCAAACGCCCTCGCCGCGCACGATCACCGGATAGCGCCGGTCGAGCTCGGGCGGCAGAACCCGGGTTGAAGAGCTGTCAACGAGCGCTTCGCTCACGCGCAACTTCCTCCACTTTGGTCGGACTTCTCAGTAGGACCAGATCAAGGTCCTTATATCAGGCGCCGCAGAGAGCGTCGACATCGCTCCTGCCTTGACGCCCGGCAGGCTCAGCTGCTAAAGGACTCGCTTGCAGACCTTTCCATTTTGGACCGCCCACCCCGGAGGTGCCCGTGGCGATCAGCGCTGAGCAGGTATTGAAGGTCGTCGAGCCCGCGACCGAGCAGGTGATGGCGGAGCTCCCCGAGGCGGGCGCCCAGGAGGCCGACGAGGCGATCGAGCGGGCGAAGGCAGCCTTCCCCGCGTGGCGCGACATCTCGCCGGGTGAACGCGCCGAGATCCTGCGCTCGATCGCGCAGAAGATCCGCGACAACCTGGAGGACATGGCGCGCATCGAGGCGCGCAACGTGGGCAAGCCGATCGGCGACGCGCGCGGCGAGGTCGGCATGGTCGCCGATGTCTTCAACTACTACGCGGGCGCGCCCGAGCGCCTGCTCGGCGACACGATCCCGGTCGCGGGCGGCGTCGATGTGACCTTCCGCGAGCCGCTCGGCGTGGTTGGCCTGATCACGCCCTGGAACTTCCCGCTGCCGATCGCGTCCTGGAAGGTGGCGCCGGCGCTCGCCGCGGGCAACACGATCGTGCTGAAGCCCGCCGAGCTCACCCCGCTCAGCGCCCTCGAGCTGGAGCGGCTCGCGGTCCAGGCGGGGCTGCCCGAGGGCGTGCTCAACGTGGTGGTCGGGCCGGGCCGCGTCGCCGGCGAGCGCATGGTCGAGCACCCCGACGTGGCGAAGGTCGCGTTCACCGGCTCGACCGCGGTCGGCCGGCGCGTGGGCGAGCTCGCCTCGCAGTCGATCAAGCGCGTCACGCTCGAGCTGGGCGGCAAATCGGCCAATATCGTGTTCGCCGACGCCGACCTCGAGAAGGCCGCGGCGTCCGCGCCGATCGCCGTGTTCGGCAACGCCGGCCAGGACTGCTGCGCGCGCTCGCGCATCCTCGTGCAGCGCAGCGTGCTCGACCGCTTCATGGAGGGGCTCGAGGAGGCCGTCGAGAACATGCGGGTCGGCGACCCGCTCGACGAGTCGACCGAGATGGGGCCGCTCATCTCTGCCAACCAGCGCGAGACCGTCGCCTCCTACGTCGATGACGACGCGCCGGTGGCGATCCGCGGCCAGGCGCCCGACGGGCCGGGCTTCTGGTACCCGCCGACGGTGCTCGCCCCGATGTCGAATGACGACCGCGCCGCGCGCGAGGAGATCTTCGGCCCGGTGGCGTGCGTGATCCCGTTCGACGACGAGGCCGACGCGATCCGGATCGCCAACGACACGATCTACGGGCTGTCGGGATCGGTCTGGACCGAGAACTCGGCGCGCGCTCTGCGCGTCGCGCGGGCACTCGAGACCGGCACGATTTCGGTGAACTCGAACACGTCGGTGCGAGTGACCACGCCATTCGGCGGCTTCAAGCAGTCCGGCATGGGCCGCGAACTCGGTCCGCACGCGCTCGACTACTACACCGAGCTGAAGAACGTCTTCATCGCCACCAGCTGATGAGGGCAATTCAAGTGACCCGCTACGGCGGGCCTGAGGTGCTCGAGCCCGTCGAGCTCGAGCGGCCGTCGCCGATCTCGACCGAGGTGCTCGTGAAGGTTCACGCCGCCGGCGTGAACCCGGTGGACTGGAAGACCCGCAGGGGCACCGGCGTGTCGCACTGGGTCGGCCCGCCGCCGTTCGTGCCCGGCTGGGACGTTGCAGGAGTGGTCGAGGCGACCGGTTACGGGGTAACCCGGATCGCGCCCGGCGACCACGTGTACGGCATGCCGTGGTTTCCGCGGGCGGCGTCCGCCTACGCCGAGTACGTGACCGCCCCGTCACGGCACTTCGCCCGCATGCCTGAGGGCATCGGGTTCGAGGAGGCGGGGGCCATGCCGCTCGCTGCGCTGACTGCAACGCAGGCGCTCGATTCGGCGGCGGTTGAGGAAGGGACGCGCGTGCTCGTGCTCGCGGCGAGCGGCGGCGTGGGCCATCTCACCGTGCAGCTTGCCAAGCTGCGCGACGCGCACGTGACGGCGGCGGGGAGCCCGCGCAACCTCGATTTCCTACGCGAGCTGGGCGCCGACGAGGTCGTGGACCGCACGACGATCCCCGTCGAGCGCTTCGCCAGCGACATCGACGCCGTGATCGACCTCGTCGGTGGTGACGTCACGGGCGCGGCGCTCGCCACGCTGCGTGAGGATGGCGTGCTCGTTGCCGTCCCGGACGGCGCGGACGACGCCACCAAGCTCGAGGCGGAGCGGCGCGCCGTGAGCGTGATCGAGCCGCTGGTCGAGCCCGACGGCCGCATTCTCGACGAGATCGCAGCGTTCGTGGCCGGCGGCCGGCTTCGGGTGGTGATCGATCGCGTCTTCGCGCTCGAGGAAGCCGCGGCCGCACACGAGCACCTCGAGACCGGCTCCGTGCGCGGCAAGGTCGTTCTGCGCGTTTAAGCGCTGGCGTATCGTTTGCCGCGTGCCTGCCCGCGGCGGGATCGACCTAGGCGGAACGAAGATCCAGGCCGTCGTGATCGACGCCTCGAATGAGGTGCTCAGTGAAGCGCGTCACGACACGCCCACCAGTGGCGGTCCGCCCGACGTGGCCGAGGCGATGGCGAACGCCCTCACCGAGGCGGCGGGCGCAGCGGGCGTCGAGACCGACTCGCTCATCGGAGTCGGCGTTGGCTCGCCCGGCGCGGTCGACCCCGCGGCTGGCACGCTCTCGAACCCACCGAACCTGCCGGGTTGGGAGGGCGCCTATCCGCTGGCCTCGGTGCTGTCTGAGAAGCTCGGCACCCCGGCGAGCCTCGGCAACGACGTGACGGTTGCCACCGATGCCGAGGCGAAGCTCGGCGCCGGCCGCCCGTACTCCTCGCTTCTCGGCGTGTTCTGGGGATCCGGCGTGGGCGGCGGCATCGTGCTCGACGGCAAGGAGTGGAACGGGCGCGGCGCGGCGGGCGAGATCGGCCACGTGGTCGTCGAGCTCGGCGGCGCGCGTTGCGGCTGCGGCCGGAAGGGTTGCATGGAGGCCTACGCCGGCCGTACTCGCATGGAGGCCTACGCGCGCAAGCGCGTGGAGAAGGGCGACGAGACGCAGCTGTTCGAGATCATGGAGAAGCGCGGCCGCGACCGGCTCACCTCGAGCGTCTGGGCGCGCGCGCTCGACCACGGCGACCCGCTCGCGCACAAGATCATGCGCCGCGCGGTCGAGGCTCTCGGCGCCGGCGTGGCCTCGTGCCTGAACGTGCTCGACGTTGAGGCCGTGATCATCGGGGGCGGGCTGGGCGTGCGCCTCGGCGAGGACTACGTCCGCAAGATCGAGAAGGCCGTCATGCCGCACCTCTTCATGGACTCGCGCCCGCCGGACTTTCTTCTCTCGGAACTCGGCGATCTGGGGGGCGCCATCGGCGCGTCCTTGCTCGTGACCGAACCGGCTCGGGTTCGGTAGGCCGGCCTCGGCCGGCGGCGCGGGCTCCTCCGTACGGGGTGGACTGATGGAGCATCTGAGCGAGATCGTGCTCGGCGTGATGGTGGCGGTCGTCGCGCTGAGCGTGTTGGCGCGCGTGGCCGGCGTGCCCTACCCGATCGTGCTCGTGATCGGCGGGCTCGTGATCAGCCTCATCCCGGGCGTTCCCGAGGTCCACATGAACCCGGACCTCGTGCTGGCGCTGTTCCTGCCGCCACTGCTCTACTCGGCCGCGTTCTTCGCGAACCTGCGAGACATCCGAGCCGACCTGAGGTCGATCTCGCTCGCGGCCGTCGGGCTGGTGATCGCCACGGCGGTGGTAGTTGCGGTCGTGGCCCACGCGCTGATCGACGGCATGCCCTGGGCCGTAGCGTTCGCGCTCGGGGCGATCGTCGCACCCACCGACCCGCTGGCAGCTACCACGATCGCTCAGCGACTAGGCGCGCCACGACGGCTCGTGACGATCATCGAGGGTGAGGGCCTGCTGAACGACGGCACGGCTCTCGTGATCTACCGCGTGGCCATCGCCGCCGCGATCGGCGGCGGCTTCTCGGCCGGCGAGACGGTGCTGCGGCTCTTCTCCAGCGCCGCCGGTGGCATCGCGATCGGGCTTGCGGTGGCCTGGGTGATCGCGGAGGTGCGACGCCGGCTCGACGACGTCCCGGTGGAGATCACCATCTCTCTCGCGACCGGGTACGCCGCTTTCCTGCCCGCCGAGGCGGCCGGCGTCTCAGGCGTCCTCGCGGCCGTGACCGCCGGCATCTACATGGGCTGGCGCTCACCGGACATCTCCACGCCGAGCATGCGCATGCAGGGCTCCGCGGTCTGGCAGACGCTGCAGTTCCTGCTGAACGCGGTGCTGTTCGTGCTGATCGGCCTGCAGCTACCCGTCGTTGTCGAGAATCTCGGCGGCTACTCGACGACGACGATCATCGGATATGCCGCGGCCGTGGCGGGCGCTGCCGTAGGCACGCGATTCATCTGGGTCAACACCACGCCCTACATCGTCCGTGCACTCGACCGCCGACCCCAGCAGCGCGCGCGGCGCGCCGACTGGCGCCTTCGCTTCGTGATCTTCTGGGCGGGGATGCGCGGCGCGGTGTCGCTCGCCGCCGCGCTCGCGATCCCGCTCGAGACGGACGCCGGCGGCGCGTTCCCGGACCGCCAGCTGATCGTGTTCCTCGCGTTCGGGGTGATCCTCGTGACGCTGGTCGGCCAGGGGCTCACGCTCGGCCCGTTGCTCGGCGCGCTCGGCCTCGCCCAAGGCGACGAGCGGCGGCGGCGCGAGGCGGTCGCCCGCGCGCGG
>DASVXS010000078.1:0-17982 GCA_036392575.1 Thermoleophilaceae bacterium | reverse complement strand
CGCGCACACCGATCTCCATATCGGTGGACGAGAGCTCCACACCGCCCTCAGCCGCGCGGATCATGACGCCCGACAGGGTTTGGATAGCGCTGCGCGTGGACACGCCCCGAACGGCGATGCCGAGCTGGGTCAGGAACTGATCACGATCGACAGAGAACTTCATCTGATGGTTCTGTCCAGTGGAAGTAGGTGTGTTGAAAAGTTCGTTCCCCCGCCGAATTGCGCTTGCGCACCCGCATGACGGGTTCGGGGCGTGACGAGAAGCTGTGGATTGTGCCAGTGCGATCGGTCATAGCGACGCTTCCCCGCGCAGGCGACGCCGCAGGTTGTCGACAGCGCTGCGCGCCTTGTCGTCGGACTGGAGCTCCTCGGCGATCTTGCGGTGGGCGTGCAGCACCGTGGCGTGGTTGCGGCCGAAGCGCCGACCGATGGCTGGCAGCGTCTCATCCGTGAGCTCGCGCGCGAGGTACATCGCCACCTGGCGTGCAAAGGCGATGTTCGGCCGGCGGTCGTGGGCCAGCAGCGCGCGCGTGTCGAGGCCGAACTCCTCGGCCGCGGCCGCCTGGATGGCGTCGACGGTGGGCTTCGGTGCGGCGCTCGCCGCGCACGGATACAGCGTTGCGAGCACCTTGGAGGCGAGGTCGGGGGTCGCCGACTCGCCGCGAAGAGAGGCGTAGGCGATCACGCGGATGAGCGCGCCCTCGAGCGCGCGCACGCTTGCTGTGACGCTGCGCGCGATCTCGAAGAGGGTCTCCTCGGGCACCGAGTTGAGGGCGTCGAGGCGCGCGCGCTTGCGGAGGATCGCGAGCCGCACGTCGAGCTCGGGCGGCTGGACGTCGGCGACCAGGCCGGAGGCGAAGCGCTCGCGCAGGCGTGACTCGAACTCGTCGTGGTCCGCGGGCGGCCGGTCGCTCGTGAGTACGAGCTGCCGCCCGGACTCGTAGAGCGCGTTGAAGGTGTGGAAGAACTCTTCCTTCGTGCGCATCTTGTCGGCGAGGAACTGAACGTCGTCGATCAGGAGCACGTCGGGGTCGCGGAATCGCTCGCGGAAGGCCGTCGTGTCGCGCCCGCGCGTGGCGCGGACGAACTCGGCCGTGAAGTCCTCGATCGTCGAGTAGCGGACGCGCAGGCCGTTGCCGTAGGCCTGTACGTAGTTGCCGATGGCGTGGAGCAGGTGCGTCTTGCCGAGGCCGGGTTCGCCGTAGATGAAGAAGGGGTTGTAGGCCTGCCCCGGCTGCTCGGCGACCGCGAGAGCGGCGGCGTGGGCGAGGCGGTTGCCGTCGCCGATCACGAACTGCTCGAAGGTGTACTTCGGGTTGAGTGCCTCGGGAATCGACGCTCCGCGGCGTTCTGGCTCACCCTCGGTCGGAAGCTGCTCGGGCGACCAGTCCTCGGCGACGACCTCGACCTCGGCAGCCGGCCCAAGCGCCCGCTTCACCGCACGCCGCACGAGCTCCTGATGGCGCTCGCGAACCCAGGTCCGGATGTGATCGGGGGCGCAAACGTAGAGCGTGTCGCCGCGGCGGCCGGCAAGCTCGAGGGGCTCGAGCCAGATGTGGAAGGTGAAGTCGGGCGCGTCTTGCCGGAGTTCGCGGCGAACGAGGTTCCACGTCGTCTCGAGCTCTTCCGGCACGGGGCGTCGACTGCCCTCCTCGGGCGGTTGCTGGGTCGGCTATTGGAGAGGTGCGGGCCTACCGGTGAAGGGACTCAGTGGCCCAGCGCGGCGAGTGTATACCGGCGCCGAAGCGCGCTGGCGGGCCGGTTCAGGCGCCAGGTCGCAAATCGCGGGAAAAGCGTTGGGGCCCTCATTTCGAACTTGTCCACAAGCTGTGCACGTTGTGTCGGCGGTACGCCGGTGGGCGGGTGGTGGCCCTCGGCGGTACGCCGCTTCGCGGCTCAGCAGCCCTCCGATTACCACCTCCCGCCCACCGGCTGCCCAATCCGTGCAGTGCACGCTTGAGGACCGTTCGCCCGGCGGGCTGGGGTGGCAGTGGACGGGCGTTCTGTGCGGCCCGCGCAGCCTGCTGAATCGGGTCTTCCGTGCGGTAGGCCGAGGCAGCAGTCTCCCGCTCCGCGGCGTTCCGGACTTCCGCGCGAAGCCGTAGGGAGACTGCTGAATCGGCCCCCCTATACTCTCGGGTCCGTCCCGCAGGAAGGACCCTTTCGTCTTATGAAGCGCACCTATCAGCCGAAGAAGCGCAAGCGCGCTCGCACCCACGGGTTCCGCGCGCGCATGCGCACACGCGCGGGGCGGACGCTGCTGAAGCGGCGTCGCGCCAAGGGCCGCAAGCGGCTGACTCCGTAGTGATGGCGCCTGCGGGCGAAGCCGGGCGGCGTGGCCGCCGACGGCGGCTGTCGCGCAGCGCCGAGTTCGATCGCGTCTATCGCGAGGGTCGCTCGCACGCAAATCGCTACCTGGTGGTGCACTCGTTTCCGCGACCTGCGAGCGAGGACGAGGAGCCGCGGCTCGGCGTGTCGGTGGGCCGCAAGGTCGGCGGCGCCGTCGAGCGCAACCGTGTCAAGCGGCTATTGCGAGAGGCCTTCTGGAGCGCCGGCGCGAACCTGCCTGCCGGCCACGACTTCGTAGTCGTCGCGCGCCCCGACGCAGGCGAGCTCGCGCGGACGCGCGGCGAGGAGGGCATCGAGGAGGCGCTGTGCGAGGTCCTGCGGTCCGCCGGCTTGTCCGATGGCGGCGAGGCGGCGGCATGAGCGCGCTGCGAGTGGCTGCCACCGGGCCGATAAGGCTCTACCAGAGGTTGATATCGCCGGCGATCCCGAGGCGCTGCAAGTACCATCCAACGTGCTCCGAGTACGCGGTGCAGGCGGTGCGCTCCTACGGCATACTGCGAGGGCTCGTACTCGCCGCCTGGCGTCTGCTCCGCTGCAATCCTTGGAGCCACGGCGGCGTCGACCACGTCGAGCACCAGACGATCTTCCGCCGGCGCGACCCGGCCCCACGCAACTCCTGACCAGCCCATGTTTCTCGCCAACGTCCTTCAGCCGCTGATCGATTTCAACGACGCGATCCTGAAGTTCTGGCACGACCAGGTGGGGCTGCCGTGGGGTTGGTCGATCGTGGCGCTCACCTTCTGCATCCGGCTGCTGATCCTGCCGCTCACCTTCCGGCAGGTGCGCTCGATGCAGGCGCTGCAGCGGCTCCAGCCGGAGCTCAAGAAGATGCAGGAGCGCTACAAGGACGACAAGCAGCGCCTCAATGAGGAGATGATGAAGTTCTACCGGGAGCACAAGGTGAACCCGCTCGGGTCGTGCCTCCCGCTCGTCCTTCAGTTCCCGTTCTTCATCTCGCTCTTCTACCTGCTGAGGGGCGACAAGTTCAAAGCGGACATCGCGGGCGAAGCCGGCTTCGGCTTCATCCCCAACCTGGGCGAGCCGCTGACCGGGCACACCGGCCCGCTCATCTTCATCATCGTGCTCTACATCGCGACGCAGCTCGGCTCAACGCTCGTGTCGGCGCAGACCATGACGGACAAGAACCAGCGCCGGATCTTCATGGCGCTGCCGTTCCTGTTCGTCCCGTTCGTGATCAACTTCCCGGCGGGCCTGCTCGTCTACTGGATCAGCACCAATATCTGGACGATCGGGCAGCAGCTGTTCATTCGTCGCTTCCTGCCGCCGCCGGAGCCGCTCCCGGCCGGCGCCGCTGCCGTCACGTCGTCCACGCCCGCCAAGGCGGCGAAGGCGGGAGGAGGCAACGCGTCGAAGGCGGCCGAGCCGGCTCGTCCGAAGCGGCGTGAGCGGCCTCAGCGCGCGAAGGCGGAGGCCAGCGGTGACGGTGCCAATGGCACGACCCGGAAGCCGCCGCCTCCCTCCCCGCGCAAGAAGAAAAAGAGGACCGGCCGCCGCCGGTAGCCGCAGGTGACGGGGGAGCAGGTGGACAGGGACAGCACGACGGCCGAGGCCGAGGGCTCGACGCTCGGCGAGGCGCGCTGGAACGCCGTCAAGGAGCTCGAGCCGCGCTACCCCGGGCTCACCGCCGACTGCGTGAGCTTCGAGACGCTCGACGAGGGCGACGCGGACGCTGATGTTCCAGCGCGCGTGCGGGCGGACGTGGACGTGGCGGCGTGGGAGCGGATCGCCACCGAGGAGCCCGACGAGCCGGCGGAGCGCGTGCGCGCGCTGGTTGGGCGGATCGTGCTCGCGCTCGGCCTGCGGGCCACGGTGGACATCAGCGAGGAGGACGACGAGATCCGCGCCACGGTGAACGGCGACGATCTCGGCCTGCTGATCGGCAAGCACGGCAGCACGATCGACGCGGTCCAGCATCTTGCCGTGCGGATCGCCTTCCGCGGCGACGCGGAACGCAAGCGGATCGTGGTCGATGCGGCGGGCTACCGCGCGCGCCGCCAGGCGGCTCTGCAGCGGAGCGCGGACCGGGCCGTGGACGACGCGCTCTCCTTCAAGCGCCCGGTCGAGCTCGAGCCGATGTCGGCCGCTGACCGCAAGATCGTCCACGACTACCTCGCCGGTCGCGGCGACGTGACCACGCACAGCGAAGGCGACGAGCCCGATCGGCGCTTGGTCGTCTCACCCGTCCGGCCCGACTGACCTGTCCTGAGCGTTTCACGGGAAACGCTCGACGCTCTCGCCGGCCGCTACGGGCTTGCTGCTGGGGTCTCCGATCGCTTTGAGGCGCTGTTGCGGGCGCTGGCGGCCGAGCCCGACCCGCCTACGACGGTGAGAAACCCGGACGAAGCGGTTCGGCAGCACGTCGCCGACAGCCTGAGCGGGCTGGAGCTCGAAGAGGTGCGCTCCGCAAAGGCGATCGTGGATATCGGGGCGGGCGCCGGCTTCCCGGGGCTCGTGCTTGCCGCCGCGCTTCCTCGCGCGCGCGTGGATCTCGTCGAGGCGACGCGTCGGAAGGTCGAGGTGATCGAGCGCTTGGCGCGGGCGGCTGCGCTCGCGAACGCGCGCGCGATCGCCACCCGCGCGGAGGAATGGGGCGCAGCAGCGGGTCACGAGAGCTACGACCTGGTTACCGCGCGGGCGCTCGCGCCGCTCGGCGTGCTCGTGGAATACGCCGCGCCGCTGCTCGTGGAGGGCGGCACTCTGGTGGCGTGGAAAGGCGCCCGTGACGAGCGCGACGAGCGCGGCGGTGCGGCGGCGGCTCAGCAGCTGGGCTTCGAACCGGCCGGCGTGGTGCGAGTTGAGCCGTTCGAGGGCGCGCGCAACCGCCATCTGCACGCATTTCGCAAGATCTCGCCCACGCCGCCGGGCTTCCCGCGCCGCCCTGGGATGGCGTCCAAGCGGCCACTGGCCTGACCGTTCGCACCCGAACGAATCTAGTTCTGACCGCGGTCCTCGCTACCTTCCGGGGGCGATGGGCACCGTCTACGCGATAGCCAACCAGAAAGGCGGCGTCGGCAAGACCACGACCGCCGTCAACGTCGCTGCCTGCGTGGCGGAAGCCGGCTATCCGACACTGCTGGTCGATCTCGACCCGCAGGCCAACGCCACGGTGGGGGTGGGCCTGCCGAAGGACGCCGAGCCCTCGGTGTACGACTGCCTCTGCGGCGATGCGACGGTCGCCGAGATCGCGCGACCGACCGCGATCGAGAACCTGCACGTGGTGCCCTCCACGCCCGACCTGGCCGGCGCGAGCGTCGAGTTGCCGCAGCTGCCCGGCTCCGAGTCGCGGCTCCGCGAGGTGCTCGGCGGCGTGCGCGACCGCTACCTGTTCGCGATCCTCGACTGTCCGCCGTCGCTCGGACCGCTCACGGTCAACGCCCTTGTCGCCGCCGACCGCGTCATCGTCCCGGTGCAGACCGAATACTTCGCGCTCGAGGGTCTTGCCGACCTGCTCGACACGCTGTCGCTCATCCAGCGTGAGCTGAACCCGCGCCTCACGGTCGCCGGGATGATCCTGACCATGCACGACGCGCGCACGCGGCTCGGCCAGGACGTGGAGCGCGAGGTGCGCCAGCACTTCCCGGACCTCGTGTTCGACACGGTCATCCCACGCAACGTCCGGGTCGGCGAGGCGCCGAGCTTCGGCGTCCCGGTCACCCGGCACGACCCGCACTGCACAGGCTCGCTCGCCTACCTGCAGCTTGCGAAGGAGGTGGCGGCACGTGGCTGAGCCTGCACCTCAGGGTGAGCGTCTGCAAAATGCAGGGCAACCTCGTGGCATGGGCCGCGGACTCGCCGCCATCTTGCCGCGAAGCCCGCGTGACTCTGAGGGTCTACGCCAGCTTCTGGTAGACCTCGTAGAAGCCAATCCGAGCCAGCCGAGGCGCGACTTCGACCCCGAGGCGCTGCTGGCGCTGTCGGAATCCATCAAGACGCGCGGCGTGCTTCAACCGATTGTCGTGCGCCCGCTGCACGGCGGCGGCTTTGAGCTCATCGCCGGCGAACGCCGCCTGCGGGCGGCGAAGATGGCTGGCCTCGAGTCGATCCCGGCGATCGTCCGCGTCGCGGAAGAGGGCGAGCGCCTCGAGCTCGCGCTCATCGAGAACATGGCGCGCGAGGATCTGAACCCGGTCGAGGAGGCGCGCGCCTGCGCGACGCTCGTCGACGACCTGGGCGTGACGAAGGAGGAGCTCGGCCGGCGGGTGGGCCGCAGCCGCGTGGCGATCTCGAACCTGATCCGCCTCCTCGACCTGCCAGACGAGGCGCTCGAGCTGCTCGAAGCCGGCGAGCTGTCGGAGGGACACGGCCGCGCGATCCTCATGTGCAAGGACCAGACTGAGCGGCGCCGGCTCGCAAGGGCAGCGCGCGCGAAGGGATGGTCAGTGCGCGAGACGGAGAAGCGCGCGAAGGCGGCTGAGGAAGGGCAATCGGCGAACCCGCGCAGGTCGCAGGTGGTCATCCATCCGGACCTCGGCGACCTCGTGGCTGCGGCCGAGGACGCGCTCACCGCGGCGCTCGCGCGCGAGGTGAAGGTGCGCATCGTCAACGGCCGCTGCCGCGTCGAGTTCGACCTCGACGACCCGCGCGAGGCGGTCGAGCTCGCCGCCCGCCTACTGCACCAGCCTGCGGCCTGACGGGCGGCTGCAAAGCGTCGGATCCCGACGTACGGCGAGCCCTCGCGTACGTCCGTACGCCACGGTCTCGCCGGACACCGGCCTCGTCGCTTTTCGCCGCCCTGACGGGCCCCGTGGGCGCCGCTATCATCGCGGGCCGCGGGCGATTAGCTCAGCCGGTTAGAGCGCTTCTCTGATAAGGAAGAGGTCCCAGGTTCGAGTCCTGGATCGCCCACTCGCGAAGGCCCTGCACAGCGGGGCCTTCTTCGTGTCCGGGGGCCTCCGCTGCAGCGGGCTCCTCGCCTCGTGGGCCGGATCTTCGCGCGGGCCCGGCGGATCTCTTCCTCGGCCGACACCTTCTCCGAGCCACGCATTTTGAACGAGAATCAGACAACGACCTGCTCTCGCAGCCGGGCACAACTGTGCCTCACTTCGAAAGGAAGCCTGATACCAGACAGCTCGCAATCTTCGGACGGGGTCATCACCGAACCCAGCAGCAGGTCCGTCCCACAGACCATCGACGGACTCAGGCGTCTGATCGCGGATCGGGCCTTCACGGGGTTCAACGTCATCGATCACAGCGGCGTAGCCGACCGAGCTGATTTGCAGATGCGCGACTCGAAACTCGTCATGTTTGGGAAGCCGACTGTGGGCGCGACGGTGATGCTCGCGGCGCCGCTTGCTGCGTTGGATATCCCACTCAAGGTGTTGGTGTGGGAGGACAGGAACCGAGCGGTATCAGTGAGTTACAACTCACCGGGGTTTCTTGCCGAGCGGCACCACCTCGAGGGGTGCACTGCGTGCGCCCTTCGACGCAGCTGAGTCGATCGTTGAGGCACTACTTGGTGCATAACTTGCGCTGATCCGAGCGGGCGACCGCCGCTCGGAGACCGCCGTGTCGGGGTCGACGCGCGGATCGGCAGATATGGCGGTGAGTTCTTCGTCGCTCGGGCTGCGCCTGACGTGCGTGAGCCTGCTCATCATTCGCGGCAGCGATGAGTTTTCGCCGCGGCGCCGTCACACCTGACATGACCTCCAACACACCCCCCGCCCTCGACCAGGCCTCCTTCACCGCCTCCGTCGAGCGCCACCGTCGCGAGCTGCACGTCCACTGCTACCGGATGCTCGGGTCGTTCGAGGAGTCCGAGGACCTCGTCCAGGAGACGTTCCTGCGCGCGTGGCGCCGGCGCGAGACGCTGCAGTCTCGCGAGACGATGCGCGCCTGGCTCTACAAAATCGCCACGAACGCGTGCCTCGACGCGCTCGACAAGCGCCCGCGCACGCCGTCGGCGAACAGCGAGGTCCTGTGGCTGCAGCCGTATCCCGACGAGCTGCTCGATGAGGCCGAGGACCCGCACGCCGCGGTCGTCGCCAAGGAGACGATTGAGCTCGCGTACCTCGTCGCGATCCAGCGCCTGGTGCCGCTGCAGCGCGCGGTGCTGATCCTGCGCGACGTGCTCGGCTGCTCGGCGAAGGAGACCGCCGATGTGCTCGATACGAGCGTTCCCGCGGTCAACAGCGCGTTGCAGCGCGCGCACGCGGCGATGAAGGACCACCTGCCCGCGCAGCGGAGCGAGTGGCCGGCCGACGTCGACGCCACCGCAGCCGAGCGCGAGCTGCTCAAGCGCTACGTCGCCTACAGCGAGCACGCGGACCCGCACGAGCTCAAGCGCCTGCTCAGCGAGGACGTGCGCTTCTCGATGCCGCCGCAGCCCGGTCTGTGGGAGGGCCGTGACACCGTTGTCGACGCTTGGGTCGAGGGCGGGTTCGGCACGGAGGCGTTCGGCTCGATGCGCTGCCTCGTCACGCGCGCGAACCGGCAGCCGGCGGTCGCGTGCTACGTCCGGGGCCCGGCCGACGAGCACCACACGCCGCTGGCGATCGACGTGCTGACCATCGCGGGCGGCGAGGTCGCCGAGATCGTCACCTTCGACGGGTCGCTGTTCGGCTGGTTCGGGCTACCGGAGTCGCTCTAGGGCGCCGCGAGTCGCGGCCGCTGCTCGTCAGCAACCAGCGCTGCAGACCTTCGGATTTCTCGCCCCGCGTAGTGCTGGGGCCGTCCGCGGCTCTCCACCCCGTTTATCGAGTTGCAAGGCCTTACTTATCGATGCGCGGCCGCGATATCGCTTGGTTGCTCAGCTGCGCCGAGCTGTTGCTGGATGGCGGCGAGGTCGATCCACACGCGTTCGCTCTTGATCTTCCCGTCGGCGGCGAACTCGAACACGTGGAGCAGCCGGGCGCTCGCGCGGCCGCTCATGCCGTCGGAGAGGCACCAGTGGCCGTCGATGATCTCGCCCGTCCAGAGCGTCTCGTCGACCAAAAAATCGTCCCCGTAGAGGCGCATGATCGGCGTGACGCTTTCGCCCCTGACGGATGGGAAGAGCATCTCGTAGTAGGACCTCACCTGCGCCAGGCTCGTGAGCGGGCCGACCGGCGATGGGACCGCCTCGTGGCGTATTTCCTCGTTCTCGGTGAAGCTGCCGACGACCCCGTCGATGTCATCGGTGGCCTCGTACATGAAGTGCTGGTTGACCTGGTCATCCATCTGTTGGCGCGTCAGGGCCATGACGCCGCTCCCTTCTGAGACGAGTCCTCAGACGTGGCTCGCAGTGGATTTCGTGCGTAACCACCGTGGAAGAGACGGGTCAACCGTCTACTTGCCTCACTCGTCGCGTCCGCAGCCCGTGTGGTGTCCGACGCCCTCGGCGGCTCCGCTCCCCGTTCCGGCACCCCTTACCGCGCTTATTTAGAGCTTCGGCTCTTTGGGTATCACCGGGCTCGTGGCGCTTGTCGATGCCCGTCGCCGGGCTCGCGCCGCGTACACCACTCGGTTTGACAGGGGAGCTGGTCCTTCCGGTGGTGCGCGTCTGCGCGAGGCGAACCAGACGTCTGCCCGTTCGGGTGGACGCGTCGCCGCGCTCGATGGGTTGCGTGGCGTGGCCGCGCTCTCGGTGCTCGTGTACCACGTGTGGCTGTACACGACGGATGACTCCGGCCACCCGAGCACGTGGCACGACCATCTGCTGCGACAGGGCTACCTCGGACTCGTGCTGTTCTTCGTGCTCTCGGGCTACCTGCTCTACTCGCCGTGGCTGCGTGCGGCGCTCGAGCGGCGCGGCGCGCCCGCACTCTGCCGCTACGTGCGGAGCCGGCTCGCGCGCATCGCGCCCGGGTACTACGTGGCGCTCGCCGGCGCCTCGGTCCTCATGCTCACGGCCAACGACGCGCCCGGCACCAAGCTGATCGACTTCTCGCAGCTGCCGCTCTTCCTCGTGTTCGCGCAGAACTGGTCGCCGGACACCCTGCTGCGCCTCGACCCCCCGATGTGGACGCTCGCGATCGAGGCGAGCTTCTACGTCGCTCTCCCGCTCATCGGCCTCGCCGCGATCCGCTTCGCGCGCAGCCGCCGGCGCCAGCTGCTCCTCCTCCTCGCGCTGGTGGCTGCAGGCGTGCTGACCCGCGCGCTGACTGCCGACTATGCCGCGAGCGAGCCGCTGCTCTGGTCGCTTCCCGCGTACATCGACTACTTCGCGTGCGGCATGCTGGCCGCCGTCGCGGTCCACGACCGGACGATCGGCCGCACGGCTGGCTGCGCCCTGCTTGCGGCGGGCGCTGCGCTCGTCGCAGGTAACGCCGTCGTGCACGCGACCCTGAGGGACACGGCGGCGCTTCAAGCCGTGCAGGACCTGCCGGCCGCCCTCGGCCTCGCCGTGCTGATCGCGGTGGCGGCCGCGTCGCGCGGCAGGCGACGGCTGCTCGCGAGCCGGCCGCTCGAGAATCTCGGACGCGTTTCGTACGGCCTCTACCTCTGGCATCTGCCGGTCATCGTGTGGATGCGGGGACATGGTCTATTCCCGAACGATCTGGTGCTGGCACTGGCGGCGGTGCTGCCGCCCGCGCTGGTCGCCGCTACCGCGAGCTGGCACCTGGTCGAGCGCCCGGCGCTGGGTCGCTTGCGCGGGCGCAAGCCCGAGCCTAGGCGTCTCCCAGGGCCTCGACAGCCGGCCAACGAGCGGCGCCGACCGCTCGCCCAGGCCGCCTGAGTGAGCGCAGAGGCGCCAATCGACTCTCGCCCCGGGGGCGATGTTTTGCCCATTGTGGCCAGGGGTACTTGAAGCGCGCACGGCGCAGGGAAGTGCCGGCGAGAACCGAGTGGTTGAGGGAGCTGCACGGGTGAGGCGACATCCCGGCGAGGATGTCGCCTCTGCCCAAAAGGCACGGAAGACTTCATTCGGACGGGTCCGGGCGACAGCGCGGGAGGTTTTACGAGCGAGGTGTTGCGGGAGCACCTCGCTCGTTTGATTTCCGGCTCGTCCGATTACGGGTTCTCGCGCCCGACACCGGTCGCGATCTCACGCGCGCGCGCCGGCCCGCCCGCGTCCGCCGCGAGCGGAGGGGTCTCCTCGCCTGGCGACTCGCGGATGCCCGCCAGCACGTCGAGCACGGCCTCGCCCGAGCTCCGCCGGGGCTCCCAGCCGAGCTCCTTGCGCGCCCGCGACGGGTCCATGATCGGAACCGCCAGCGCCATGTCCACCCAGCCCGGGGGCGTCGGCTGAAGGCGCAGCCTCCAGCTCAGGTCGGCGACTGTGCGCACGAGCCCTGCGGGCACCGGCACCGTGCGTGCGTCGAGCAGGCGGGCGAGCTCGGGCGGGTCGAGCACAGGGTCGGCGGCGATGTTGAACGCGCCGGCCGCATCGCCGAGCGCGACGAGCCGGTACGCCTCGCCTACGTCATACGAGTGAACCGCCTGAAAGCGCAGGCGCGGGATGTCCGGCACCACCGGAATCGCCTCCTTGCGCACCAGCCGGCTGGGGAGGAAAGGGCCGGCGAACAGGCGCCGTATCTCGGAGCCCGCCTCCCGCTTGAAGATCAGCGCCGGCCGTAGGCGCACCGACCGCACCTCGGGGTGGTCCTGCTCGAAGCGGTCGAGCAGGCGCTCGACCTCGGCCTTGTGGCGCGCGTAGAACGATGACTGGATCCCGTCCGTAGGCCAGCTCTCGTCCACCGCGCGGTCCTTCGGGCCCGGCGAGTAAGCGCCCACGGACGACGCGTACACGAGCGCCGGCACCTGCGCCTCGGCCACAGCGTCGAAGAGGCGCGCGCTTCCCTCGACGTTCACGGAGCGCAGCTCGGCGTGGTCACGCGACGGCTGGATCAGCCAGGCGAGATGGACCACCACGTCGGCGCCCTCGAACAGCGCGACGAGGTTCGAGCTGCGGATGTCGGCCGCCTGCCACTCCACCTTCTCGAGGTGCCAATCAGACACCCGCCGCGCGACACCCACTATCGAGTCCACCTGCGGTTCGGCACTGAGCGCGCGCAGCACGCTGGTCCCTACATTGCCGGTTGCTCCCACCACGACGACACGCATCGGCGCGGAGCTACCCGGGCGAGCGATAGCTCACTCTGCTTCGGCTGTGCTCTCGCGCAGGCGGGTGAGCGCCCGTCGGATCAGGCGGGACACATGCATCTGAGAGACGCCGATGCGCTCGGCGATCTCCGACTGCGTCATGTCCTCCTTGAAGCGGAGGTGGAGCACGAGGCGGTCACGCACGTCGAGCTGCTTCAGCGCCGGCGCGAGCGTGGCCCCGTACTCGACCAGCTCGAAGTTCTCGTCTTCGGCGCCGAGGCGGCGCTCGTAGCCCTCGCTCTCCTCTTCGTCGGCCGGGCGCGGCGCGTCGAGCGACACGGTCTCGTACGCCACTGCGGCCTCCATCGCCTCGAGCACCTGCTCGGTCTCGAGCCCGGTCGCCTCCGCCACTTCGCCCGCGCTGGGCGAATGGCCGAGCTCACGCGAGAGCCGGGTCACGGCGCGGTTCACCTCGAGCACGCGCTCCTGCATCCCGCGCGGCACGTGCACCGCCCAGCCGGAGTCCCGGAAGTAGCGCTTCAGCTCGCCGAGGATCGTCGGTACCGCGTAGCTCGAGAAGGCCGTGCCGCGGCTGCCGTCGAAGCGGTCGAGCGCCTTCACGAGGCCGATGCTCGCGACCTGCACGAGGTCCTCGAGAGGTTCGTTGCCGCGCTGGTAGCGACGCGCGAGCTGACGCACCAGCGGGATGAAGCGGCGCACCAGCTCGTCACGGGCGGCCTGGTCGCCGCTCTGCTGGTAGCGCTCGATCAGCCTGCGGTCCTGCTCGATCCGCCCCCCGTTGCGGGGCAGCGGCTTTGCGGGGCTAGGATCTGTGGCCGTCATGGCAAAGCCTGGCCCTGAAAGCCACGACAGCGCTGCGGGGATGTCGACCAATGTGTGCGCCCCAATCCGGTTACCCAGCGAAAGAACAGGCGCCGGCGGTCTCGGGCGCGAAGCTGGCCGGCGGGGTGCTGGGCCGGAACTGGCCCACAACGATAGCAGCGAGAACTACCGCAAGAAGGGGATGTGAGCGCCCTCAGTGAGTCGCAAACGGTCGGCCTTCGCGTCCTCGTGGCCGACGAGGACCATGAGGCGCTCGATCGGCTCGCGTCGATGCTGGACGAGCTTGGTCACGAGGTGACCGCGCGCGCCGTGTCGGTGCGGGAGCTGTCGCGCGAGATCAACGAGACGCACCCCGACGTCGCGATCGTGAAACTGCACGGCGACGAGGATCACGCGCTCGACTTGATCGATGAGCTCGTGGAGGAGGCGGAGTGCGCCGTGCTCGCACTGATGGAGGTGGAGAAGCCCGAGTTCGTGGCCACGGCCGCGGAGAAGGGCCTCTTCGGCTTCGTCGCTCCGGCTACGCCCGAGGCCATCCAGAGCGAGATCGAGGTCACGGTCCGCCGCCACGGCGAACTGCGCCGGCTGTCGGACGAGGTCGAGCAGCTCGAGACCGCGCTCGCCCGCCGCGCCATCATCGAGCGCGCGAAGGGGATTCTCATGGAGCGCCACGGCGTCGACGAGAAGGAGGCGTTTCAGATGCTGCGCGACCACGCGCGGAGCAGCAACCTCAAGCTCATCGACGTCGCGCGCTCGGTGGCGACGGGCCACAAGCTGCTGTCGCGCTAGCTCGCGAGCGGGGTCTCGTCGAGCTTCAGGCGAAGCTCCTCGATCGAGTCGAACACGCAAGCCGCGCCTGCCTCGTCGAGCTCAGCGCGCGAGAAGCCGCCGGTGAGCACCCCGATCGTCTCGATCCCGGCGCTCTTCGCGGCCTTCACATCCCACGGCGTGTCGCCGACCATCACCGCCTCCTTCGCGCCAACCTTGTCGAGCGCTGCCTGCACGAGGTCGGGGTCCGGCTTCGTCGCCTGCACGTCGGATGACGTGGTCCAGCCGTCGGCGAGCTCGCGTGCCTCGAGCAGGTCCAGGTAGTGCTCCACCTCCGCGGCCTTGGCCGAGCTGGCCAGCACGACGGGATGACCGCCCCGGCGCAGATCTTCGAGCAGCTCGCGCGCCCCCCGCATCGGCTCGACCTCCGCGATCAACGAGAAGTAGAGCGCACCTTCGGCGGTGCGGATGTCGTCGCCGTGCGCCTCGTCGACCGCCTCGCTCGTGAGCGCGGCGACGAGCTTGTCGCCACCCATCCCGATGTGCCGGTGGATGCGCCACACGGGCAGTACGAAGCCGTGCTGGCGGAACGCGCGGAACCACGCGATGGCGTGCTGGTAGTTCGTGTCGACGAGCGTGCCATCGACGTCCAAGATCGCCGTGGTCGGCATCAGGCGACGACTTCCATGACCTCGTCGACCGACTCGACACCCTCGGCGTCCACGTCTTCGGCGAGCAGGTCGAGCACCGCTTCCTCCACGTTGCCGTGGAGCGCAGAGCGCTCCAAGTCGTTCTGCTCGCCGAGCTCCGCGATCACTCCGCTGATCGTGTACCCCGCCTGGAAGCGATCGAAGACACGTGGATCGATGTACGAGGCGCGACAGACCGCCGGCGTGTTGCCGAGATAGAGCGCCACCTCTTTCACGGCGCGCGCGATCGCGCGCTTGCGCGAGGTCTTCGACGCGCTGGCGCTTGGCGACACGGCGAGCGCGACGGCGGCAAGCACGGTCGCGTTCCAGGTGCGGAAATCCTTCGCCGAGAAGTCGCCGCCGGTCGCCTCTTTCAGGTACGCGTTGATGTCCGAGGACCTCACATCCACCCACGTGCGACCGTCGCGGTAGGCGAGCAGCTCATCGCTGCCGCCGCGGCGCTGCTTCAGCTGCTTCACGATGTCGAAGACCTCCGGCGCGACGATCGAGCGCACCTGCCGCTGACCGCTCTTCGACGGGTAGTCGAACCTGATCGAGCCGTCGCGGTCGAGCGTCACGTGGCTCTTCTTCATCGTGGCGAGACCGTAGGTCTCGTTCTCCACGGCGTAGTCCTCGCCGCCGACGCGGAAGAAGCCGCGCTCGAGCAGCCGGACGGCCGCGGCGAGCACGCGCTCGCGGTCCATGCCTGTGCGGGCGAGGTCCGCGTCCATACGCTCACGCATCTTGGGCAGCGCATGCGCGAACGCGATCATGTCGTCGAACTTCTGCTGGTCGCGCCGCTCGCGCCACTTCGAGTGGTACAGGTACTGCTTGCGCCCGCGCGCGTCGAGGCCCGTCGCCTGCAAGTGCCCCATCGGGTACGGGCAGATCCATACGCCCTTCCACGCTGGCGGGATCCTCAGCTCGTTGATCCGCTCGAGCACCTCGGGTTCGTCGACCTTCTCGCCGTCCTCGTCGTAGTACGCGAAGCCGCGGCCACGCCGCCGGCGGGTGATTCCGGGGCCCGAGCAGTCGGAGCGGCGCAGTCTGGCCATGGCGCCGATGGTTCCCTCGAATGGCGCCGGGCAACCCTTCGCGCGGACGTATCCTTGAGCCGTGCCAGATCTGCTCGACGGCCTGAACGAATCGCAGCTCAGGGCCGTCACCCACCCGGGCGGCCCGCTTGCGGTGATCGCGGGTGCCGGCACGGGCAAGACGCGCGTGATCACGACTCGCTTCGCGTGGCTGGTGGAGCAGGGAGCTGCGCCCGACTCGGTGCTCGCGCTGACATTCTCCGCACCCGCCGCCGCCGAGATGCGCGAGCGGCTCGAGGTGCTTATCGAGCAGCCGTGGGAGGAGCTTTGGGTCTCCACCTTCCACTCCTTCTGCGCGCGCCTGCTCCAGGAGGAGGCGCTCGAGGCAGGCGTCAACCCGTTCTTCGCGCCGGTCACGCCCGCCGACCGGCTGTCGCTCCTGCTCGACCGGATCGATGACCTCACGCTGCGCCGCCACGAGATCCGCGGCAATCCGGTTCCGCTGCTCGCGAGCTTCATCGCGCGAATCGATCGGCTGAAGGACGAGATGGTCACGGCGGCGGACTACGCGGCGTACGCGCGGCGGCTCGAGCAGCGGGCGCGCGACGGCGGCGATGCCGAGCGCACGCACGCGGCGCGCGAGCTCGAGTTCGCGCAGGTGTACGGCGACCACGACCGCCTGCTGGCCGAGAGCGGCTCACTCGATTTCGGCGACCTCATCCTGTGCGCGTTCAGCATGCTCCACGAGAAGCCGCACGTGAGGGCGCGGGTCGCCGGCCGCTTCCGCCACGTGCTGGTCGACGAGTACCAGGACACGAACTTCGCGCAGGGCGTGCTGCTACGCGCGCTGGTGCAGGAGCACGGGAATGTGACGGTCGTCGGGGACGACGACCAGTCGATCTACCGCTTCCGCGGCGCGTCGCAGAAGAACCTGGTCGACTTCCAGCGGGAGTTCCCCGAGGCGGACGTCGTGCGGCTCGAGCGCAACTACCGCTCGGGATCGAAGATCCTGCGGGCGGCGACCGCGGTGGTCGTGCCCGATCCCGAACGGATCTCCAAGACCCTCCGTGGCGGCCGCGGCGGCGACGTGCGCTTCTGGCGCGCGCGGTCCGATCGTGCGCAGGCGCAGGCCGCGGCGGCGCACGCCGAGAAGCTGATCGCCTCGGGCGTTCCGCCGCAGGAGATCGCGGTGCTCGTCCGCTCGGTGCGAAGCGAGGGACAGGTCGTCGGCGCGGCGCTCGAGGAGCGAGCCGTTCCTTTCAGGCTGACTGGCGCCGCGGCGTATTTCCAGCGCACCGAGGTGCGCGACCTTCTCGCCTGGCTGCGGCTGCTGGCCGCGCCCGGAGACTCGGGGGCAGTGGTGCGCGCCCTGTCGCGCCCGCCGATCGAGTTGCGCTCCGTCGACATAGCGCGGCTCACGCAGTTCGCGCGCCGGCGCAAGCTCGACATGGTGGCCGGCGTGCGCGCTGCCCTCGACACGCCGACGCTCTCGCCCGAAGGACGCGACCGCGCGCTGGCCTTCCTGCGGCTCTACCGGGCGGCGTCGACCGCGTTCGAGGAGATGCGCCCGGATGCGTTCGTGCACCGCCTGATCGAGCGGATCGGCCTGCGCCGTCAGCAGGTGTACGCGGCGCAGGCGGACACCGTCGAGCGCCTCGTGAACATCGCGAAGCTGTCCGAACTCGCCGGCGCGTACGTGCGCCGCCAGCCGGATGCCACGCCGCGCGACTTCGTGCGCTACATCTCGGCCGTCGCTGAGGCGGGCCTGCGCGAGGAGGAGGCGACGCCGACCGGCCTCCCGCCCGCGGTGCAGGTGATGACGATGCACTCGGCGAAGGGGCTCGAGTTCGACCACGTGCTCGTGCTGGGCTTGTCGGCAGCGCGGATGCCGGGCGTGCGCCGTGCTGGGCCGGCCGACCAGATCCCGGACGAGCTGCTGAAGGAGCGTCTGCCCGGCGACAGTCGCGCCATGCACGAGCTCGAGATGCGCCGGCTGCTTCACGTGGCGATGACACGAGCGCGCAGGTCGCTCGTGCTCGCCTGGCCGGAGGGCGGCGAGCGCTCGCGGCCATCGCCCTTCTACGAGGAGGCGCGCGAGTTGCTCGGTGCCGACGAGGAGGTCTTCGAGGAGGAGCTCTTCGGCCCGGCCGAGGGACTCCACTCCACGTTCCGGATGCTGCGCGACGAGCTTCTCGACAGCGTCCCGCGCACCGGCGCGCGGCTCGGAGAGATGCGGCTCGACACGTACGTGGACGTGGCACAGTCGGTCGTTCGCTACCTCGAGCTGCTGAAGGTGGCCGCGCTGATCGAGCGGGCGA
>DASVXS010000077.1:0-17674 GCA_036392575.1 Thermoleophilaceae bacterium | reverse complement strand
CCCTCGACGCATCGTTGAACGTTGGATCCTGAGTCAGGCTGAAGTGAGACTGGATCACGAGCCGGTCGGCAGTGGCGCCCCCGATCGCGTTTCGGATCGCCCAAAGGGCGCCGGACCAGACCTCGCCCATGCAGTGCACCTCTGTGCCGCACGCGGCGTGGCCTTGAGAGACCGTCTGGGTCCCGTCGACCCGGCGAAGGCAGGGGACGGGAGCGGTGTCGCCCGAGCCTAGGGTGTCCCACTCCGCAAAGCACGGGTCGAAGGTGGGGTTCGGAGTGAAGGTGGCCGACATGGCTGAAGAGATGTAGTCGCCGAAGCCTTCGCCGATCGCGCCGGAGTCTTCGTCTGGGAACCCGAAGCCGGGCACCTGGTCGTCCTGGATCGCGTGCCCGTATTCGTGCTCGATCACCTCGGCGTCCTCGGCGTCGTCGACCCCTCCCGTGCCGGTGGTGATGTCTCGCGCGAGCGCGTCGAAGAACGAGTTGTCCGAGGTGGTCGCGTCGGTGTGGACCACGATTTGGCGGTTCATCACGTTCGTGAATCCGAGGAGCTGGATGTAGCTCTGTTCGCGGTCGAGGTGGAAGTAGGCCATAAGCGCCTCGAACTGAGGGTCGTGGCGGGTTACGTCCGTCCAGTCGCGGCTCGCTCGGCACACCGGGGTGTCACCCGGGCCTCGAAGGGCCTGCACCCATTGACCGCTCAGGCAGGTGCTCGCGTCGAGCCGCTCGAGCGTCTTGGTCTGCCGCAGATTGGTAAGCGCGACGCTGTCGGCGTCGTTGCTGTCTGACAGCCCGCTGGTCGAACCCTGCGTGACGACGGGATTGGGGTCGAACACGTTCGCGCTACCCGTGAAGTGCTGAAGAAGGTTGCGCGAGCGCACCAGCTCGCCGCTGCGCGCGTCGATCAGCGCCTCGAAGCTCGCGAGCGGGTCTCGCGAGGGGATCGTGACGCGCCAGACCAGCCGCACCCCGCCGCTCTCGGGGAGCAGTGCCAGGCGCGCCGCCTCGGGTCCGCGCAGCGAACGCACACCAAGTGCGTCCCGCGCCAGCTCTATGGCGCGGCTCCCTGCGATCGCCGCCGACGGGCGGTCGGACGGAAGGCGCGAGCGTGTGCGGTCGATCAACAGGTCTCCGCGGGAGCCGGGCGCGTCCGTGACCGTGGCCTGGCTGCCTATGACCGGGACGCCATCGATCTCCTGCTGATAGCGCTGGAACCTCACGCCGCCGCTGGCGACTGCCCCGATGCGCTCGACCTGTTGACCGGGCGCATGCAAGTTCGGTCCCGCGGCGTGAGCCGCGGAGGGGAGCAGGCTCAGCGTCACCAGGCCGGCTAGGACGCTCAACCGGCCGCGAAGCAGCTTCGGGGGAAGGAGGCGCGACGTAGGGCGACCCTAACCCCGCTTCGCGGGCACCGCAATCGCACTACCTGGAGCGGCGCCGGATCTCGGCGCGGCGCCGCTCCTACACGTGCGCGTCGGGTGTATTTAGCGCTTGCTGGCTTTGCCCGCCGCCTTCGTGACCGCGGTGGCCTTGGCGCATATTGCCCAGACTTCGAAGTTCTGAGTATCGGTGCCGTGGTTGTCGACAAACGCGGCCCAGCCAGCTGTCCCGAACGCCCCGAGAGCGTTTCCGGTGCCGTCGCTCGGGAACGACGAGTTCACTCTCTGGTCCGCGACAAATGCGCCGGAGGTGAGAACGCCGCCACCAACAACCCGCTCGTCCGAGTTACACACGGCCTCGGCGAAGCTCTGGGTCCCGTTGGGGTTGGCGACTGTCCCGCTCGTTACGTAGTGAAGAGAGCCAAAGGCAGTGCTGCCTGGCGGGCCCTGGGGTCCAGCTGGGCCCCGCGCTCCGGGCGGCCCAGTGACCGAGCCCTTGAAGTCCGCCTTCGTGAGCGACTTGTTTTTCACGTCGACGCCGGTGATGGAGCTGTTCTTGATCTGCTTGCCAGTGATCAGTGTCGCCGCGGTGGCACCACCCGCAGTCGCGCAGACCAGCGCGATGACGGCGACTACGAGCCCGGGACTGGGCCGGCGCAGTCTCAGTCGTTTCATGCGAGTCCTTCCTCGAACGGGAACGTTTCGTCATGTACGGATGGCAGCAAGGCGCCCTTACGCGCCAGGCCGCGTGATCATTGATGGCGGAGCTGTTCAGCAGTACACGCCGAGGTGGAACGGGTGGTCCTCGGCGCTGCCGGGCGGGGCGAACTGGTAGGTGTGGACGACCACGTCCGTGGCCGCAGAGCCGGCGTTGACGGTGATCTCTCCCTGCGCCGGCTCCGCGATAGAACCGTCGCGCGGGCCGATACTCGCCAGGTAGGCGCAGCCGGCGACGTTCTGGTCGAACGTGACCACGTACGCGCCGGTCGCGGTCTTCGATGCGCTGATCGCGTGCACGCCCTGCGTGAGCGCCCCGGTGGACGACACCACGCCCCAGAGCGCCGGCGGCGAGTCGCCCTTCGGCCCGCGATCGCCCTGTGGCCCGATCCCACCCGGCTCCCCGGCCGCGCCGCGCGCGCCGTCCTTGCCCTTGAGCTGCTGCCGGGCCGAGCGCGTGAGGTCCCGGATGCCGACGGCCTTACCGTCGGCGAGCGCCTTGCTCGTGACCACGTTCTTGCCGAGCTGACTCGGCTTCTTGATCTTGATCACGCCGGCTGCCGTCGCGGTACCGGTCGCGGCGAGCACCAGCGCGATCAGGGAGATGACGAAGGACGCACTCGGGCGCTTTCTCATTTCACGTGGGGCAGTCGACGACGACGTTGAAGCCGAGCCGTGCCGGCGAGCCGGCGGCGTTGTAGGTGAAGACGATCACCTTGTCGTTCGCGAGGAGCGCCCTGTTGACGGTCGCCCGTCCGGGGAACGGGCTCGTTGACCCGTCGACAGTCACGCCGTACTCGCACAGCGAGACGTTCCTGTCGAAGTTGATCTCGTACTTGTTGCTCGGGGTGGTCAGGTTGAACGTGTCCTCCACGTGCGAGGTCTTCCGGACCGCACCGCCGTTAGGTTCAACCACCGCCCACAGCGTCGAGGCGCCGTCGCCGGCGATGCCCTTCTCTCCGACCGGCCCGGCCGGACCACGCGCGCCGTCGGGGCCGCGGGCGCCCGGCTTGCCGTCGAGCGCGCCGAGCGCCGAGGGGAGCAGCTCCTTCGTGCCCACGCCCTTGTCGGCGATCGCGCGGCTCTGCACCACGCCCGTCGCAAGCTGGCTGGGCTTCTTGATCTTGATGACGCCGGCGGCCGTGGCGGTGCCCGTGAGGGCAAGCACGATCGCGAGCAGGGATATGAGAATCGCCGGGCTGGGCCAGCGGCCCGGTTTGCGGTCCGTCATTCGAGTCCAATCGAAGGCCAGGAGGTGAGCACACGCTATTGCCAGTCGCCTCGCCCCGCAAGAGCGGCGCATCCGAGCTCGCGGTTGGGCATCATCCTCGGCGCAACTTCGGCAGGGGAGTCGATTTCAAAATGCGTCCACGCGTGGTACTCGGCGCGATCTTCGCGATCGCCGCCATGTTCGCCGCGGCAGCGCCCAGTGAGGCGGCGCCGTTCCATTCCGACAACGTCCAGCTGCTCGGGAAGCTGCCCGAGGCGGTCGGCGCGATCAGCGCGCGCTTCCAAGGCCAGCACATGTACGTGACGACGACGAACGGGTTGAACGTCTACGACATCTCGCAGCCCGAGTCGCCGAAGCTGGTCGGGGCGCTACCGCTGCCGCACTTCGAGAACGAGGACGTGGACCTCGGCGGCGACACGCTGATCATCTCGAACGACCCGAGCGAGGGGGTCGGCGTGCTGTACGTGATCGACATCTCCGATCCCACCAACCCGACGATCCGCTCGGTCATGCCGAACGGCCTGATCGGCGGGCTCAACACGGTGTTCGGCCTCGGCGACTCCTACACCGGCCACATCGCCAACTGCCTCCAGGGCTGCGACTGGCTCTGGCTCACCGGCACGTCGCAGGGCGTCGCGGTGGTGGACCTGCGCGACAAGGACAACCCCAAGTTCGTGAAGGCGTTCGAGACGCCGGCGCCCAAGCAGCGCGGCACCGAGGTCAACCCGGGCGACGGCGGCTTCACCCACGACGTGTTCGTGGACCGCGCGGGCATCGCCTGGATCACGGGACAGGACGGCACCTTCGGCTACGACGCCGCCGATCCGGTGAACCCGAAGCTCGTCTACCGGAGCGACGAGAACGTCTTCAACTCGGGGCAGGACGGCCCGAGCGGCGACGGCTCGAACCCGATCGACTTCCTCCACCACAACTCGATCCGCACCGGCCTGTTCGCGGATCGCAAGACGAAGCCGCAGCGCTCGAGCACGCGCGGCGGCCTCGGCGACGTGGTGGCGGTGACGGAGGAGGACTACACACGTCCGACCTGCCAGGGCCAGGGCTCGCTGCAGACCTGGCAGATCACGTCCGATCGCAACAGCGACGGCACGCGCAAGCTCAGAATGCTCGACATGTGGACCACCGAGCTGAACGAGCTCGCGAACCAGACCGGCCGCTCGCCCGCGACCGGGCTCTGCTCGGCCCACTGGTTCGACGAGGACCGCGGCCTCCTCGCACAGGGCTGGTACGACCAGGGCGTGCGCTTCACGGACATCTCGAACCCGCGCGACATCCGCCAGGTGGGCTACTGGGTCACGACCGGCACCTTCTGGGCCGCGTACTTCGCGCCCACGGATCCGGACCGCGAGGTGGTCTACGGGCTCGATCTAACCGGCGGCGTCGACGTGCTGCACATCGACCGTGGCGGCGATGGCGACCCTTCCGGCTCGCCGGCGGTGAAGGCGCCGGTGCTCGACCGCTGGTTCACGAGCGGCCCGGTGGCCGGCACAGCCAGCTCGAAGTGGGGCTTCGTCTGTCGCGTGCCGTCGCTTCAGTAGATCCTGCCGGACAGCGAGGAATGACGGGAAGGCCGCTCCTGGAGCGGCTTTCTCTTGCCCTTTCGGCCAAAAAAGGTGAAAACTCGACTGGCTTTCGGTTAATATGCCGCCTTCGCGCCAAGCGGCGCGCCCGGCTGGGCGCCGGGATCCCCGACGGAGGACTCCAACCGATGAGCCAGTTCAAACGACCCCGATCATTCGCACTCGCCGCACTCGCGGTGATGTGCATCGCCCTGGTCGCGGCCGGCTGCGGCGGCTCGAGCAGCTCGTCGTCCGGCGGGGGCAGCGGCAAGCTGTCGCTCGTCGCGTACTCCACTCCGCAGGAGGCGTACGCGAAGATCATCCCGGACTTCCAGAAGACCTCTCCCGGCAAGGGCGTCAAGTTCACGCAGTCATACGGTGCCTCGGGCGATCAGTCCCGCGCGGTTGCGGCCGGGCTGCCGGCCGACGTCGTCGCGCTCTCGCTCGAGCCCGACGTGACGAAGCTCGTGGACGGCGGGCTGGTGTCGCCGGACTGGAACAAGGACAAGTGGCACGGCTTCGTGACCGATTCGGTCGTCGCGCTCGCAGTGCGCAAGGGCAATCCGAAGCACATCGAGACCTGGGCCGATCTGGTGAAGCCCGGCGTGCAGGTGGTCACGCCGAACCCCTTCAGCTCGGGTGGTGCGAAGTGGAACATCATGGCCGCCTACGGCTCGCAGATCGAGCAGGGCAAGACGCCCGCTCAGGCCCAGACGTTCCTGCAGGCGGTGCTCAAGAACACGGTGGTTCAGGACAAGAGCGCCCGCGACGCCCTGCAGACGTTCACGTCCGGCAAGGGCGACGTGCTGATCACCTACGAGAACGAGGCGATCACCGCGCAGCAGAAGGACCAGCAGCTCGACTACGTGATCCCCGACCAGACGATCCTCATCCAGAACCCTGTGGCGGTCGTCAAGAACGGGAATACGGCGAAGGCGCAGGCGTTCATCGACTTCCTGCACACGTCGACGGCGCAGAAGGTGTTCGCCGAGAAGGGCTACCGCTCGACCGACCCCGCGCTTGTGGACAAGAAGACGTACCCGACTCCGGCCGGGCTCTTCAAGATCGACAAGTTCGGCGGCTGGAGCGCGGTCAACGACAAGTTCTTCGATCCCCAGAATGGGATCGTCACGAAGATCGAGCAGGGGCTGGGGGTCTCAACTGCCAAGGGCTGAGGCCATCCCCGCGGCCGTCCGGCCGCGCCCCCGCTCACGTTCGCGATCCCGTCCGCCACTGGCGGGCGGGATCGTGCTGGTGTGGCTGAGCGTGATCGTGCTGCTGCCGCTGGCAGCGGTGGTGGCGAAGTCGACCGAAGGCGGTCTCGACGGCTTCTGGCAGGCGGTCAGCAGCCGCGAGGCCGTCGCGGCGATCAAGTTCACGCTGATCGCGTCGATCGTGGTCGTCGCGGTCAACGCCGTGATGGGCACCGTGATCGCGTGGGTGCTCGTGCGCGACGAGTTCCCCGGCAAGCGCTTCGTCAGCGCGCTGATCGACCTGCCGTTCGCCCTGCCCACGATCGTGGCCGGCCTCACGCTGCTCGCCCTCTGGGGGCCGCGCTCGCCGGTCGGCGTGAACCTCGCGTTCAGCAAGGCCGCGGTGATCCTCGCGCTGCTGTTCGTGACTCTGCCGTTCGTGGTCCGCGCTGTGCAGCCCGTGCTCATCGAGCTCGACCGCGAGATGGAGGAAGCGGCCGCGTCGCTCGGCGCCTCGCCGCTCGTGATCTTCCGCCGCATCGTCCTGCCCAACCTGCGCCCCGCCATCGTCGCCGGCTGCTCGCTCGGCTTCGCGCGGGCCCTCGGCGAGTTCGGAGCCGTGGTGCTGATCAGCGGGAACATCCCGTTCAAGACCGAGGTCGCGTCGGTGTTCGTCTTCTCGCAGATCGGCAACGACAACGTGACCGGCGCGGCCGCCGTATCAGTCGTCCTGCTGCTCCTCTCGCTGATCACGCTGGGGCTGGTCGCTCGGCTCGGGAGGGTGCGGCATGAGGGCTAGATTCGGCCTCCGCTCGCTCGCCCTCGGCTACCTCTTCGTCCTGCTCGTGGTGCCGGTCGGCATGGTCTTCTACCGCGCCTTCGAGCACGGCTTCGCCGCGGCCTGGGACGCGGTCACCACGCCCGACGCGCTGCACGCGCTCCAGCTCACGCTGCTGATGGTCGTGGTCGCGGTGCCGCTCAACACCATCTTCGGGATCGCCGCGGCGCTGCTCATCGTGCGCAAGCGCTTCCGCGGCAAGGCGGTCGTTGAGGCGCTGATCGACGTGCCGTTCGCCGTTTCGCCAGTGGTGGTCGGGCTCGCCCTCATCCTCGTCTATGGGCGCACGGGGTGGCTCGGCGACTGGCTCAGCCAAAACGGGATCCGAGTGATCTTCTCGACCCCCGGCATGATCCTCGCGACGATCTTCGTCTCGCTGCCGTTCGTGGTGCGCGAGGTCGCGCCCGTACTGCGCGAGATCGGCACCGAGCAGGAGGAGGCGGCGCGCACGCTCGGCGCCTCGCCGTGGCAGACGTTCAGCCGCATCACGCTGCCCGCGATCAGGTGGGGCGTGGGCTACGGCGTCGTTCTCACCACGGCGCGTGCTGTCGGCGAGTTTGGGGCCGTGAGCGTCGTGTCGGGCAGGCTTGCCGGGCAGACCGAGACGCTCACGCTCTTCGTGCAGGACCACTTCGAGCGCTTCGACCTGGCCGGCGCCTACGCCGCGTCGGTCGTGCTCGCCGCGATCGCGCTGTCGACGGTCGCCGTCATGACTTTGCTCCAGAGGAGAAGGAGGACCGCCTGATGGGCATCGAGGTTTTCGGGATCTCCAAGAGCTTCGGCGACTTCGCGGCGCTCACGGACGTGTCCCTCAACGTGCCGAGCGGATCGCTCACGGCGCTCCTGGGGCCGAGCGGCAGCGGCAAGTCCACGCTCCTGAGGGTGATCGCGGGGCTCGAGCTGCCGGACGAGGGCAGCGTGCGGATCGGCGGCGAGGACGTGACCGACGCACCGGCTCAGCGGCGCGGCGTGGGGTTCGTGTTCCAGCACTACGCGGCCTTCAAGCACATGACCGTGCGCGACAACGTGGCGTTCGGGCTGAAGATCCGCAAGCTGCCGAAGAACGCGATCGAGGCGCGCGTGCGCGAACTGCTCGCGCTGGTGCACTTGGGCGGCTGGGCCGACCGCTATCCGGCGCAGCTCTCGGGTGGCCAGCGGCAGCGGATGGCGCTTGCGCGAGCGCTGGCCGTGCAGCCCGACGTGCTGCTGCTCGACGAGCCCTTCGGCGCGCTCGACGCGCGCGTGCGCTCGGAGCTGCGCGAATGGCTGCGGCGCCTGCACGACGAGATCCACGTGACCACGGTGTTCGTCACGCACGACCAGCAGGAGGCCATGGAGGTCGCCGAGCAGATCGCCGTGATGCAGGACGGGCGCATCGAGCAGACCGGCAGCCCCGCGGAGGTGTACGACCGCCCCGCGTCCGACTTCGTAATGGGGTTCGTCGGCCCGGTGACGAAGCTCGACGGCTCGGCCGTGCGTCCGCACGACCTCGAGCTCTCGCGCGAGCCGGAGCCTGGTGCGTCGGAGGCGGTCGTGGAGCGCGTTGTCGCGCTCGGCTTCGAGGTGCGGGTGGAGCTGTCGCAGCCCGGCAACGGCCAGCTGAACGCGCAGATCACGCGCGCGCAGGCCGCCGAGCTCGACCCTTCTCCGGGCGAGACGCTCTACGTGAGGGCTCGCGAGCCGGACTACGCCTCGCTGGCCTGAGCAGGCGCAGCGTATGCTGCCTGCCTCAACGGACTCGAAACCTAGGGCAGGGAATGACTGAGAAGCTGATGACGCAGGCCGAGCTCGACGACCTCCGCGGGGAGATCGACCGCCTCGAGGGCGAAGGGCGCCGCCAGATCGCCGAGCGGATCAAGACCGCGCGCGAGTGGGGCGACCTGAAGGAGAACGCCGAGTACCACGCGGCAAAGGAGGAGCAGGCTCACCTGGAGACGCGCATCCTGCGCCTGCGCGACCGGCTGCAGAACGCCTCCGTCGTGGAGGAGGGCGCGGCGGCGGCCGCGGGCGTGGCCGGCCTCGGTGCGACTGTGGAGTTCGTCGACGAGACGAGCGGCGCTAGTCAGCGGTTTCGGTTGACCTCGGCGGGGCAGGCGAGGCCTGGCGACGGGACGCTGTCGTTCGATTCACCGGTCGGGCGGGCGTTGGCCGGCCATCGGGCCGGTGAGACCGTGGTGGTGCATACGCCGCGGGGGGATCGGCGGCTGTGTATTACGTCGATTTCGTAGCGCCTTCCTGGGCTCTCCGCGCTTACAGCAGCAATAAGGGAGGCGGGCCCGTTTGGGGCGCTTCTTCGTACCGTGGTCGATCGTGCCGCTCTACGCGGCAAAATCGACCACGGTAGAAACGAAATGGCTACGCCGCGGCCCGCTCGCCTTCGGCTGCGTACGCCTCGATCAGCACGTCGGCCACCTCCGGCCGCGAGAACTCCTCGGGCGGCCGCTCGCCGCGGCCGAGCAGCTCGCGCACGGCGGTGCCCGACAGGTGCACCCGCTGCTCCGGAGTCGAGGGCGAGGTCTTCGCCGTCGCCATGGTCTTGGTGACCTTGCAGAAGAACGCGTGCTCGAACTTCATCGGCTCGATGCCCAGCTCGCCGGGCTCGAACTCGTCGAAGATCTCCTGCGCGTCGTAGGTTCCGTAGTAGCTGCCGACGCCCGCGTGGTCGCGGCCCACGATGAAGTGGGTGCAGCCGTAGTTGCGGCGCACGAGCGCGTGGAAGATCGCCTCGCGCGGCCCTGCGTAGCGCATCGCGGCGGGGTTCACGCCGAGCACCGCCCGATCGCGCGGGTAGTAGTTCTCGATCAGCACCTCGTAGCAGCGCATGCGCGTGTCGGCGGGAATGTCGTCCGACTTCGTCTCGCCCACGATCGGGTGGATGAAGAGGCCGTCGACCAGCTCGAGCGCGCCCTTGGTGATGTACTCGTGCGCGCGGTGGATCGGGTTGCGCGTCTGGAACGCGACCACCGTCTTCCAGCCGCGCTCCGCGAACGCCGCCTTCGCCTCAGCGGGCGTCAGCAGGTACGGCTGCACCGCATCGATGTGCGACGGCAGCTGCTCAGCCGAGATCGGCCCGGCGATCGTGCGTGCCGGCTCGCGGTAGAGCGCGGCAACGCCCGGGTGAGCGTCCTCGGTCGTCTTGTAGACGAGCTCGGCCTCGCGCTGGAGGTCGCGGTCGTAGACCTCCTCGATCGTGATCGTGCCGAGGCGGGTGCCCTCGTGGCCGATCAGCTCGAGCGTCTCGCCGACTTCGCCCGACTCGCTCGCCAGCGTGACCGGTATCGGCCACGGCTGGCCGTCGGCCAGGCGCATGCGCTCGATCACGGACTGCCAGTCGGCGGAGCCCTGGAAGCCCGTCAGCGGCGCGAAGCCGCCGTTTGCGAGCAGCTCGAAGTCCGCGGTCTGGCGCGCGTTCAGTTCGATGCTTGCCATGCGGGCTCCTCCTGCTTCCGCGCCACGTGGCCGTTGCCGTTCGAGCGGTCTCGCGCGTCGATGTAGGCGAGCACCTTGGCTGCCGACTCCTCCGGAGTCTCGGCCTCGGTGTCGACCACGATCTCGGCGGCGAGCGGCTCCTCGTACGGGTCGGAGACGCCGGTGAACTCCTTGATCTCGCCGGCGAAGGCCTTCTCGTAGAGGCCCTTCACGTCGCGCCGCGCGCACTCGTCTACGGATGCCTTCACATAGACCTCGATGAAGCGCTCACCGTGCAGCGCGCGCGCCTCGTCGCGCGTCTCGCGGTAGGGCGAGATCGCCGCGGTGATCGCTGCCACGTCGTTGCGGGAGAGCAGATCCGCTACGAAGGCGATCCGGCGGATGTTCGTGTCGCGGTCCTCCTTGGAGAAGCCGAGGCCCTTCGAGAGGTTGGTGCGCACGACGTCGCCGTCGAGCACCTCGACCTTCTGCCCGCGAAGGCGCAGCTCGCTCTCGACGATGCCCGCGATCGTGGACTTGCCTGCCCCTGACAGGCCGGTGAACCAGAGGGTGTAGCCGTCGCTCATGGGTCCTTTCTTGTCTTCAGCCGTGCAGTCCGCACTCGGTCTTGCCCGTGCCGGCCCAGCGACCGTCGCGACCGTCGCCGGCGAGCGTGCAGTACGTGCAGCCGATCGACGGGTAGCCCTGGTCGTGCAGCGGGTTGTAGGGGACGTCGTGCTCGGCGATGTAGGTCCAGACGTCCTTCTCCGACCAGTCGGCCAGGGGATTCGCCTTGTGGAGGCCGTGCTTCTCGTCCCAGTGCAGCTTGGGTGTGTTCGCGCGCGTGGGGCTCTGGTCGCGGCGAAGGCCCGAGATCCAGCAGTCCACGTCCGCCAGCGCCTCGTCGAGCGGCGCGACCTTACGGATGCCGCAGCAGGCGTCGGGGTCGCGCGCCCAGAGCTCGTCCCCGTGGAGGTCGGCCTGGCGCGCGAGGCTCATGCCCTGATACACGTCGACCTTGATCCCGTAGCGCTCTTCGGCCTTTCGCCAGGTGGCGTAGGTCTCGGGGAAGAGCACGCCGGTGTCGAGCGTGAAGAAGCGCGCCTCCGGCTCGATCTTCAGGAGCATGTCCATGATCACCGAGGCCTCCTTCTGGAAGGAGCAGGCCACGGAGAGGCGAGGGTGGAAGCGCTCGACGACGTGGGCGAGGACGTCTTCCGCGTCGAGGTGCTCGACGTCGAATGTCGCGGCTATCGCCACGGTGTCAGACCGCGCACTCGCCTTCGCCGCGCTCGACCTTGTACGGGTCGCGGCGGTTCCAGTCGATGAAGTGCCCCAGGTTCTCGAGGTTGAACTCGACGGGCATCGCCAGGTCCTTGACGCGGGCCTCGAACTCGCCGGTGCCGACGCGCTCGGCGAACGCGTTGAACTCCTCACCGTCGTTGCGGTCTTCCTCGTACCAGCGCAGCCACCGCTCGACCGCGTCCGGCACGCGCTTGGCCGGGAGGCGCACCTTGAGGCGGTTCCCGTAGACGACCTCGCCGCCCTCGTACTGACCGCCGATGTGCGCGACGTACGCGGGCATCGTCTTGTCGCCGACCTTGATCGAGGCGCCGTAGAAGCCGATGTTCGCGATGTGGTGCTGGCTGCAGCCGTTCGGGCAGCCGCTCATCTTGATGTGGATGCGCTTCGTGAGCGGGTCATCGATCTGCATCGATGCCACGCGCTCCTGGACGGCCCGATTGAGCCCCATCGAGCTCGTGATCCCGAGCTTGCAGCTGTCCGTGCCCGGGCAGCTGACCACGTCGACGATCTCGTCTGCGCCGGCGGCGTTCAGGCCCAGCTTGCCGAGCGCGTCCCAGACCTCGTAGACCGACTCGTCGCGCACCCAGCGCAGCAGGAAGTTCTGGTGCACCGTGGTGCGGGCGTAGCCGCCGGAGTAGTCGCGCATGATCTGCGCGAGCCCGCGGAGCTGCTCGGGCGAGAGGTCGCCGCGCGGCACGCGCACCTGGACGGACGAGAACCCTTCCTGGCGCTGCGCCTGCACGTTCGAGGCGCTGAAGCGCTCGAACTCCGACAGGTCGCCGTTGGGCTGCGCGTAGGCGAGCCCCCGGGCCGGTGCGTTCGCCTCCTCGTCGTGGATCAAGAGCAGCGGCGTGGGGTCGAAGTTGCGCTCGGCCAGCCAGTCGCCCTGAAGCTCCTCCTCGACCTGCTCGCGGAAGGCGTCGATGCCAATCTTGTCGATCAGCACCTTGATGCGTGCGCGGGCGCGGTTCACACGTAGCCACTCCTGGCGGTCGAAGATGCGGAACACCGCCTCGGCGACCTTCAGGTAGTCGCCGTTGTCGAGCTCGACGAACTCGTAGAGCGTGGGAGCGATGCGCGGCATGATCGATGTGCCGCCGCCGACGCGGACCTCGACGCCTCTCACTCCGTCGCGGATGCGAGGGATGAAGGCGATGTCGTGGATACCGGTGATCGCGCGGTCCTCGTCGGTCGCCGTAAACGCCGTCTTCACCTTGCGCGGCATCAGCTGCGTCGTGGGATGGCGCACGAAGTAGCGGACGTAGGCGCCGGCATACGGCGTGATGTCGAATAGCTCGCCCTCGCTCACGCCCGCCCATGGGTCGCCGGTCACATTGCGGACTGTGTTGCCGCAGCCCTCTCGCGAGGACAAGCCCGCGTCCGAGATCCTGCGGATCAGCTTGGCGGCGTCCGGGAGCGGCACGTGGTGGATCTGGATGTTCTGCCGGGTGGTGATGTGGCCCTTGCGGAGCGGCGCGTACTCCTCGATCACGTCCGCGAAGGTCTCCATCTGCTCGGGCGTGATGCCGCCCATCGGCAGCTTCACCCGGACCATCTGCACGTCGGCTTGGCGCTGGCCGTAGACGCCCTGCTTGAGGCGGAAGCCGATGAACTGGTCCTCGGGCGTGTCGCCGGCGAGGAATTTCTCGGCCTCGTTGTCGAAGTCGTCGAACTCGCGCTCGAGGATCGGGATCACGTGCCCAGGCACGTTCTCGTAGACCTCAGGATTCTCGAGCGTGCCCTTCCTGCCTGGGGCCTTGACCGTGGTCGGTTCCATGCGTCGTCGTTCTCCTGCGCGGGGACGTAGCTCGGCGCGGGTCAAAGCGCGTCGGGCGAATATAACAAAACCCGAGCGAGTTTTCGGAAATTAGCCTTGCAGCGCGCGCCTAATACGGCGGCAGCTGGCTGCGCTGAACCACCTGCGCGCCTTCCGGCTCCACCGGGAGGCCACGTTCGGCCCACGCCACGAGGCCCCCGGCGACGCTGTATGCGTCCCAGCCGGAGGCGCGGAAGGCCTCGGCGGCCGCGCGCGAGCGGTCACCGCCACGGCAGTAGAAGACGACCGTGCGCTCGCGGTCGAGAGTGCCGGCGTCTTCCTGCAGGCGCTCGAGCGGGATGTAGACGTCGCCCGGAATGTGGGCCGCCGCGCGCTCCTCGTCCGTGCGTACGTCGACGATCTGGACGCTGGTCGTATCGACCTCGTCCGGAGGCAATTCCGTCGCCGGCGTGGGTGTCTGCTGCTCGTCAGTGGCCATGGGGAGGGACGGTAGCGTGGCCCCAGGGCTGGTCGTCGCCCCAGGGTGAAGGAGCGTCACCCGCCAAGCCGGCGCCCTCGAACAGCGCGGCGCGCTGCCAGCGGTCGATCGGGCGGCTGTGCGTAGCGGGTGCCGGTGCGGTGTCCCGCAGGAACTGCTCGATCGCGGCCGTGATCGCCGCCGCCTCCTCTGGTGAGGCGCTGCCGTAGGACAGCTCGATGCGCGGGCGCGCCGGAGCGTGCTTGCCGTTCCTGCTCACGGACGGGGAGGGTACCGTGCCAGCCCATGCCGGAGATCCCTGTCTTCGATTACGACTCGGTCCTCGCCGCGGTGTCTCCCGCGGAGGCGATCGACGCGGTCCGCAACGGCTTTGTGCAGTTCGCGAGCGGCGAGTGGGCGATGCCGCCGAAGCTCTACCTCGACGTGCCTAACGGCGACTTCCGGGCGATGCCCGCGAAGGGCGGCGGCCTCGCGATCCTGAAGTGGGTCACCTCGTTTCCGGGCAACCCGGCCTCCGGCGTGCCGGTGGTGATGGGCGTGGTGTGCGTGTCGAGCTCCGATGACGGCGAGCCGCTCGGGCTGGTGGATGCGCGCGCCGTGACGGCGCTTCGTACCGGCGCCGTGGCGGCGATCGCGGCTCAGGAGCTTGCGCGCGAAGACGCACGGAACGTCGGGATCATCGGCTGCGGCGTGTACGGCGCGTGGGCGGCGCGCTGCCTCGCGGCGGCGGAGTACGGCCCCGGGGTCTGCTTCGACCCGGATCCCGACGCGGCGGGCGCGCTCGCCGGCGAGCTCGGCTGGGAGGCGGGCAGCCGCGAGGAGGCGCTCGAGCAGGACGTGGTGACCTGCGTGACGCCGGGGCACGAGCCGGTGGTGCACGCGCCAGAGCTACGCCCGGGAGTTCACCTCAACATGCTCGGGGCCGACGGGCCGGGCAAGGCCGAGGCGGAGGTCGAGGCCGTTGTCCGCTGCAGGCTGTTCTGCGACGAGTGGGCGCAGGCCTCGCACGGCGGCGAGCTCACGGGCGCGGTGGCGGCCGGCGTGGTCGACCGCGAGCGCGTGACCGAGCTCGGCGACGTGCTCACCGGCCGCGCGCCCGGGCGCGAGTCGGCCGAGGAGATGACGCTGTTCGACTCGACGGGACTCGCGATCCAGGACCTCGCCATCTGTCAGGCGGTGATGCACGCGCATCGCCAGGGCGCCGCCCGTGCTCAGACGGTCCGGCTCTAAGCGGGCGGCTGCAGGTACTCCTCGCGCATGACGCCCATCCGCATCCGCTGCGGGTGGTCGCCGACCGGGATGCTCGCGACCTCCTTCTGCTTCGCGTAGGAGATGACCGACACGCGGTCGTCGCCGCTGAACGAGACGAAGCAGTAGCGGCCGTCGCCGTTGTTCGTGGCCCAGTAGGGCTTCTCGCCGTGCGCGGCGATCTGGTACGCGAATGTCCGGCGCGAGACGATTGCCGCGTAGTCGGACATCGTGCCCGCCACGCACAGCTTCGTCCCCTCAGGGTTCATCGCGAGCCCGTGGTGGGCGGAGTCGAGCACGTACTCGTCGCGGCGGAGTTTCTGCGCCTCCTCGCTGACCGGAAGATTCGCGACCCGCAGCACCTTGTCGTGCTCGAGGTCGTACTCCACAAACCCGTGCAGGAACGAGATCTGCAGGTACACGCGTTTCTCGTCCGGCGCCAGCGCCATTGGCCGCACCGCGGAGCTCATGTTCGGGTAGCCGGCCTCGGCGAGCTTCTTGCCCATGTCCACGCGCTTGAGGATCTGGAGCGTGTTCGCGTCGACCACCTGGAAGTAGCGTTCGCCCTTCGTCGCGTCGAAGGCGGGATCGTCGAGGGGCGTGTAAACGCGGCCGATGCTCGCGTGGTAGATCAGCTGCCCGTCGCGCGAGAAGTTGTTCTCGTGTGGCGAGTCGCCGGAGGGGAACTGCCCGATCTCCTCGCCTGTCGCCGTGTCGATCTCGTGCACCTTGTTCGCGGTCGAGGCGGATACGAGCAGGCGCGCGCCGTCGGGCGAGATCGCCATGTGATCTGCGCGGTAGCCCTCGACCTGGAAGCGCCACACGATTTGGCGCGTGGAGAGGTCGAACGCGACGACGTCCTTGAAGCTCGGTCGTGAGACGTAGAGGTAGCGCCCGTCGTGCGAGGTGAAGGCGTCGTCGACGTACTGGTCGTGGCCCTCGCCGATAAGCAGGTTGATCCCGGTGAAGAAGCCGAGCGCCGCCGGGTCGGTCTGGATCTCGGCCATCCGTTCGGCCTTGTCGGGGATGATGTTGAGCCGCGTCAGCCGTTCGAACGTGCGCGCGTCGACCACGTCCGCCGTGCCTTCCCAGTTGTTGCCGACGACGAGCACGTCGCGCATGCCGGGAGGGGCCGCACTGGTCGCGGCCGGCAGCAACGCCAGCCCAATCGCAACACCGAACAGCGCCGCGACGCAACGGCGCATCCTCCGAATTCCCCAGCTTCGGACCACTTCGAGGCACCCCCTGCCAATCGTGGACCGGGGATCGTAACCGCGCCGCGCCGCGCGCGCGCCGGCTCGAAGGGGCGCCTCCCGACGGTTAGAGCGGGATGTTCCCGTGCTTGCGCTTCGGCCGCTCGACGCGCTTCGTCTGCAGCATGTCGAGCGCCTGGCACAGGCGCGGGCGCGTCTCGTGCGGGATCAGCACGTCGTCGATGTAGCCGCGCTCGGCCGCCGAGTAGGGGTTGGCGAAGCGCGCCTTGTAGTCGGAGATGAGCTTCTGGCGGCGCTCGTCCGGCGTGGGTGAGCTCGAGATGTCGCGCCGGAAGATGATGTTGACCGCGCCCTCCGGGCCCATCACCGCCACCTCGGCGGTCGGCCAGGCGAAGTTGAAGTCGGCGAGCATGTGCTTCGAGTTCATGACGTCGTACGCGCCGCCGTACGCCTTGCGCGTGACCACGGTGATCTTCGGCACGGTCGCCTCGGTGAAGGCGTAGAGCAGCTTCGCGCCGTGCCGGATGATGCCGCCCCACTCCTGGGTCGTGCCCGGGAGGAAGCCCGGCACGTCCGTGAACGTGATCAGCGGGATGTTGAAGGCGTCGCAGAAGCGCACGAAGCGCGCGCCCTTCACGGACGCGTCGATGTCGAGCACACCCGCGAGCTGGGCGGGCTGGTTGCCGACGATGCCCACGGGATAGCCGTTCAGCCGCGACAGGCCGACCACGATGTTGCGCGCGTAGTGCTCGTGCACCTCGAAGAACTCGCCGTTGTCGACAACACGGTGGATCACATCGCGCATGTCGTACGGCTTGTTCGGGTTGTCCGGGACGATCGTGTCGAGCTCGAGGTCCATCCGCTCGGGGTCGTCGCCCGAGTCGACGCGCGGCGCCGTCTCGAGGTTGTTCTGCGGCAAAAACGACATGAGGTAGCGCACGTCCTCGAGGCACTGCTCCTCGTCGTCAGCGGCGAAGTGCGCGACGCCCGACTTCGTGTTGTGCGTCATCGCGCCGCCGAGCTCCTCGAACGTCGGCTCCTCGCCCGTGACTGTCTTGATCACGTCGGGGCCCGTGATGAACATGTGCGAGGTCTCCTTCACCATGAAGATGAAGTCGGTCATCGCTGGGGAGTAGACGGCGCCGCCCGCGCACGGTCCCATGATCAGCGAGATCTGCGGGATGACGCCCGAGCACTTGACGTTGCGCACGAAGACGTCGCCATAGGCGCCGAGCGAGACGACGCCCTCCTGGATGCGGGCGCCGCCGGAGTCGTTGATCCCGATGACCGGGCAGCCGATCTTGGCCGCC
>DASVXS010000076.1:0-15025 GCA_036392575.1 Thermoleophilaceae bacterium | reverse complement strand
CGTTCAACGAAGGCGACTGGGCAGCAGTCGGAGGCCCGAACCTCGCCCCGAGTGACGGCGCGGTCGCCGACTGCGTGGCTAACGCGCCCGGCGGCCCCGTCCACGTGTTGCTGTCGGATCGCGAGGCTGAGCACATCCCCGGCTGCAACATGGCATTCCGTCGCTCGACGCTCAGTGAGATCGGCGGCTTCGACCCGCGGTTCCGTGTGGCGGGGGACGACGTGGACATCTGCTGGCGGCTGCGAGCACGTGCGCTCAAGATCGGATTCAACCCGGCGGCCGTCGTGTGGCATCACCGCCGCCGCTCCGTGCGCGCCTACCTCTCGCAGCAGACAGGCTATGGCCGGGCGGAGGCGCTTCTCGAGCGCAAGTGGCCCGAGAAGTACAACCGCGCTCGGAACGTCGTCTGGCGCGGGCGGCTGTATCGGAACGGCGGCACTGGCGAACTCGGTGGCGTGCGGCGCTGGCGCGTGTATTACGGGAGCCAGGGGAGCGCCCCGTTCCAGTCGATCTACCCCCCGGCATCGAAGGGCGTCGCAGCGCTCGCGCTCATTCCCGAGTGGTCGTTGGTGATCGCTCTACTCACCGCCCTGAGCGCCCTCGGCGCCACGTGGCGACCGCTTCTGATCGCCGCCGCGCCGCTCGCGGCGCTGGCCCTCGGCGTGGTCCTATTGCACGCCATACGCGGCGCAGCGGGCGCGGATTTCCGCCGAACAGGAGCCTCGCCGCTGCGCACGTTTGGAATGCGAGCGCTGACCGCGCTGCTCCACGTCGCCCAGCCGATGGCCCGCCTGCATGGACGCCTGAGCCAGGGACTCTCGCCGTGGCGATGCCGGGCTGCGTTGCGGCCGCGCGTCCCGACGCCGCGCAGCTGGGCGTTCTGGAGCACGCGCTGGATCGATCCGCAAGAGAGGCTTCGGGCGATCGAGCGCCGAATCGCGATTGCCGGCGCGAATGTCACGCGCGGCGGCAACTTCGACCACTGGGATATCGAGGTCCAGGTGGGCATGTTGGTACGCGAGCGGCTGCTGATGGCCGTGGAGGAGCACGCACGCGGAGCACAGCTGATACGGCTGCGCGCCAGCCCGCACTTCTCGGCTGCGGGCTTGGCGGTGGTCGCGATTCTCTACGCGCTTGCGGTGCCAGCGGCGATAGACCACGCCGGGATCGTCGCCGCCGTGCTTTCCGCTCTGCTCCTGGTGCTGGTCGGCTGGGGCGTCTGGGAGTGGGCAGTGGTCGCCGGCACAGTCGCTGACGCCGTAGAGCAGGCGGATGAAAGCGTTACGCCGATCCGCCGGCGCAAGGGAAATTGGAGCCGTGGCTGAAGGGCGAAAGTACTCGGACACCGCGCTCTACCGGCGCCTGGCCGCACTGGCGCGGCCGTATTGGGCGCACCTCTCGGTGCTGTTCGTCCTGAGCCTGCTCGCCACCCCGCTGGCGCTCCTCGTCCCGGTGCCACTGAAGATCGCCGTCGACAGCGCGCTCGGGTCGCAACCGCTTCCGGGCTTCGTGGACGCACTCGTGCCCGGCGCGGCCCCGTCGCAGAGCAGCGCGTTGGCGATCGCGATCGTGCTGCTCGTGGTGGTCGCCGTGCTGACACAGCTTCAGCAGCTCGCGGTGACCGTGCTCAGCTCCTACACGGGCGAGAAGCTGCTCATTCGCCTGCGCGGCCGTATGTTCGGCCACGTCCAGCGGCTCTCGTTGTCGTACCACGACACGCGTGGCACCGCGGACGCCAATTACCGGATCCAATACGACGCGACCGCCATTCAGTGGATCGCCGTGACCGGTCTGATCCCGGTGATCGAGGCGGTCTTCATGTTGATCGGGATGATCTATGTGACCGCGCTGATCGACTGGCAGCTGGCGCTCGTCGCGATGACGATCGTGCCGGTGCTGCTCGTGGTGACCAACGCCTACCGGCAACGCTTGCGCCGGCGCTGGCGCACGGCGAAGGAGCTCGAGAGCTCCGCCATGTCGGTCGTGCAGGAGGTGCTCACCGGCCTGCGCCTGGTGAAGGCGTTCGGTCAGGAGGAGCGCGAGCAGGACCGGTACGTGCGCAGAGCAGCGGAGGGAACCTCCGCACGAATACGGCTCGCCGTAATCGACGGCGTTTTCGGACTGATCCTGGGTCTCACGGCAGCCGCGGGCTCGGGCATCGTGCTGTACGTGGGCGTGCATCGCGTCCAGTCGAACGCGATCACACTGGGCGAGCTCCTCGTGGTGATGGGCTACCTAACCCAGCTCTATGCGCCACTTCAGACCGTGAGCCGCCAGGCCGGCAAGGTCCAGTCCTCACTCGCCAGCGCCGAACGCGTCTTCGTGCTGCTCGACCAGGAGCCAGATGTGCCGGAGCGCCGCCGCGCGCGCCGTCTGAAGCGCGCTGCCGGTGAGATCGAGTGTCGGGACGTGACGTTCGCCTACGGCGGTGGCCGACCCGCGCTGGAGGGCGTCTCGTTCCACGTGCCTCCCGGCGCGCGCGTTGGAATCGCCGGCACGACCGGATCCGGCAAGAGCACGCTCGCCAGCCTGCTGATGCGGTTCTATGACCCCACCGGCGGCCGCGTCCTACTCGACGGCGTGGACCTGCGCAACTACCGCCTACCGGATCTACGCAACCAGTTCGCGCTCGTCCTACAAGACCCGATCCTCTTCTCCACCACCGTCCTCGAGAACATCGCGTACGCGCGACCGGGCGCGCGCACGAAGGAGATCGTCGACGCCGCGCGGGCGGCTAACGCACACGACTTCATCATGCGCCTGGCGGACGGGTACGACACGGTGCTAGGCGAGCGCGGCGTGACGCTGTCTGGTGGCGAGCGCCAGCGCATCTCGCTCGCGCGCGCGATCCTGAAGGACGCGCCGATCTTGGTGCTCGACGAGCCGACGAGCTCGGTCGACGTCCGGACCGAGTCGGCGATCATGGAGGCGATGGAGAGGCTCATGTCGGACCGGACGACGTTCATGATCGCCCACCGACTCGGAACGCTCCGCAGCTGCGACATCCGGCTCCAGATCGAAGACGGACGGGTGACGAGTGTGAAAGACCGCAGGGACGCGGCGAAGGCGGCTCGCGCGCGACGCCGGAGTGGTCCGGCACCGCGGAAGGTCATGGATCTCGCACGGCATACCGTCACGCTCCCGGGCGAAGACGCAAGGCTCGTGGCCGACGAGCCGCTCAACAAGCCGCTCAAGCGGTCGGTTCGACGCCTGCGGTTCGAGGCCGAAGGCCGTACCGAGTCCGTCGTGGTGAAACGGCTCACTCGCCGGCGCGCCGAAACGACGCGGATGTTGGCCGACCGATGGCTCCCCGCCACCGGGCTCGAGTGGGCCTGCGCGCGCGTGTTGGCGGCGACTGATGAACCCGGAGGAAGAGGTGTCTGGCTTGTCTACGAGGACCTGCAGGGCGACATGCTGGACTGCCGCTCCCTCGATCCGACACGCGTCGGGCCCGTGGTGGAGCTGATCGCCGAGCTGCACGCGCGCTTCTGCGGACATGACCTGCTCGCCGAGTGCCGCAAGTACGGCGAGGAACTCGGGATGGACTTCTTCACTTCAGAGGTAGCGCGGTGCATTCGCCATCTCCGGTCGATCAAGTCCGCACCCAGGCGGCTCGCGGCCGACGACGCCGTGCTCACAGACCGCCTGCTCGAGCGAGTGGAGCGTCTCTACGGCGAGCGTCAAGAGCGCGCGCTCACGTTCGAGGCGCTCGCGGGTCGCGACACACTGCTGCACGGGGATCTGTGGACCACCAACACGCTCGTGGTTGACGGGAGCACCGGACCGCAGCCGAGGCTGATCGACTGGGACCACACGGGCGTGGGGCCGGCTACGTACGACATCTCGACGTTCCTGTACCGCTTTCCTGGCGAGCACCGGCCTTGGATCCTCGACCGCTATCGCGAGGCCCTCGCCTGGCGGGGGTGGCAACTGCCGGACGACCGCGAACTGAACGCGCTGTTTGAGACCTCGGAGTACGCGCGCTATGCGTGCTGCCTGGCCGAGGCTGCCCTGGCGGCTTCGCAGGGGAAGAGCTGGGGGCGCGAGCAGATGGCCGAGATAGACACTTGGTTTGCGTCCATGGAACCCGTCCTTGCGCTGGAAGGTTCCTGAATGCCGTATCTGGTCGTGAATGCCGACGACTTCGGCCTCTGCTCCGGCGTGAGTAGGGGGATCGTCGACGCGCACCGGCACGGGATCGTGACGAGCACGAGCCTGATGACGAGGGGTCGCCGTAGCACGGATGCAGCCCGGCTGGCCGCCAACTGCCCGCGCCTCAGCGTGGGGCTCCACGTCGTGATCTCGAACGAGCACGACGTCGCGGCGAGCCGTGCCGAGCTCGAGGATCAGCTTGTGCGCTTCAGGGAGCTGATGGGTCGCGGGCCCACCCACCTCGACTCGCACCACCACGTCCATCTTCAGCCGAAGCTCGCGCCCGCGTTCCGGGACGCGGCACAGCGATGCGGAGTTCCACTGCGGGCGTGCTCGGAGGTGCGGTACTGCCCAAGCTTCTACGGACAATGGGCTGGCGACAGCCATCCCGAGCAAGTCGGTGTGAAGGGCTTCATGCGAGTGGTCGACACCGAGGTGGCTGATGGCATCACGGAGCTCGCCTGTCACCCCGGCTACCCCGACCCCGAGCTGCATTCCACGTACTCCTCCGAACGCGCGCTCGAGCTGCAGACGCTGCGCGATCCCCGGATCCGCCACTTCCTTCAGCGGCGCGAGATCTCACTGATCGGCTTCGAGGAGGTGCCCCGCCTCCTCGCCACGCCGGCGTGAGAGCGGTCTGGCATGGCCACGGTCGTCGTCTCTGCGTACAGGGTGGCTACCAAGCCAGAGATCGGCGGCCACTTCTGGGTCTACCTGCAGTACGCACACGCGCTGCGGCGGCTCGGATGTGACGTCGTCTGGCTCGAGAAGGTGCCCAATGGCGCCCTGAGCCGAAGTCCGGGAACCATCCCGGCCTTCCTGAGCCGCATGGCACGCTACGGACTGAGCGGGAAGGTGATCCTCTACGAGCCGACGCGCAACGGAGATCTCCGGTTCCTTGGCATGGAACGGGCAGACGCCGAGGCAGTACTCGGGCGCGCCGACCTGCTCCTCAACTTCCACTACGCCATCGACCCGAGCGTCCTGAGCCGCTTCCGGCGCACCGCTCTCGTGGACATCGACCCTGGGCTGCTGCAGTTTTGGATCGCCGGTGGGCAGCTGCAAGTCGCTCCGCACGATTTCTATTTGACGACAGGCGAGACCGTCGGGACGCCCGGCAGTCGCATCGACGATTGCGGCCTCCCGTGGATGCACATCCGACCACCCGTCTGCCTCGATCTCTGGCCCTACAAGCACGACGCGGCGTGCCGGCGGTTCACGACGGTGTCGAGTTGGCTGGCGAGGGAGTACCTGACCGAGGGAGACCGCGTCATCTACCAGAACGACAAGAGTGTCTCGTTCCTGCGATTTGCCGAGCTCCCCTCGAGAGCCTCTTGCGAACTCGAGCTCGCCCTTTACCTCGAGGGACGGGTCGACGCCGAAGACCGCGAGCTGCTCGAGCGTCATGGATGGCGCGTCCGCCACGCACTCGAGGTGGCCGGTAGCCCTGAGAGATATCGCGCCTACATCCAGTCGTCCCGTGGTGAGTTCAGCTGCGTGAAGCCCTCCTGCGTCGAGCTTCAGAACGCGTGGGTTAGCGATCGCAGCCTCTGCTATCTGGCCTCTGGCAAGCCGGTGGTGGTGCAGGACACCGGCGCGAGTGCCTTTCTGCCGGACGGCGAGGGGATGTTTCGTTTCTCCACTATCGACGAGGCCGCCGACGCGCTGGCCGCGATCGACGCCGATTACGAACGGCACTGCCGAGCAGCGCGAGAGATCGCGGAGAAATTCTTCGACGCTGAGACGATCCTGGCTGAAGTCCTGGAGCTCACGGAGACCTCGCCAAGCCGAGTGAACCCGTCGGTTACTCCTTCTTCCCGGGGTTCATCAAGCCCTTCGGGTCGAACATCCGCTTGATCTCGCGGTGCAGCTCGACCGCGCGGTCGGACCACTGGAGGCCGAGGCGGCCGCGCTTCACCCAGCCCATGCCATGTTCGCCCGAGATCGTGCCGCCGAGCTCCGCGGCGAGCTCGAACAGCTCGCTCACAGCGTCGTGCGCTCGCCGCACCTCGTCGTCGTTGCGCGAGTCGATCATGAACGTGGAGTGCAGGTTGCCGTCGCCGGCGTGGCCCCAGCTGCACGCGTCGAGGCCGTGCCGGCCGGCGATGTCGAGCGTGCCCTGTATCGCGTCGCGCAAGCGGTCGAGCGGCACCGCGATGTCCTCGCTCATCTTCCCGCCACGCACAGCGGCCACCGCGATCGAGACGCCGTCGCGCCAGCGCCAGAGCGCCTCGACGTCCCCGCGCACGCTCGGCTCGTGCACGAGCACGGCGCCGTCCGCCATCGCCTCTCGCAGCTCGCCGGCGACCCGCGCAGCCTCCTCGGCAGACCCGTCGGCCTCGGCGATCACCACGAAGCGCGCGTCACTCGGCAGCTGCTCCGGGAACGCGCCGCGCGATGCGGCGACCGCGTTCTCGTCGAGGTACTCGACCGCCGCGGGCAGGACGCCCGATGCCAGCACCGCCTCGATCGCGGCGCAGCCCTCGGCGATTCCGGGATACGCGGCGACCACCGGCAGCGCAGCCTCCGGGGCGGGGATGAGCCGCAGCCAAGCCGCCGTCACGATCCCGAGCGTGCCCTCCGAGCCGATCAGCAGGCCGCGCAGGTCATAGCCGGCGACGTCCTTCCGCACCGGCCCGCCGACCGACACGATCTCCCCCGGCGGTACCACCGCCTCGAGGCCCGTCACCCAATGGCCCGTGACGCCGTACTTGAAGGCGTGCGGGCCGCCGGCGTTCGTCGCGATGTTGCCGCCGATGTGCGACTGCTCGGCGGCGCCGGGGTCGACCGGGTAGAAGAGACCGTTCTCGCGAGCGAGGCGCCGGACGTCCGCGGTGCGGAGGCCGGCCTCGACCTCCATTCGCCACAGGCCGGGGTCGAAGCTGCGCACGCGGGTCATGCGTTCGAGCGAGATCACCACGCCGCCGCGGACCGGCACGGCACCGCCCGAGAAGCCACTGCCGCCGCCGCGCGGCACGATCGGCACGTCGTTTGCGTAGCACCACTTCACCGCCGCGCGTACCTGCTCGGTGTCGCGTGGAACCACGACCAGGTCAGGCTTGCCCTCGAGCCCCTCGTGCTCGGTTGCATCGTGGCCGTAGATCGCGGGCGGCTCGCTGAGCACGGCCTCCTCACCGAGGAGATCGATCAGCTCAGGCGCGACCCGCGTGGTCACACGGCCGCGGCCTCGCGAGTCAGACCGGCGAGTTCGGCCACGCGTTCGCGGTGCTGGCGGGCGCTGCCGAAGAGCGTGCCGTTCGTGCGTGCGCGCTTGAGGAAGAACTGGAGGTCGTGCTCCCAGGTGAAGCCGATCCCGCCGTGCACCTGCAGCGAAGCGGCCGTCACGCGCCAGCCGGCGTCGGATGCATACGCCTTCGCCATCGAGGCCGCGATGGGCAGCGTCTCCGGCTCGTTGTCGGCCACCCAGCCCGCGTAATAGACGGCGGAGCGCGCACTCTCCGTCTCGAGCAGCATCTGCGCGCAGCGGTGCGACACGGCCTGGTAGGCGCCTATCGGGCGGTCGAACTGCTTGCGGTCCTTGGCGTACTCGACGGCCATCTCCATGGCGCGCTGGGCAATGCCCACGTTCTCGGCAGCGATCGCGATCTCGATGCGGTCGAGCGCCGGGCCCACATCGCCCGGCAGCGGCTGGCCGCCGTTGCCGCGAACGGTGGCGTAGCGGCGGGTCGAGTCGATCGTGTCGCGCAGCTCGCGCTCGACAGAGCTGCCCTCGTGGAGGGTGGCCGAGTCGCCGTCGATCAGCACGATCACATCCGCGGAGTCGGCGTCCGGCACGAGCAGCGCCTCGCCGTTGCGAGCCACGCCCACAGCGCCGCGCGACTCACCGGACGCGATTCCGGGCAGCCAGCGCTGCTTCTGCTCGTCGCTGCCGGCGTGCTGGAGCACGAGCGCGGCGGCGACGTTCGAGAGGAAGGGCGTGGGAGCGAGCGCATACCCGAGTTCCTCCTGAACGATCACGAGCTCCACGGCGCCGAGCTCCATGCCGCCGTGGCCCTCGTCGAGGAAGATCCCCGGCCAGCCGAGCTCGGAGATCTCCGTCCAGAGGGAGTCGTCGTACTCGCCCTGCTCGGCGAGCTCGCGCACCTTCTCCGCCTTGAAGCGAGACGCCAGGAACTCGCGGGCGGTGCGCTTGATCGCCTGCTGGTCGTCGGAGAAGTCGAAGTTCATGCCGTTCCTAGCGAAGCTTCGGGAGCCCGAGCACGCGCTCGGCGATGATGTTCTTGAGTATCTCTGTGGTCCCGCCCTCGATCGAGTTCGCGCGGGCACGGAGGAACCGGTAGGTCCAGCTCGAGTCGGCGATCGGCCCCTCCTCGCCGCGGATGTCCATCGCGAGCTCGGTAAGCGCCTGGTTTATGTCCGACCACTGCCACTTCGGTAACGAGCCTTCGGGTCCGGGCGCGCCGTGCTTCATCTGGTGCGTCAGGCCGCGGTACGCGTTCAGCCGGAGGGTCTCGGTCTCGATCCAGAGCTGGGCGATGCGCTGGCGGGTGACCGGGTCGTCCGCCACGCCGCGATCCTTGGCCAGCGCGATCAGCTCGCCGAGCGCGATCTTTACCGCGATCGCAGACCCGAACGCAATCCCGGCCCGCTCGTGCATGAGCGTGGTGATGCCCACCATCCAGCCCTCGCCCGGGCGCCCGATCACGTTCTCGTCGGGTATCCGCGCTTCCTCGAAGAAGAGCTCGTTGAACTCGGCCTCGCCCGTGATCTGGCGGAGCGGCCGCACCTGCACGCCCTCCTGCTCCATGTCGAGGATGAAGTAGGTCAGGCCCTTGTGCTTGGGCGCGTCCTGGTCGGTGCGCGCGAGCAGCATGCACCACTTCGACTCGTGAGCGAACGTGGTCCAGACCTTCTGGCCGGTCACGATCCACTCGCCATTCGACTTGACCGCCTTGGTCTTGAGCGAGGCGAGGTCCGAGCCCGACTCCGGCTCGGAGAAGCCCTGGCACCAGATCTCCTCGGCGGACAGGATCGGCTCGAGCCAGCGCTTCTTCTGCTCCTCGGTGCCGTGCGCGATCACCACCGGCCCGCCCATCACGAGGCCCAACACGTTCGCCGTCGCCGGCGCGCGCGAGCGAGCCATCTCCTCGTTGAAGATCGCCTGCTCGACCAGCGTCGCGCCCCGGCCGCCGAATTCCTTCGGCCACGAGAGGCCCGCGTAGCCGGCCTCGTGAAGCTTCTTCTGCCAGTCCCTGCGGAACTCGAACGCGGCCTCGTCGCCGGCCGGCTCCTTGCCCGGGTTGTTCTCGTCGAGCCACGAGCGGAGCTGATCGCGGAAGGATTGCTCCTGGGGCGAAAGCGTCAGGTCCAAACCGGCGCTGATCCTACCGGGTGGGAGACACGAGCGTTTGCAACTCGCTGGCTAGGGTGCTCAGGTCGTGGACCGCGCACGGGCATCCGAGATCGCGCACCGCGACTGATCGGCGACGCGTCAGCGCGTGCGCGCGAGATGCTCGAGGAACCAGTCGATCGCCAGTTCGGCGACGCGCTCGAGCGCGCCCGGCTCCTCGAACAGATGCCCCGCCCCGGGCACGAGCTCGACGCGCGAGGGGCCGGCGAGCAGCCGCTGTGCCATCCGGTTGAGCTCGACCACCTGGGTGTCACGTCCCCCGACGATGAGGAGCGTGGGCGCGCTGACCCGCTGGAGCGCATCCCCGGCGAGGTCGGGACGCCCGCCGCGAGAGACGACCGCCCGCACGCGTTCGGACCTCACTGCCGCGGCGATGAGCGCCGCCGCCGCGCCGGTGCTCGCGCCGAAGCAACCTACGGGCAGCGATGAGAGAGACGGCGGCAGATCGCCGACGAACGCGTCCGCAGCGATCGAGTCGATCGCCCCCACCACGCCCTCGCCCAGCAGACGAACGTCGAATCGCAGGCGTCTGGTCCGAACGTCCTCCGCTTCCTCCTCGGGCGTGAGCAGATCGAGCAGCAGCGTTGCGAGACCCGCGTGCTCGAGGGCGGTCGCCACCGCGAGGTTGCGTGGGCTGAATCGCCCGCTCCCGCTCCCGTGCGCGAAGACGACGATCCCGCGCGCGTGCGGTGGTACGGCGAGCAGACCGGCGAGCTCGGCGCCGCGGACGGAGACGGCGACGTCGGCGTGCGTGCCATGTCGCGCGGCCGCGCCGCTCATCCGCCCCTCGTGCGCGCTGGCGCGGGCCGGCGGGCGCGCTCGAGGAGCTCACGTACCTCCTCGTCGCTCGTTTGCGAAAAGTCCTCGTACCAGAACCCGACAGCGGCCATCGGCCGCGGCGTGAACACGCAGACCGCCTCGTCCGCCTCCCGGCCGAGCCGGTCGCAGACGTCTCGATCGGACACCGGCACGGCCACGACCACGCGCGCAGGGTTCTCTTGCCGGACCGCATGAACGGCCGCAAACATCGTCGAGCCCGTCGCAAGCCCGTCGTCGACCAGGATCACCACCCGGCCGCTCAGGTCGGGCGGGGGCCGGTCGCCCCGGTACTCACGCTCGCGCCGCTCGAGCTCGCGCCGCTCCCGCGCGACGATCCCCGCGATGTCCTCCCTGGTGAGCCCGACCGTTTCAACCAGCCCGCGGTTGATAACGACTATCCCGCCGCTGGCGATGGCGCCGAGCGCGAGCTCCTCCTGGCCCGGCACGCCGAGCTTGCGCACCAGGAACACGTCGAGCGGGGCGTCCAGCTCGCGCGCCACCTCGTATGCCACCGGGACGCCCCCGCGCGGCAGGCCGAGGACGATCACGTCGTTGCGGCCGGCGTAGTGGCGCAAGCGCGCTGCGAGCAGGTGGCCGGCGTGGCGTCGGTCATGGAACCGCCGTGTCTCCTCCGTCCCCATGGGCGCTCACCGCAAACGGTAGGGCCGCGCGCGTGCCGCGCAAGCGCGCAACGTGCTCGGGTTACTTCTTGCCGGCAGCCGCCCGGGCCTCGTCGAGCTTCGCCTGCACGGCGCTCGTCTGGTTCGGGATCTTCAGGCGTTTCTCGAGAACCTGAATCGCCTTCTCGGGCTGCCCCGCGCGCAGGTACGCGTCGCCGAGGTTGAAGAGCGCGTATGCGTAGCGGATGTCTGTCGTCTTCTTCGGGAAGAGCGACAGCGATTGCTGGAGCAGCGGGATCGCCCCCGACGCGTCACCCTGCTGGAGCTTCGCGAAGCCCTGGTCATTCAGCGCCGACGCCTGCTCGACGTCGCCCTTCCCGGGCGGAGCCTGCTCCGGCAGGGCGGGGCCGTTGTCTGCCGGCGGCGCCACCGGGGTGGCGGGAGTCGACGTCGAGCCCTGGCCGGACGATCCGTTGCGGTTCGAGCTTCGGTGCTTCGCGGTGCTCTGGCCGCGATCCGCGGTGTTGTGCGAGCCGCTGCCTGAGTCGCCTCCACCGGCAGCGAGCAAGCCGACGACAACGCCGACGAGTGCGAGCAGCGCGACGACCGCTGCCGCCGGCAGCCAGGCGGGCCGTGCACGCTGCGGCCGGGACGCAACCCGAGCCGTGGCCGGCAGCGCCCGCGTGGCACGCGTGCGTCCGCGCTGAGCGCGCCGCCGTGCGTACGCGGCCTCGAGCTCCTCGGCGAGGGCGCCCGCAGACCGCGGTCGCTTGGACGGATCCGGCGACATCGCGCGCTTCAAGAGGGCGGCGGCCTCGGGTGGGGCGTCGGGCGACACCGCGGCGAGATTCGGCGGCGGCTCGGTTGCCACGCGATGGGCGATCTCCATTGGCGTCCGCCCTTCGCGAGCCTTGCGCCCGCTCAGCGTCTCGAACGCGACGGTCGCGAGCGCGTAGATGTCGACCGCCCGCGTCACCTGACCGCCTTCCACTTGCTCGGGGGCCATGTACGCGGGCGTGCCGAGGACGGTGCCCGTGCGGGTGATCCGTGTCTGGTCCACGGCCGTGCCAATTCCGAGGTCCACCAGCTTCACCGCCCCGTTCGAGCCGAGGAGTACGTTGCCGGGCTTCACGTCACGGTGCACCACTCCGGCCTCGTGCACGTGATCGAGAGCCGACGCGACCGCCGAGATCACCTCGAGCCCGCGGCGCTCTGACAGCGGCCCGTCGCGCAGCGCCTCGCCGAGCGTCTCGCCCTCCACGTACTCCATGACCACGAGCACGCCTTCGTCGTAGGTCTCGATGTCGAACACCGAGACGAGGTTGGGGTGGTTCAGGGATGCGCCGATCCTCGCCTCCCGCTGGAGCCGCTGGCGCATGTCCTCGGGGCTGTCCGCGTGCAGGCGCTTGATGGCGACGCGGCGACCAAGCCGCTCATCCTCAGCGAGGACGACCGAGGCCATCCCTCCCCTGCCGAGCGTCTTTACGAAGCGGTAGCGCCCCGCGAACAGCTGACCGTTCGTCCTTACGGCCACAAGATCCGTCTACCCGCGTCGGCGAAGCGGTGAAACGCCGCGTAGAGAAAGGGGCGCCCCGCAGGGCGCCCCCCTCGCGAATCAGACCCTCTGAATGATGGTGCCCGTGCCCAATCCCCCGCCGCAGCACATCGTGACGAGGCCGATCTCCTTGTCGGAGCGCTCGAGCTCGTGCAGCAGCGTGGTGATCAGGCGGGCGCCCGTCGACCCGAGCGGGTGACCGAGCGCGATCGCGCCACCATTCACGTTCACCCGGTCCATGTCCGGCTCGAGCTCGCGCCGCCATGCGGCGAGCACGGACGCGAACGCCTCGTTCACCTCGAACAGGTCGATGTCGTTGATCGTCATCTTGTTCCGGTCGAGGAGCTTCTTCGTGGCCGGGATCGGGCCCGTGAGCATGATCACGGGATCAACGCCGACGGTCGTCTGGTCGACGATCACCGCGCGCGGCTTGAGGCCGAGCGCCTCGGCCTTCTGGCGCTCCATCAGCAGCACGGCGGCGGCGCCGTCGGAGATCTGTGACGAGTTGCCGGCCGTGATCTTGCCGTCCTCCTTGAAGGCCGGCTTGAGGTTCGCGAGCGTCTCGAGGTTGGTGTCCGGGCGGATGCCCTGGTCGGTCACGTAAGTGTCGCCGTTCACCTGGAAGGGCACGATCTCGCGCTCGAAGCGGCCCTCCTCGGTGGCCTGCGCGGCCAGCTTGTGCGAGCGCACGCCGATCTCGTCGAGCTCGGAGCGGGGGATCTCCCACTTGTCGGCGATCATCTCGGCCGAGATGCCCTGAGGCACGAGGTTGTACTTCGCCATAAGCTCCTCCGGCCACGGCGAGCCGACCTCGTCGACCCACTTGAAGCCGACGCCCATCGGGATGTGGCCCATGTGCTCGACGCCGGAGCCAATCGCGGCGTCGTGCACGCCGGAAGCGATCAGCGCTGCGGCGAAGTTCACGGCCTGCTGCGCCGAGCCGCACTGGCGGTCGACGGTCGTGGCGGGCGTCTCGATCGGCAGCCCGGCCTGGAGCCACGCGTTGCGGCCCACGTTGAACATCTGCTCGCCGTACTGCTGGACACAGCCGGTCACTACGTCCTCGACCTCGGAGGCGTCGATGCCGGCGCGCGAGATCACCTCGGAGTACGTCTTGCCGAGCAGCTCGTTCGGATGCGTGTCCCTGTAGTAGCCCTTCTCGGGATGACCGCGCCCGATCGGAGTCCTAACCGCCTCGACGATGACGACCTCGCGGCCGTTGTTCTGCATCGGCATTCTGGTCCCTCCGGAAGCGTGTTTCTGAGCTCAGGCGGCGCGGGCCTGAGGCCTTGGTGACGACGCTCTGCCGCGCCAACTACAGGTACTGTACTGAATTGACTGGTGAGTCAACCAAGGCTTTCCGAGAGGCTGGGGATAGCGGGCAGCGGGGCCATTGCGACTGGTCTGGCGCGCACCGCGGCTCCCTTTGGAGACGTCGTCCTGTGGGCCAGGAGCGACGATTCAGCCGATCGTGCGCAGGGGCGTGTTGACGACGGCGTGCGCGTGGTGACCGACCTCGGCGAGCTCGATGGCTCCACCATGATCGTCGAGGCGATCGTCGAGGACCCGGAGGCCAAGGCCGAGATGCTGCAACGCCTCCACGATCTCGCGCACGAGGACACCGTGATCGCCTCGACCACCTCCTCGCTCTCGATCTCCGAGCTCGCGGACGCGAGCGGGAGGCCCGAGCGCGTCGTCGGGCTGCACGTGTTCAACCCCGTCGAGAAGATGAAGCTGGTCGAGCTCGCCTTCCCGAACGCGGCGAGCGAGGACACGCGCCGGCGCGCCCGCGCGTTCTGCGACGAGCTCGGCAAGACGCCGGTGGAGGTGCCCGACACGCCCGGGTTCGTCGTGAACCGGCTGCTTTTCCCCTACCTGTTCGACGCGGTTCGCCTGATGGACGAGACCGGCCTCGAGCCTGAGGCGATCGACGAGTGCATGAAGCTCGGCGCCGGCCACCCGATGGGCCCGCTTGCGCTGCTCGACTTCGTGGGCGTAGACGTGTCGATCGCGATCGGCGAGTCGATCGGCGCCGACGTGCCGCAGCGCCTGCGCGACCTTGCCGCGGAGGGCCGGCTCGGACGCAAGTCCGGCGCCGGGCTCTACGACTATCCGCCGCGATGAAGCGCGAACTGGGCGACGGCTACGAGCTCGACGACGACCCCGCGCGCATCGACATCGACGCGGTCTTCCGCTACCTGAGCGGCGAGTCTTACTGGGCGCGCGGGCGCTCGCGCGAGACTGTCGAGCGACTCGTCCGCGAGGCGCAGCGGGTGGTGGGCATCTACAAGGAGGGCCGCCAGGTCGGCTTCTCGCGCACGGTCACGGACGGCGTCGCGTTCGCGTACCTCGCCGACGTCTACATCCTCCCCGAACATCAGGGCCGCGGGCTCGGCAAGGAGCTCGTCCGCGAGACGGTGGTGCTCGGTCCCTACAGCAAGCGCCGCTGGCTGCTGCATACGTACGACGCGCACGACCTATACCGGCAGTTCGGCTTCGGCAAGCCGT
>DASVXS010000075.1:0-15879 GCA_036392575.1 Thermoleophilaceae bacterium | reverse complement strand
CTGGCCGGACATGGGTGTGCTGTGGGATCTCGCAGCGCGCACCGAGATGACCTGCTTCGGCACCTCGGCCGGGTACATCGCCGCATGCATGAAGGACGGCGTCGAACCAGCCGCCGCGCGCGACCTCTCGAAGCTTCGTAGCCTGGGCTCGACCGGCTCGCCGCTCTCGCCCGAGGGCTTCGACTGGGTGTATCAGCACGTCGGCGGTGACACCTGGCTCTTCTCGACCTCGGGCGGTACCGATGTCTGCACGGCGTTCGTGGGCGGCGTGCCGCTGCTGCCCGTGTACCGCGGCGAGATTCAGGCGCGGGCGCTCGGCGCCAAGGTCGAGGCCTGGGACCCTGACGGTCATCCGCTCGTGGACGAGGTGGGCGAACTCGTGATCGCCGAGCCGATGCCATCGATGCCGATCTTCTTCTGGAACGACCCGGACGGCACGCGCTACCGCGAGAGCTACTTCGACATGTACCCCGGCGTGTGGCGCCACGGCGACTGGATCAAGATCACCTCGCGCGGCACCGCCGTGATCTATGGGCGCTCTGACTCCACCATCAACCGCGGCGGCGTACGGATGGGCACCGCAGAGATCTACCGCTCGGTGCTTGGGCTCGACGAGGTGACCGACGCGCTCGTGGTCGACGTGAACCGCGGCGACGGCTCGTCCTGGATGCCGCTGTTCGTCGTTCTGCGCGAAGGACTCGACCTCGACGACGAGCTGCGGGACCGAATCCGCGCCCGCCTCCGCGAGGACTGCTCGCCGCGGCACGTGCCCGACGAGATCTCGCAGATCGCCGAGGTGCCGCGCACGCTGAGCGGGAAGGTTCTGGAGGTGCCGGTGAAGCGGATCCTGATGGGCGCCGACCCCACGAAGGCCGCCAGCCGCGACTCGCTCGCGAACCCCGCTGCGCTCGACTACTTCGTAGAGCTGGCGGCCGCGCGGAGCTAGCGGTGCGACTCGACCAGACGAGCGACCAGTGGTGGAAGAACGCCGTCATCTACTGCCTGGACGTCGAGACGTACTTCGACTCCGACGGTGACGGTGTCGGTGACATCCAGGGCCTGATCGGCAAGCTGGACCACCTCGCGGGGCTGGGCGTCACGTGCCTCTGGCTCATGCCCTTCTACCCCACTCCGAACCGCGACGACGGCTACGACATCCGCGACCACTTCGGTGTCGACCGGCGCCTGGGAACCCACGGCGATTTCGTCGAGCTGGTACGAACGGCGACGGACCGCGGGATGCGCGTGATTGTTGACCTCGTCGTGAACCACACGTCGGACGAGCACCCATGGTTCGTCGACGCGCGCCGGGGCCGGGACGCCGCGCATCGCGACTGGTACGTGTGGCGCGATGAGCCGTCGGACGAGCCGAAGGGGCTCGCGTTCCCCGGCGAGGAATCGAGCAACTGGCAGTACGACGAGCAGTCCGGCCAGTGGTACCTGCACCGCTTCTACCACTTCCAACCTGATCTCGACACGGCCAATCCCGCGGTGCGCGACCAGATTGCGCGCATCATGGGCTTCTGGCTCGAGGTCGGCGTATCGGGCTTCCGGATCGACGCGGTCCCGTCGATGCTCGAGACCGCGGGCCTGCCCGAGCACGTCGACGACGACCCGCAGGAGTGGCTGCGCAGCCTGCGCGCGTTCGCGAACCGTCGTCGCGGCGACGCGATGCTGCTCGGCGAGGTGAACGTGGAGCTGCGCCAGCTCGAGCGCTACTTCGGCGAGCATGGCGACCAGCTGCACATGCAGTTCGCGTTCCTCATCAACCAGCACCTGTGGCTCGCGCTGGCTCGCGGCCAGGCCGAGCCGATCGAGGTGGTGGTCCGGGAGCTGCCACAGGTGCCGCCGGACAACGCCTGGGTCACGTTTCTGCGAAACCACGACGAGCTGACGCTCGACAAGCTCACGCTGCCGCAGCGTGAGGACGTGTTCGCGGCCTTCGGGCCCGACGAGAACATGCGCCTGTACGGGCACGGCCTGCGCCGGCGGGTCGCCTCCATGCTGGGCGGCGACCAGGACCGGCTGCGGATGGCTTGGAGCCTGCTGTTCACACTTCCCGGCACGCCGCTGCTGCTCTACGGCGACGAGATCGGGATGGGCGAGCAGCTCGAGTTGTCCGACCGGCTCAGCGTGCGCACGCCGATGCAGTGGGCGCCCGGCCCGAGCGGGGGCTTCTCGAGCGCGCGCCCGGACGAGCTCGTGCGCCCGCTGGTTGATGGCGACTTCGGTCCGGATCGGGTGAGCGTGGAAGCGCAGCGGCGCGACCCCGATTCGCTGCTCAACTGGATGGAGCGCGTGATCCGGACGCGCAAGGAGACCCCCGAGCTGGGCTGGGGCTCGAGCACGCTCCTCGAGACCCCAGCCGCGCCGCTGTTCGCCCACCGCTGCGACTGGGAGGGAAGCACCGTCGTGGCCGTGCACAACCTCGGCGAGGGCACCGAGACGGCGACGCTCGAGCTCGGCGAGGACGCGACCGGTGTTGACGACCTGCTCGAGCAGCGCGACCACGAGTTGCTCGACGGCGGACGCCTCGAAGTGAAGCTCGGCCGCTACGGCTACCTGTGGCTGCGCGTGCGGCGCTAGGTCACTCCAACGAGCTGGCAACTCGCACGGCGCGCACGTAGCGCGCCACGTCACCGGGCACCCCTCGCCCGGGCGGCAACTCCACCACGAACGCCGTGGCCGAGCGGAAGCGATGGTTCTGCCAGGTGCTGGCGCTACCGGGATAGCGGGGCAGCTGCTTCACCGGCAACCCGCTGACCCGCCCGAAGCGCCGTTCGATCTGGGGATCGCCGCCGGAGAGGTCAGTGACGCCGAGCGGCTGATGGAACCAGATCGTCACGTCGGGTCGCAGCCGTGAGATCAGCGAGTGCGCGATGCGGCTCTCGGGCTCGGAGAGCGGACCGCGCCCCGAATACTGGAGATCGCCGGGCCGGCCCAGCGGGCGCCAGCGGTAGGTGAAGTTGCGGTTGAGGTCCACCCGGCGCGCGTTCTGGCGGGTGTGGTGCGCGACGCCGTCCGGGTTGAGGCTGTCGACCACCCAGAGGTCGGTCGCCCTCGGGAGCGGCCCGCGCTCGAGCACGTGCGTGATCGCCCGCCCGGCGACCTCGTTTCCGTGGATCACACCGAACACGAGCACGCGGTGCGATGCGTTCGGGTCACCGAGCTCGACGGCTGTGATCGGGCGCTTCTCCACCGAGCGCCCGAGCAGCGTGCGGCTGCGAACGAGCGGGTCCGGCACGGCAGGGTCTCGGCGTCCAGTGAAACCCGAGGAAGCAACCAAGAGGGTTGCGAGCACTAGCGCGCCGGCGACTCGCCGCACGGATCGATTATCGCTGGGCGTTGGCGAACCACACCCGGAGCGTTGACGTCGTGTCGCGCGCGCGTTATGCCTCTCGGGGCATCCACTGCACCGCGGGTCCCGGATGCTGGCTCGCTGGCAAATTGGAGGTGCGAGATGAAGCCTCGGATCGACGCGACGGACTTCGGCTCGATCGTGGTCGAGGGGAATGTCTTCGACCACGACGTCGTCATTAGTCCGGACGGCGAGGTAAGAAAGCGCAAGAAGAAGCTCTCGAAGGCGGTCTACGGGACTTCGCACACGATCTCGCTTGAAGAGGCCAAGCACGTCTACAAGCAGGCAAAGGGGGCAGACCGCCTTATCGTCGGCGCCGGCCAATACGGCAGGGTGCACCTCTCGCCGGAGGCGGCCGACTTCTTCGCCCAGAAGGCGTGCGAGATCGTGCTGCTGCCGACCCCTCAGGTGATCGGGATCTGGAACGAGACCGAGGGCAGGGCGGTCGGTCTCTTCCACGTGACTTGCTGAGGGGCGGGTAGGCCCCTCCGCACGGGTGCGTATCCTACCTTCCAGGTAGGTATTCACCGATGATGTTCTCGACAAAGGCCGAGTACGGCGTGCGCATCATGGCGCACCTCGCCGCACACGACGGCACGGCGCCCGTGGCGCTCGGCTCCATCGCCGAGGCCGAGGCGCTGCCGCTCGCGTACCTCGAGCATCTGGTGCAGCGTCTTCGCCGCGCCGGGCTCGTGGAGTCGCGCCGGGGCGCCCACGGCGGCTACACGCTCGCGCGACCGGCGGAGGAGATCACGATGGCCGAGGTCGTCTCGGCGCTCGAGGGCGAGATCGCCCCGATCGAATGCATCACGGCCGATCCCGACGGCCGCGTGATGTGCGCCCGTGAGGCGAACGGCGAGCGCGCCTGTCCAAGCAAGCTGCTGTGGACGCGCGTTCAGGGCGCCATCGTGAGAACGCTCGAGGACGTGACCCTGTCCGAACTGATCCGACCAGTAGCGAGGAAGAAAGCGGCTGTATGAGCCTGGAAATCCAGAACCTTCACGTGCGCACCGAGGACCGAGAGATCCTCCACGGGGTCGACCTCGTCGTGCGCAAGGGCGAGACACACGCGCTGATGGGCCCGAACGGCTCGGGCAAGTCGACGCTCGCCAACACCATCATGGGCAACCCGAACTACGAGGTCACCGAGGGCAAGATCCTCCTGAACGGGGAGGACATCACCGAGGCGGACCCCGACGAGCGTGCACGCGCGGGCGTGTTCATGGCGTTCCAGTACCCGGCCACCATCCCGGGCGTCTCGGTGGCCAACTTCCTGCGCATGGCCGTGAACGCCAAGCGCCCCGACGACCCGATCAAGGTCAAGGAGTTCGGCCAGCTCCTGCGCCAGAACATGGACCTGCTGCGTATCGACCCGCAGTTCACGAGCCGCTACCTGAACGAGGGCTTCTCAGGCGGTGAGAAGAAGCGCGCCGAGATCCTCCAGCTGGCGATGCTCAAGCCGGAGTTCGCGGTGCTCGACGAGACCGACTCCGGTCTCGACATCGACGCCCTGAAGATCGTCGCCGACGGCGTCAACGCGCTGCGCGGCCCGGAGATGGGCGGCCTGATCATCACGCACTACACGCGCATCCTGAACTACGTGCGCCCGGACTTCGTCCACATCATGATCGACGGCAGGATCGTGCGCGAGGGCGGCCCCGAGCTGGCCGACCACCTCGAGGAGCAGGGATACGACTGGATCCGCGAGGAGGTCGGCGCCGGTGCCTAGCCCCACCTTCCTCGAGGAGAGGCGGAAGGCCGCGCTCGAGGTGTTCGAGCGCGAGCCGCTGCCCACCTGGCGGCGTTCGGGCTTCTGGACCACGTCGCTGCGCAAGCTCCGCCTCGACGAGCTCGAGCCGCGGCGGTACGACCCCGTCTCGTCGCTCGACGAGCTGAATCCGGTCGTGTCCGAGGCGCTGCGCGACGAGGAGCTCGCCGGCCTGATCGTCCAGCGCGGCGCGAGCACCGTCTACACGCAGCTCGACCCGGCAGCGGCCGAGCAGGGTGTGATGGTGATGTCGCTGGAGCAGGCTCTCGAGGAGCACCCGGACCTCGTCGAGCGCTGGTACATGAAGCGGCTCTCAGAGAACGAGGGCAAGTTCCCCGCCGCCTCAGCGGCCTTCTGGACCGGCGGCGCGTTCGTGTACGTGCCCCGCGACGTTGTCGTCGACAAGCCGATTCAGGTCGTGTGGCTGATCGACGAGGCCGGCACGGCGCAATACGCGCACACGCTCGGGATCGTCGAGGACGGGTCGAAGGCCTACATCCGCGAGTACAACCTCGCGCCCGACTTCGAGGGCCAGGCGCTCCATGCGGGCGGCTTCGAGCTGTACTGCCGCCCGAGCTCGAACGTGAAGCTCGCCCACCTCCAGGACTGGGGCAGCGGCGAGGTGCACGACATCTCCACGAAGCGCGTGGAGATCGCGGCGGACGCTCACTGCGGTTGGGTCCCGGCCGTGCTCGGCGGTCACCTCACGAAGCAGACGCTCGACATCGTGACCCACGAGCGCGGTTCGGACATGCGCCAGAACGGGCTCTACTTCACCGAGGGCAACGAGCACCTCGACATCTTCACGACCGACCTCCACGAGGCCGGCGACACCACCGGCGACACCGTCTGGAAGGGCGCTCTCACCGGCGAGTCGCGCGCCTCGTATGAGGGCCTGATCGAAATCGTGTTCGGAGCGCAGAACTCCCACACGTACCTGCAGACGCACTCGATGCTGCTCTCACCCAAGGCGAAGGCCGACTCGATCCCATCGCTGATCGTGAAGACCGACAACGTGTCGGCGTCGCACGGCGGCACCGTCGGCGAGGTCGACGAGGAGCAGGTCTTCTACATGATGACCCGTGGCCTGCACCGCCTCGAAGCGGTGCGGATCCTTGTCGAGGGCTACTTCGAGGAGGTCATCCAGAAGCTCGAGGACGACCGGCTCGAGGAGGTCGTGCGCGAGCGGATCGCGGGCAAGCTCACCGAGGCGGCCGAGCAGGTCGAGGACTACATCGCGCAGCGCTGATGACCACGGTTGCGAACAGGCCCCTGTCCGGCGTGCGCGCCGACTTCCCGATCCTCGAGCGCGAGGTGAACGGTCACCCGCTGGCCTACCTCGACTCGGCGGCGACCGCGCAGAAGCCGCGCCAGGTGCTCGACGCGATGGACGCCTACTACCAGGCGTCGAACGCGAACGTGCACCGCGGCGTGTACGAGCTCGGCCGCGAGGCGACGGAACTGTTCGAGGGCGCGCGCGAGCGCGTCGCGGAGTTCGCCGGCTGGGATCCGAAGACCACGATCTTCACCGCGAACGCCACGGCCGCGATCAACCTGGTCGCGTACTCGTGGGGCGAGGCGTACCTGTCCGAGGGCGACGAGGTCGTCGTCACCGAGATGGAGCACCACTCGAACCTCGTGCCGTGGCAGGAGGCGTGCCGGCGCGCCCGCGCCAAGCTGCGCTACCTGCACGTCTCCGACGAGGGCCTGCTCTCGCTCGACGAGCTCGACGAGGTGCTCGCAGGGGGCCGCGTGAAGATGGTCGCGGTCGCGCACATCTCGAACGTGATCGGAACGATCAACCCCGTCGCCGAGATCGCCGCCCGCGCCAAGGCAGCCGGCGCCGTCACGCTCGTGGACGGCTCCCAAGCGGTGCCTCAGCTGCCGTTCAGCGTGTCTGACGTGGACGCCGACTTCTACGCCTGGACCGGCCACAAGGCCCTCGGCCCGACCGGCGTCGGGGTGCTTCACGGGCGCCGCGCGCTGCTCGAGTCGATGCCGCCGTTCCTGTCGGGCGGCCACATGATCTCGTCGGTCAGCGCCGAGAGCTCCACCTGGGACGAGCTGCCGGCGAAGTACGAGGCCGGCACTTCGCCGATCGCGGAGGCGGTCGGGCTCGGCGTGGCGGTCGACTACCTGTCGTCGGTCGGGATGGAGAACGTGCGCGCGCACGAGGCGGAGCTGACGGCGTACGCGCTCGAGCGCCTGCCGGAGGTGCCCGGCATCCACATCCCGGGGCCGTCCGCCGACCAGCGCGGCGGCGTCGTCTCGTTCGGCATCGACGGCATCCACCCGCACGACATCGCGGAGATCTGCGACCGCTTCGGCGTGTGCGTGCGAGCGGGCCACCACTGCGCCCAGCCGCTGATGCGCTGCATCGGCATGCCGGCGACCGCGCGGGCCTCGTTCCAGGTCTACAACACGCGCGAAGAGGTGGACCGCCTGGTCGAGGCGCTCCACGAAGCGCGACGGGTATTCGGACTCACTGAGTAACGTCGATGGCGATGGACGCGCTGTACCGAGACTTCATCTTGGATCACTACAAGAACCCCCGGAATTTCGGGGAGCTCGAGCCGCACGACCTCGAGGCGCATGACCACAATCCGCTGTGCGGCGACGAGCTCGGCGTGCACCTGCGAGTCGAGGACGGCAAGATCACCGACGTCGCCTTCCACGGGCAGGGCTGCGCGATCTCGCAGGCGGCCGCCTCGATAGTTTCCGAGGAGCTCGAGGGCATGAGCGTCGAGGAGGTCGGCCAGCTTCCGGCGAGCTGGGTGATCGAGCAGCTCGGCATCGAGATCTCTCCCACGCGCCGCAAGTGCGCGCTGCTCAACCTCAAGGTCTTGCGCGGCGCCACTACCGGCGACGCGTCCTGGCCCGAGGGCTAGCGCACATCCTCGAGTAGCGCCCGAATCTCCCGCGGGAGCTGCACGAACACGTCTTCCAACTCGCCCTCGGTCACGTGGCGGCGGAGCACGCGCGTCCCCGCGGTTGCCGTGACGGCGGCCTCCTCGGCATCGGCAAGTACCGCGCGCTCGGCCAGTAGGCTCAGGAAGACGTCACGATCGCGGATCTTCTCCGGCTGGTGGCCGGGGTCGAAGCCCTCGTAGAACACGCCGCGCAGCAGGTGAGGAAGCTGCGCCGCCAGCTGGGCGCCCTCATCCAGGGTCAAGCGGTCGCGCAGCACCTGCAGGTAGCCGCTCAGCGCGCGCCAGGCATCTTCCTTGTCATCTGTTCCGAGCTCGCCGGCCATGTCGCCGAGCCACTCGTTCGTCTTGTGCACCGTGCGCTCCACGGCGTCAACGCTTCCAACCGTCATAAGACCTCCTCTCGCCTACACGCCGAATGGGTACGTCTCCGGCAGCTCGCCGCGCTCCCATTCGCTCGTGATCTCGAGCGGCTCGACCGCCCGCGTGTCGTCGATGTGGATCACCGCGTCGAACTGATCCGCCAGCTGCGCGTGGAAGTAGTGGGAGATGCGCTCGGTCTCTGGCCGGTACACGACCCCGATGGCGCGCTCGAGCCGCGGCCCGAGCATCCCCGCCGTCTCGACGATCATGTCCTGGCCGGCCTGCTCATGCAGTAGCTCCTCCCAGCTACCGCCGAGTGCCGGGCGCACGCGCTTGCGCTCGGCGACGCCGCCCCAGTCCGACGCGGCGGTGACGGCCCCGGAATAGGTCGTGCAGCCGACGAGCATCGCCTCGCCGTCGTACATCTCCCGCTCGAGCTGGCCTACGTTGAACTGACCAGTCGTTCCCAGCTCGGTGGCCCGCGCGTCGCCGATATGCGAGTTGTGCTCCCACACGACCACCTTGGTCTCGCCCTGCCGCTGCCTCAGGTGGCTGGCGAGCGCCTCGAGCGTCTCGGCCATGTGCCGGTCGCGCAGGTTCCAGCTCTCCACGCCCCCGCGGAACATGGAGCGGTAGTACTCCTCCGCATTCACCACGAGCTCGGCGTTGCGCGTGGCGTAGAAGTGGCGATCCTCGTCGAGCAGCGCCCGCATTGCCGGATCGGCCGCCATGCGATACAGCACCACGAGCTGGGCGACCGCCTGCTGCTCGCACGGCTCGACGCCGCCTAGCCCGGTCTCGTAGCCGTAGACCTGCGGGTCGGTGCCGAAGTGGTCGAAGCAGGAATAGCGCTCACGCGCACGCGCCGCCGCCGGCGGGTCGATCACCTCGAGATAGGCGACGACCTCCTCCATCGAGCGGTGCATGCTGTAGAGATCGAGCCCGTAGAACCCGGCCTTCCGGCGGTCGTCGCCAACCGAGTCGTTCCAGTCGCGCAGCCAGCCGACGAAGTCGGCCACCTCGGTATTACGCCACATCCACACGGGGAAACGGCGGAAATCGCTGAGCGCCTCGTCGGCGCTCGCGTCGTAGTTGGCGTCTCGCACGTAACGGTTCACTCGATACGCGTCGGGCCAGTCGGCCTCGACCGCGACGGCGCCGAAGCCTGCCTCGTCGACCAGGCGCTTGGTGAGCTCGGCGCGATGCCGGTAGAACTCGTGCGTGCCGTGTGAGGCCTCGCCGATCATCACGTAGCGGGCTCGCAGCGATCGCTCGAGCAGGCCGTCGTAATCGGCGGAGGTGCCCGTTATGGGCCGGACGGTGTTGGGTCGATCCAGAGCCAAGCGCTTGCCTCCCTTCTGGGTGAGTAAGGCGCAGACCGAGGCGGTCAACCGCTAGTGGCCGAGATTCGCGACCAGGTTGATCGCCGTTGCGAGGATGCCCGTCCCGAACACGAACGACAGCATCGCGTGGTGCAGCGCGTCCACGCGGATCTCGCGACTCTCCAGGTCCGTATCGGAGACCTGGAACGTCATCCCGATCGTGAACGCGAGGTAGGCGAAATCCTTGTAGTTCGGAGGCTCGTCGCCGTGGAAGTCCACTCCGCCGTCCTTGCCCGTGTAGTAGAGGCGGGCGTAGCAGAGCGTGTAGATCGTGTGCACGAGGCCCCAAGAGAGCGCCACCGAGAGCACGCCGAGGCCGGCTCGGATTCCCTTCGCGAGGCCCTCACTGTGGGCGGCGTGCACGAGCATCACGCCCACCGCCACGAGGCTTGCCACCGACGCGACCAGCAGCAGGAGGTCGGCGAACGCGCGCTCGGGTCCTCGGGCACGGCGAGGGCGGCGGTCTCCTCGCTGTCAGCGCGCCAGATCTTTGCCCAGACCCAGGCCATGAAGACGAGGCACGTCACGTCCCAGACGACCAGCGGCAGGAACTCGGCCGACGCGACAAAGGCAACGGGGAGTCCCACCGCGAAGCCGACGGCGACGGACACGAGCAGCTTTGTGCGTGCGAGGTCTTTCTTCGGCCCGACGGGCGTGGCGGGAAGATCACGTGTCTCCACGCCGGCCACTTGCCCGGCCTCTACGGCGGTCAACCTAGAGACTTGGTAAGGGTCAGGCGGCCTTGATGCTCTCGTAGCCCGGGCCCGGCTTGCGCTCCAGCTTGCGCGGATCGAGCGGCTCGCCACAGCGATCGCAGCAGAGATGCGCGTCCACCTGACCGCCGCAGCCCCGGTGCTCGAAGACCCACGGCGCGCCGGCCTCGGACTCGTAGCGGTCACCCCACTGGCTCAGGGTCATCAGGACGGGCCATAGGTCCTTCCCCTTGGCAGTGAGACGGTACTCGTAGCGCACAGGACGCTCTTCGTACGCGCGCTTCTCAAGAATCCCGGCGTCCACCAGCCGCTGCAGCCGCGTGCTCAGCACATTGCGCGCGATGCCGAGGCTGCGCTGAAAGTCGTCGAAGCGCCGCACACCGACGAAGCAGTCGCGGAGGATCAGCATCGTCCAGCGCTCCCCGATCACCTCCAGCGAGCGGGCGATGGAGCAGACCTGGTTGTCGTAGTCGCGCTTCAGCATCGATACGTGATTGTAGTCACGCAGGTTGCGTGATGCAACTGACTCTGCAATAGTGCGTTTCTCTAAGCAACCCATCTCCGGACCGACTGGAGCACGCCATGACTCCCGAGAACATCCCCGGCCTTCGCCTCCCCCGCGACCTGACGCTGTGGACTCCGCTCCAGGAGCTCGACATCACCGAGGACGAGATCATTGCCGAGCTCCAGTCGGTCGCCGGCGCGGCGCCGTTCCCGGTTCGCGAGCCCGCTGAGCGCGAGGCGGCCTGAAGATGGAGCGCCGCTGGAAGGTCCTCATGGTCACGGCTGCGGCCGTGTTCATGGGCTTCCTCGACGTGACGATCGTCAACATCGCCTTCCCGGACATCCGCGGCGACTTCAACGGCGACTCGCTCTCCTCCCTCTCCTGGATCCTGAACGCCTACAACGTGGTGTTCGCCGCGCTGCTCATCCCCGCGGGCCGGCTGGCGGACCGCCTCGGCCGCAAGCGGCTTTTCATGAGCGGCCTCGCCGTCTTCGGCGTGGCGTCGCTGCTCTGTGCCGTAGCGCCGTCCGTTCCGTTCCTCGTCGGCGCGCGGGTGGTGCAGGCCGCGGGCGGGGCGCTGCTCGTGCCGGCGTCGCTCGGCCTGCTGCTGCCTGAGTTCCCGATCGAGAAGCGGGCCACCGCCACCGCGCTCTGGGGCGCAACCGGCGCGGTGGCCGCGGCGACCGGCCCGTCGCTCGGCGGGCTCCTCGTGGACGCCGCGGGCTGGCGCTGGGTGTTCCTCGTGAACGTGCCGATCGCCGTGGTCGCGCTCGGCGTGGGGCGAGGCCTGCTCCGAGAGAGCCGCGAGCCCTCCGCCAACCGCCTGCCCGACCCGATCGGCGTGGCGCTGCTCGGCCTGGGCGTCGCGGCCGTTTCGCTCGGCATCGTGAAGAGCGCCGACTGGGGCTGGGGCAGCACGGGCGTCGTTGCTTCGCTTGCCGTCGGTGCCGCCTTGCTCATCGCTACGGTGGCGCGCTCGACGTCTCAGCCGGCACCGGTCTTCGAGCCCGCGCTGTTCCGCGTGCGCTCCTTCGCCGTCGCCAACGGCGCAATCGTGCTGTTCGCGACCGGCTTCTACGCCCTGCTGCTCTGCAACGTCCTCTTCCTGACCCAGGTGTGGCACTACTCGGTGCTCACCGCTGGCGTGATGCTCACGCCCTCACCAATCATGGCCGCCATCTCGGCGGCCGTGGGCGGCCGGCTCGCTGACCGCTTCGGGCAGCGGGTGATCGCGGTGCCGGGGCTGGCGCTCTTCGCGATCGGCGGCTTTCTCATGGCGAGTGTGATTGGCGCCGAGCGCGACTATGCCGGCGAGCTGCTGCCAATCCAGTTCGTAACGGGCATCGGAATCGGGCTCAGCTTCGCGTCGCTGTCGAGTGCGGCAGTGGCCGAGCTCCCGCCGATGCGCTTTGCAACCGGCACCGCGATCTTCGGCTGCGGCCGTCAGGTCGGCGCGGTTCTCGGAGTGGCGCTTCTGATCGCCGTGATCGGCACGCCCGCGCCGGCCGAGGCCCTGACCGCCTTCCACCACGGATGGGAGCTGGTCGGCGCGACCGGCGCCGCCGCCATGCTGCTCGCCGCCGGGCTGGGGCGCGTGCGCGCCCGCGTTCCGGAAAGCGAGGTAGTGCTCGCCGAGGTGGGCGCGTGAGCGACACGAACGGCCACGCGCGCAAGCTCGAGATCGAGTGGGAGGATCCGCGCAGCGCCGCCGCCCGCGGCCTCGAGCTCGCGGGCATCGACTACGTGCGCGGGATCCAGGCGGGCGAGTTGCCGCCCCCGCCGATCGCGCTGCTGCTCGGCATGACGATCGTCGAGGTCGAGGACGGCCGCGCCGTGTTCGGCGTTCGGCCCGACGAGCGCCACTACAACCCGATTGGGGTCGTGCACGGCGGCCTGGCAGCGACGCTGATCGATTCCGCCACCGGCTGCGCCGTGCAGACCAAGCTGCCGGCGGGCGTGGGCTACACGACGGTCGATCTCAACGTGACCTTCGTGCGACCGATCCACGCGGACACTGGCGACATCGAGTGCGAGGCGACGGTGATCCACTCGGGCTCCCGCGTCGCCACCGCCGAGGCGCGCGTGCGCCGGGTCAGCGACGGCAAGGTGCTCGCGCATGGCACGAGCACCTGCCTCGTCCTTGGCTAGCAGCCGCGCGGTTTGGGCTTTACCTTCACCGCGATGACGTTCGAGTCCACCGCGTTCACGGTCACCCAGAGCTTCACCGGCTTGGCCTTGCGCGGCTGGTAGTAGAAGCCGTTCACGAGCGCGCCGTTGAAATGCTTGAAGCCGCTGCTGCTCGAGCGGAACTTCAGCGCACGCCTGCCGCCACCGGAGATATGCAGCGTGATCTGCTTCAGGTCGGCTACGCGGATGTCGAACGCGCCTGAGCCGAACGCGCCCCTGAGATCCGCCTCGAGCTCCCACTTGATGTCGTAGCCCGCTCCCACCTGCATGCCGCGGGACGGGACCCTGCAGCTCGCCCTCTTGAAGGTTGCCGTTGTACCGGCGGACTCCCATTTCGCCAGGCGCACCGGCAGCCGGATGGACGCGGTGGGCGCGGAGTCGGCCGAAGCCGTCATATTGCCCTCGGAGTCGAGGCACTGCACCGAGCCGATCGCGCTCGCAATGAAGCCGCCCGGAAGGCGGTACTTGAAGGAGGCGCTCGCGGCCTGCACGGAGTCGTCGGCACCGAGGGCGTCGATGTCCCGCGGGTCGGGGTCGAACGGCGGCTTGACCTCGTTCTTCCAGTGCCCCTTGAGGTCGGCCTGCACCCAGGGGTTCGTGCCGGCGGGGCAGGTGGCGGCCACGTCGACCCTCAGGGTGTGGATGCCGTTCGCGGCGGCTCCCTCATCCGTGAGCGTGGCGGTAACGGAGGCCGGGGAGTCGGCTTGGGCGTTCGCGGCGAGGGCGAGCGCCGCGAGAGCGGCGAGGAGGGTGGTCTTCATGCGGGCCGATCCTAAGCCCGAAGCGTGCCCTTCGCCACAATCGAGGTACGCGCGCGCACCGAACGTGGCACCTGCGCGCCAGACCCCGTTTCGATGGGTCCGGCTCCGGCGATCTCTATCATTCGGAGCGAATACCGACTTCGGAACGAGGAATTAGATGGCAACCACTGACAAGACGCGAATCCAGAAGCCCGGCGCGATCGCGGAGAACGAGCAGGGCCAGCTCGTCGCGCGCAAGGGCATCTCGCGCGAGGTCGTGGAGGAGCTGTCGAAGATCAAGAACGAGCCGCAGTGGATGCGGGACAAGAGGCTGAAGTCGCTCGAGATCTTCGAGCGCAAGCCCATCCCCACCTGGGGCGTCGATCTCTCCGGGCTCGACTTCGACGAGCTGACCCTCTACAGCCCGCCCGAGGCTGGGCGCTACAACTCCTGGGACGAGGTTCCCGCGGAGATCAAGCAGACTTATGAGGACCTCGGGATCCCGCAAGCCGAGCGCGAGCACCTGGCCGGCGTCGTCGGCGTGTGGCGGCAAGAGCCGGTGTACGAGGGCCTCAAGGAGGAATACCGCAAGCAGGGGATCATCTTCTGCTCCATGGACACGGCGGTGCAGGAGTACCCCGAGCTCGTCGAGCCGTACTTCATGACGAAGAACGTGCCGCCGCAGGACAACAAGTTCTCGGCGCTCCACGGCGCGATCTGGTCGGGCGGCTCGTTCGTGTACGTCCCGAAGGGCGTGAAGGTGGACCTGCCGCTGCAGGCCTACTTCCGCATGGAGGGCGCCAACGAGGGCACCTTCGAGCACACGCTGATCATCGCCGACGAGGGCTCCGACGTTCACTACATCGAGGGCTGCACGGCGCAGACCTACAGCGTGAACTCGATGCACTCGGCCGTCGTCGAGATCTTCGTGAAGGAGGGCGCGAAGGCCCGCTACACGACCGTCCAGAACTGGTCGAAGGACGTCTACAACCTGAACACCAAGCGCGCTGTCGTGGAGGCCAACGGCACGGTGGAGTGGGTCGGCGGCTCGATGGGCGCCAAGTTCGTGATGCTCTACCCGGGCTCGTTCCTGCTCGGTGAGGGCGCGCGTGCCGACCACCTGAACGTGGGCGTCGCAAGCGGCGAGGTCTGGAAGGACACCGGCGCCAAGGTCATGCACCTCGCGCCGAACACCACGTCGAACATCCTCGCGAAGTCCATCTCGAAGGACGGCGGGATCATGGGCTACCGCGGGCTCGTCCGCATGGGCCACAACTCACAGGGCTCGAAGGCCCACGTGCAGTGCGACGGCCTGATGATGGACGAGTACTCGCGCTCGGACACGTGGCCTGACATCCAGATCCAGAACCCGCACGTCACGGTGGCGCACGAGGCGGTCGTCGGCAAGATCTCCGACGAGCAGCTGTTCTACCTCCAGAGCCGCGGGCTCAGCGAGGAGGAGGCAGCCGCGATGATCGTGAACGGCTTCATCGAGCCGGTCACGAAGGAGCTGCCGATGGAGTACGCGGTTGAGCTGAACCGCTTGATCCAGCTCGAGATGATCGGCTCGATCGGCTAACGCCGCCTTCCGAACGCAGCATTTGAACGGGGCGCCATCGGCGCCCCGTTTCGTTTGGCACACGGGTGACCACCTGAGTTTGGTTCCGCATACGAGAACCAAAGTCAGGAGTTGGGGTGCTGCGCCGGAACGAGGCGGACGTCAACCCCGTGTATCGGGGTCAAATGCACTCTCGTCCGTCGCCCGCGCCTTTATGCTGCCGCCGCATGACGAGGGGATCGTTTGCTCGGCGCGCCGCTGGCTTGTTGGTCGCCGCAGGAGCTGTTGCGGCGTCGTCTGCACCGGCGAGCGCCGCCGCCGGTGCCGGTCCTCAGCTCGCCAACCGTTGCTTCACGATCCAGTCGCAGGCCAACGGCC
>DASVXS010000074.1:0-6559 GCA_036392575.1 Thermoleophilaceae bacterium | reverse complement strand
CGCCCTTGCGCGACTTCAGGAAGCAGATCGTCCTGACGCCGTCCTCCACCAGCCGCGCCAGCACGTCCGAGGCCTCGGACAGCGACGACTTGCGCGCGCCGGTCTGCTCGTCGAGGAGCGGCGGGTTCCACATCGCCACCTGTCGCTCGGAGCGGGGCGCGCCGTCCTCGTCGACGAGCTCGAACTCGACGCCGGCCAGCTCCTCCGCCAACTCGAGCGGGTTCGCGATGGTGGCGCTCGTGAGGATGAAGCGCGGCTCCGTCCCGTAGGCGCGCGCGAGGCGCCTCAGTCTGCGCAGCACGTTCGCCACGTGCGACCCGAACACGCCGCGGTACACGTGCGCCTCGTCCACCACGACCCACGCGAGGTTCGCGAGCACGTCCCCCCAGTTGCGGTGGTGCGGGAGCACTCCCACGTTCAGCATGTCGGGGTTCGTGAGGATCAGGTTCGAGCGCTGGCGGATCTGCCGGCGCTCCTCGCGCGGCGTGTCGCCGTCGTAGATTGCGTGGCGCAGGAACGGCGCCTTCAGCTCGTGCAGCTTGCGCGCCTGGTCCTGGGCGAGCGCCTTCGTGGGGTATAGGTAGAGCGCCCGCGCCGATGGGTCGCCGGCCAGCGTGTGCAGCACCGGCAGGTTGAACGCGAGCGACTTGCCGCTCGCCGTGCCGGTGGTGACGATCGTGTGGCCCTCGAAGGCCGACTCGAGCGCCTCCGCCTGGTGCGAGTACAGCTGCGTGACGCCGGTGCGCGCAAGCGCGTCGCGCAGCGCCGGGTGGACCTCCGCGGGGACCGGCCGGAGCTCCGCCGGCCTCACGCCCAGGCGGCTCTGGCGCACGAGCTGCTCGCCGCGCGCGGCTTCGAGCAGATCGGTCCAGGGCATCTTCGAGCGGACAGTGGCCACGGGTTGCCATAGTAGGCGCCGCCCGAATGGCCATCCGCTGCGTGTACACCGACCTCGACGGAACGCTGCTCGGGCGCGGCGCGTCGCTGTTTCGCGACGCCGACGGAGCCTTCACGCTGCTGCCCGCGCGCGCGCTCGAGGCCTGCTTCCGCGCAGGCGTCGAGGTCGTGATCAAGTCGGGGCGCCGCCGCGCTCAGGTAATGGAGGACGCGCGCCTGCTCGGGCAGACCGCCTACATCTTCGAGGTGGGCTCCGGCATGGTGATCGACGGCGAGGAGACCTGGCTCACCGGTGACCTCGTGCCGCAGGACGGCGTCACGATCCACGAACAGATCGAGGAGTCGGGCGCGCCCGCGCTGCTGCTCGACGCGTATGAGGGGCGCCTCGAGTACCACTCCCCCTGGCACGTGGACCGCGAGGTGTCGCACCTGCTGCGTGGGCTCGTGGACACCGAGGAGGCCAACACCCTGCTCGAAGTCAACGGCCTCGGGCACCTGCGCCTCGTCGACAACGGCGCGATCTCCCCGAAGGAGTCCCTGCTCGGGCTCGAGGGCACGCCGCACGCGTACCACCTGATCCCGCGGCCGGCGTCGAAGGCAGGGGCCGTGGAGGCTCACATGCGCGCGCGCGGGTATGCGCGCGAGGAGACGATCGCGGTGGGCGATTCGCGCGAGGACGTGGAGGTCGCCGACGTGGTCGGCCGCTTCTTCCTCGTTGCGAACGCGCTCGAGAAGGACCCCGAGGCTGTCGCGGCCGCGGGCACCCGACCGAACGCCGAGATCACGGAGGGGCGCAACGGCGACGGCTTCTACGAGGCGGTCGTGCGCTCCCTCGCGGAGAGCCGCTAGCTTCGGCGACGCGCCGAGTCGGAGGACTTGTTAGGGTGCCCTAACTATGTCCTACCCCGCAGGTCGGCTTTGAACGCGCAGGTACTCGTCGACTCCTCGCTGATCGTCTTCCGCGAGGGGCTCGAGGCGGTCCTCATCTTCGCCGCGGTCACCGCGAGCATGCAGGGGGCGAACACCGTGCACAAGCGCCCGGTCGCTGCCGGCGCCGGTGTCGCCTTCGTCGCATGCGTGGGTGTCTGGTTCCTGTTCCAGGCCGTGCTCGGGGCCTTCTCCGAGAAGTACGGGCCCGAGCTGCAGGCGATCACCGGCCTGATTGCGGTGCTGGTCCTGCTCGTGATCCTCAACTGGTTCCTCCACCGCGTGTACTGGACCGGCTGGATCTCGCACCACCACAAGCGGCGCCGCACACTGCTCGCGATGCCGCGCGGCGGCTTCCTTTCGGCGCAGGTCGTGGGGCTCGTTGCGCTCGGCTTCACCTCCGTCTTCCGCGAAGGCTTCGAGGTCGTGCTGTTCCTGCAGAACCTGCAGCTGAAGGCGGGCACGCCGACCGTCATGGCCGGCACCGCGATCGGCCTGGCGCTCACCGGGCTCGTGGGCCTCGCGACCTTCAAGCTCCAGCGCAGGCTGCCCTACCGCAAGATGCTCGTGGTCACCGGCGCGCTGATCGCCTTCGTGCTCGTGGTGATGATCGGCGGCACGGCGCGCTCCTTCGTCGACCTCGGCTGGCTGCCGGGCACGCAGTCCGACCTCGGCGTCTCCTTCCCGAACTGGCTCGCGCGCTGGCTCGAGGTGGTGCCGTCGGTCGCGACGCTGTCGGTTCAGGCCGGTGCCGCGGTCGCCGTTCTCGGCTCCTACCTCGTCGCCGAGCACCTCAAGGTGCGCCGCCCGCGCAAGCGCGGCGAGCAGGCCGCCTCGCGACCGGAGCAGCCGCCGGTGCTGGCCGAGCAACTCGCGTGAACGCACGCTCGAGCGCGACGTTTCGCGAGGTGCGGCCGGGGTAGCTCGGGCCCATGGCTACCACGAAGCAGCGTGCAGCCGCAAAGCGGAACGTCAAGAAGGCGCAAGCCGGCGCACGCAGTAAGCAGACGCTCAAGAACCTGCCCAAGAGCACTCGCAGTGCGCTCGGCAAAGAGGCGGCAGCGGTGAGGCGAGGCGAGTCCCCCACCCGGGCCGAGCTCTTGGACGAGGCGCGCAAGCTCGACATCAAGGGGCGCTCGAAGATGGGCAAGGCAGAGCTGAAGCGGGCGGTGTCGCGCGCGAAGTAAGAGCGCTCGGCCGAGCGCGGACTCGGTCAAAATCTTTGTAACAAACGTCACGGGACGGGTGTACCATCGGAGGTACGAGATTCCGCTCCCTGGCGGGGATGCGGTGACATCTGCGGCGTGGCTGGCGCAAGCGGCTACGCGACGCAGGCAAGGCAAGGTGAGCGCCCCGCAAGGGGCGCTCATCCGTTTGGTCGCTGCGGCTAAGCCGCCTTGCGCTCGGCCGCAAGGATGAAGTCGCGCACCGCCGCGTTGAACTCGTCCGCGCGCTCGATGTTGACGCTGTGGGCGGCGCCCTCGATCACGGTCAGCTTGGCGCCGGGGATCAGCGCGGCGATCTCCTCCGACTTCCACACCGGCACGAGCCGGTCGTGCTCAGCGCCGATCACATGAACCGGCATCTTCAGGTGCGGCAGCCGCTCGCGCGTCTCGTGGCGGCCGGCCGCGCCGACCTGGCGAGTGAACGACTCCTTCGACTGCGGGAACGGGTTCCCGAGCATCGTCTGGCGCATGAACGTGACCCGCTCCTGGTCGTCGAAGAACTCCTCCGAGAACACGAGGAGCATCAGGTTGTCGATGTGCTCCTCCCACGGCGTGCGCTCCACCTGTGCGCTCCACAGCCGGTGAAACTTGCGGCCCCAGTTGCCGGCGCCCGCCCAGGTGATCGCGAGCGTGAGCGTGCGGATCCGTTCCGGTGAGGAGAGCGCCATCTCCTGAGCGATCGCGCCGCCGAGTGACGCACCCACGAGGTGGAAGCTGTCGAGGCCGAGCTCATCGGCGAGCCGGATCGCATCTGCCGCCATGTCGGTCACCTCGTACTCGCCCTTGCACTCGGACGATTGGCCCGCGTCGCGGTTGTCGAAGGTGATGACGCGGAAGTCCTTCTGGAGCTCTCGCACCTGGAGCGCCCAGGCGAGGTGGTCCGCTGTGAGCCCCATCACGAGCATCAGCGGCTCGCCCTCGCCCGCTTCCTCCCAGTAGATGCGCTGGCCGTTGACCTCCGCGATCGGCACCGGCGGAGCCTATCCGGAGGCGGCGTCGCGGAACGCCTGTTCCGCGTCCTCACCGCGCACCGCGAACACGACGCGCTCGAGCGAACGCGGCTCGTAGTCGCGGACGACCGCCGTCATGATGCGCGCGGCGTCGTCCAGCGGGAAGCCGCCGACGCCGGTGCCAAAAGCCACCAGCGCCAGCGAGCGAGCACCGAGCTCGTCGGCCTTCTCGAGCGTCGAGCGGGTGGCGCGCTCGATGATCTCGCCCGAGGTCGGCCCACCGAGCTCCATCGTCGCGGCGTGGATCACCCAGCGCGCCGGCATGTCGCCGGCAGTCGTTTCGACCGCCTCGCCGAGCGCGATCGGAGCGCGCTCGTGCGACTCGCGCTGCACCGCCGGTCCGCCCGCTCGCGCGATCGCTCCGGCCACTCCGCCGCCGTGCATGAGCTGCGTGTTGGCGGCGTTCGCGATCGCGTCGACGTCAAGCGTCGTCACGTCGCCTTGGAGCACCTCTAGCTGCACGCCAATATCGTCGCGCACGTGCAAGCGCGCTAGCGCACAAGGCGCACGTTCTTACGCCAGACGCTCTGATTGCCGGCGGCGTCGCGCACCGTGAGGCGTACTCGCGCAACCGTACGATGGCGCTTTCGCACTTCGGCACGCAGGACGCGCAGCACTTTGCCCGAGAAGAAGATACGGACGCGTTTGCGGGCATTCGCGGGGAGCCTCACCGTCGCCGTGCGGCTCCGAACCGTCCGCCCGGCCCTGGCGCGCTTCACGGACACGAGCGAGTAGGCACCGCCCGTCGCTGACTCGTTGGCCCGTGCCGATACCACTATCGAGCGTGGCTTGCCGATGTGCTGGCGATGCCGAGCCGAGAGCTGAACGCGGGGAGGCACACGGTCCTGTGTCTGCACGGTCCCATTGCCGGGACCCGCGGGACGGACGTCTATGCGGAGGAGCTTGCCGAGCAGCGAACCAAGGTTCTGCGCGTTTCCGTTGGGATCATTCGCGTTGCCACCGTCGCCCGTGGACACGTACAAATAGCCGTCGCCGCCGAAGTTCAGCTGACCGCCGTAGTGGTTCGTCTCGCCCGGATGAGGGATGACTAGCACGTTCTGTTGCGACCCTGGATCGGCCGCGTTTGGGTTCGCGGCCGAACGACGGAACTGGTCGACGTGGATGTTGCCTGCGCGGTCGGAGAAGTAGACGTAGAACAGACCGGATGCCGCGTAGTCAGGCGGGAACGCGATCGTGCTGAGCCCCTGCTCGCCGGCGGTCGAGACTTGGCTCGAGATGTCGAGGAAGGTGGTGGGCGCGCCGTCGTCCACCATCAGCTTGACCCTGCCGGCCCGTTCGACCACGAAGAGCCGGTGTGGGTCGTTCGGTGGAGCCGCGGCGTACATCGGAGCGCTGAACGAGGGCCCGACCGGAACGCTCGTTGTCGCCGAGGTGAGCCGGTTGACCTGGCCATCGAGCGAAACGACGTATACGTGTCCGACAGCGTCCTGCCCGAACGCCACGACATGGCTCACGGCCGGGAGACCGGTTGGTGCCGGGGAGCCTGTCGGCGGGAACGGAAGCGACTGCACCTGGCTCGCGTAGAAATCAGTGAAGAGATATCTGCCGTTGAGCGCACCTAACCCCGGATCGCGGGCCACCACGCCACCGGTGACCGCCCACAGTATCTGGGCCGAGGTGTGCGGATACTCGTACGCGGGCGGCGTGTTCGGGGGAACTGGATTGCAGGGGCCAGGCCCGGCGACCGTTCCCTCCCAGCAATCCCAGCCGAAGTTCGTGCCGGCGAGCTGGGAGGCAGGGCGGTAGTCGATCTCCTCTCTCGCGCCTTCGCCTACGTCGCCGATCAGGATGTCGCCCGTCAGCCTGTCGAAGGACCAGCGGAATGGATTACGCAGTCCGTACGCGTGAATCTCCGGCTTCGCGCCGGCCGTCGAAACGAACGGATTGTCAGGCGGGACGGTGTACGCGGCGGCCGGTGCCGCGAGCCCGAGGGTCAGGAACGCCGCGGCGATGAAGAGCTTCCCTGCCTTGCGCACCGGCAGGATGGTAGAGGCCCTACGCGCGGAGCTGCTCGAGGCGGCACTCCTCGGGCTTCTTGTCCGGCCGCCAGCGGATGAACTTGGCGCCGTGGCGGATGCGGTTGCCGGTGATGTGGTCGAAGGCAACCTCGACGACGAGCTCCGGGCGCAGTCCCTCCCAGACGAGTTCCTCGTCGGACTTCCAGCGCGAAGGCTCACCGGAGCCGCGCTCGTAGGTACGGTAGGGCTCGAGCTTGTCCACGAGCTCGCGCTTCTGCTTGGCCGTGAAGCCGGAGGTGTGGCCCACCTCGCGCAGGTTCTCGTCGTCGTCGTAGAGCGCGAGGATGAGCGAGCCGATCGTGCCCTCTTCCTTGCCGAAGCGGAAGGCGTGCACCACCGTGTCGGCCGTGCGAACGCGCTTGATCTTCAGCATGCCGGTGCGCTCGCCGGGGCTGTAAGGCGCGTCGCCCTGCTTCGCGATCACGCCCTCGGAGGTTCCGGTTAGCCACTGGCCTGCGCC
>DASVXS010000073.1:0-24064 GCA_036392575.1 Thermoleophilaceae bacterium | reverse complement strand
AGGCTGCTGATCGGCGGCGACTGGGTGGACGCGGCCGACGGGCGCACGTTCGAGACGATCGACCCGGCGACCGGCCAGCCGATCTGCGCCGTCGCCGAGGCCGGCGCCGAGGACGTGGACCGAGCGGTGAGTGCCGCGCGCGGGGCGTTCGAGGGACCGTGGCGATCGATGCCTGCGGCGGGCCGTTCGCTGCTGATCAACAAGCTCGCGGACCTGATCGAGAAGAACGCCGAGGAGCTGGCGCAGCTCGAGTCGCTCGACAACGGCAAGCCGGTCACGATCGCGGGCGCCGTGGACGTGCCGTTCACGGTCGCGCACCTTCGCTACTACGCGGGCTGGCCCACCAAAATGGAGGGCGAGACGATCCCGGTCTCCTGGCCGAACATGTTCGTCTACACGCTCAAGGAGCCGGTCGGCGTGGCGGGGCAGATCATTCCGTGGAACTTCCCGCTGCTGATGACGGGTTGGAAGCTAGGTCCCGCGCTCGCCTCGGGCTGCACCGTGGTGCTGAAGCCAGCCGAGCAGACGCCCCTCACCGCGCTGCGCGTGGGGCAGCTGATCCAGGAGGCGGGCTTCCCCGAGGGCGTCGTGAACATCGTCACCGGCGGAGGCGAGACCGGCGCGGCGATCGTCGACCATCCGGGAGTCGACAAGATCGCCTTCACCGGATCCACGGTGGTCGGACGTCAGATCGGCGAGAAGTGCGGCCGCTCGCTGAAGCGCGTCACGCTCGAGCTCGGCGGCAAGAGCCCGAACATCATCCTGCCCGACGCCGACCTCGACGCGGCGATCAAGGGCGCCTTCCAGGGCATCTACTTCAACACAGGCCAGGCGTGCCAGGCGGGCTCGCGATTGTTCGTTCCGCGCGAGCACTACGACGCGGTCACGGGCGCGCTGGCCGAGGCCGCAAAGGGCGCGAAGGTGGGCCCGGGCCTCGATCCCTCGACGCAGTTCGGCCCGGTGGTGTCGGCGGAGCAGTACGAGCGCGTGATCGGCTACATCGAGTCCGGCAAGGAGCAGGGCGCAGAGGTGGCCGCGGGCGGCAACGGCGGCGACGGCGGGAACGGCTACTTCATCAACCCCACCCTGTTCACGGGTGTGGAGGACGACATGCGGATCGCGCGCGAGGAGATCTTCGGGCCGGTCCTCGTCGCGATGCCCTACGACGACCTCGAGGAGGTCGCGCGACGTGCGAACGACACGGAGTACGGCCTCGCGGCCGGCGTCTGGACCCGCGACGTGGGCAACGCGCACAGGCTCGCGCAGCTTCTGCAGGCGGGCTCGGTCTACATCAACGTCTGGGGCCCGAGCGACGCCGCTGCCCCGTTCGGCGGCGTCAAGGCCTCGGGGATCGGGCGCGAGATGGGGCACGCGAACCTCGACGCCTACCTCGAGATCAAGACCGTCTGGACCAACCTCGCCTGAGATGGCGACCGCCGACCTCACCGTGCTGGCGCTGGGTCGCCCCGAGGTGAGCGCGAGCGAGTACATCGCCGAGATCCAGCGTCGCCTCGCTAGTCAGGACAAGGTGCGCTACCGCATGCACGCCATGGGCACCTCGCTCGAGGGCAGCACGCGGGACATCCTCGACGTGGTGGCCGAGCTGCACTCCGTGCCGTTCGAGCAGGGCATCCCGCGCGTGTACACGGTCCTGAAGCTCGACGAGCGCCGCGACAAGCCGGATCAGACGCTCGACGACAAGGTCCGCTCGGTGGAGGAGCGGCTCGCTGCCGATTAGCCGCGTCGGGGCGCCGCAGCGCTACTCGAACTGGCCGCCGTAGCCCTGGTCGGGCTCGGGGTTCACGCCCGGTTCGTCCTCGCCCGACTTGTCGCCAGTCTCCTCGGGCTCGGCCTCGCGCTGCTCGACGGTTTCCTCCGCCTCTTCCTCGGTGCGTGGCTGGTGTTCGCTCATCTGTCGTCGTCTACCCGCCGGTACGGACGGCGAAGCGCGGGCCATGCGCGGTGTGATGGTGGACAAGCGCGTGGTGGTGCCTGTGGTGGTGGTGCCGGTGCCTGTGATGGTGGTCATGAATGAGCGCGAGGTGACTGATCTGCATCGCCACGAGCACGCCCGTGAGCGCGACCGCGCCAGCGCGGAGCCACGGCCTGCGCGCGAGCGCCGCCATCGGCAGCGCCCACACGACGTACCAAGGCAGGATCCAGCTGGCGGTAACCAGCAGGAGCAACAGCGCCCAGCCCGTCGACTCGAGCCACGATCGCTGAAGCACGGTGCGGAGAAGCAGCAGCGCCGACCCCACCACGACGAGCTCCGTGAGGATGTGAGGGTGCACGTACCCCGCCGTGGGGTGCCCGAGCAGGTAGCCGACATAGCCGGGAACGTTGGCGCCGACGAAGTGCAGGCTGCCCTGGAATCTGAGCGCGTCGAGCATTCCGCGAATCCGGGACCCGAACTCCGCGTACGTGATCGCCAGCCCCACGCCCGCCGCCATGAGCGCGCCCGCCGCCACGCGCCAGCGGGGACGCACGCCCACGATCGCAAACGGCAGCGCAAGCCCAGCCGTGAGCTTCACCGCGGTTGCGACCGTCAGGGCGGCGCCGCCGAGGGCCGGGCGACGCGACAGCAGGAGGTAGAGGCCCAGCAGCAGAGCGAACGTCATCACCATGTCGTTGTGGGCTCCGCCAACGCCCCACACGAGCACGAGCGGGTTCAGCCCGAAGAAGAGCGCAGCGGGGACGGCCGGAACCTCGAGCCGCTTGGCGCACAGCCAGACGAGCGCAACGCAGCCGATGCACGCGGCGCCCGCGATCGCCTTGAGCGCCCACAGCTCGCCATGGATGCCGAGCGGCTCGAGCTCGTACGTGAGAAGCGTGAAGAGCGGGCCATATGCACTCGGCACGTGGTTCCAGAGGTGACCCACGAACGGATAGACGGGATCGTTCGGGAGCGCCGCCGGGCCGTGCACGTACGGATTCAGCCCGTGCAACTGGGCGGCGCGGGAGTACGCGATGTAGTTGAAGACGTCCGTCGAAAGCAGTGGCGGCGCGAGGGTGAAGAGCACAGTGAGCGCTGCCACCGCGCCCAGACCGATCAGCGCGGGAATCGCGCGAGCGCACACGACGATCACCACGTACAGCATCGTGAGCGCAACAAGAACGTTCAGAAAGTCGTGAAACGGCAGCGGTGACCCGTTGGCGCGAAGCACGCCGCGCATCCAGAGAGGGAAGTGCCTGTGCGCGGACGGGACGAGCAGCCGCGGTTGCACGAAGCTCGCCTCGACGATGCGCCAGCAGAGCACGCCGTACGCGGCGAGCCCGAGTACGCCCACCGACGTCAGGATCGCCCGCAGCTCCGGGCGCGCGATCCGCAGCGCCGCGTCCTGGCGGACGAGACCGAGCCGGGTGGTGGTGTTCATCGCTCGCGCGTGGCGGCAGTCGCAACCAGGCTCGGCCGCGTAACGCGGACCTGTGCCGGAGCCAGCATCCACGTGGCCGCCCCGACCGCAACGAAGCCGGCGATTCGCGCCACCGCGAGCAACGGCGTGGCGCCGAGCGGGTCGCCGAGTACGAGGAAGCCTGCGAGCACGGCGACCACGTTCGTTCCGGCCATCATCAGCGCCGCGACGGGAATCGCCGGGCCCACCTGGAGGCCGCGCTGGAAGGCGAAGAAGCCGGCGGCCCCCAGCACGACCGCGACCTCGAGCCAAGGAGACGCGAGCACTGCCGGCACGCTGCCGTGCCCCGCGTGCGCGAGCGCCTTCACCGCCACCATTGCGGCGCCGTAGAAGATCCCGCCTGCGAGGCCCAGCCGCTCGCCGGTCCGGCGCAGGCCCGGCACCAGCACGAGCGCCAGCCCGATCCCGCTGGAGATCAGGACGTAGGTGGCCGCGGGCTCGGTGCGGAGCGGCTCATGCCCGCCGGTACCTGCCAGCGAGATGCACGCAAGCCCCGCGACCATGATCCCCACGGCGGCGACCTCCGCCGGGCGCAACTCCTCGCCCAGCACGCGCCGAGCGAGTGGCACGGCCAGCGCGAGCCCGCCGGCGATGAAGCCCTGCACGAGCGAGATCGGGGCCAGGACGAGCGCCACGACCTGCATGGCCGTCCCGGCGCTCCCAAGCGCGAAGCCGCCGACCCACACCGGCGAGCCGAGCAGGCCGCGGGCGGTCGCGACGGGCCGCAGGGGTGATATCGCCGGCGCGCCCGCCGACCCCACCCGCTGGATCAGGTAGCTCACGTTCAGGGCGACCGAGGCGGCCACCGCGACGAACAAACCCAGCACGGATGCGCTCACCCCGAGAATCTGTCCGCGACGCCGTTAGCAATCGCGTCCTCGATGTTGGGATCGCGTTAGCCCGGCACGGGCTCGCGCGTGGGCACCGCGAGACCCAGCCGGAGAGCGAAGCGGGCGCCTCCCTCAGCCGAGGGCTCCAGCCGCAGCGTCCCGCCCATGCGCTCGGCCAGCTCGCGCCCGATCGCGAGCCCCAGACCGAAGCCCGCCTGGTCGCCCGTCGCGCTGCCGCGCTGGAAGCGGTTGAAGATCAGGTCCCGCTCGCGTTCGGGGACGCCGGGGCCGGAGTCCTGGACCCTCAGCACAGCCAAGCCGTGCTCTTCCTTGACCGTCGCGGCAACCGGGTGCGACGGAGGCGAGAAGCGAATGGCGTTGTCCACGAGGATGCGCGCGATGCGTGCCACCGCGCCGGGATCGCCGCTTGCCCAGCACGGCTCTGCGTCCGCCTCGAACTCTGCCATGCCCGCAAACTCGGCCGTCACCGCCCGGCCAACTTCCGCGAGGGCGACCGGTTCGCTGCGCAGCTGCACCTCGCTGTCAATCCGGCTGAGATCGAGCAGGTCCGCCGCGAGCGACGCGAGGCGCCGAGCCTGCGCCCCGGCGCTTGCCGCCTGCTCGCGGGCGTCCTCCACGTCGGCGGGCTCCCGCGCCAGGTCCTCCTCGAGCAGCTCGAGCATCATCCGCAGCGACGCCAGCGGCGTGCGGAGCTCGTGCGACGCCGTGGCCACGAAGGTGCGCCGCGCCTGCTCCTGCTCGCGGAGGCGCGTCTGCATCGTCGCGAACGAGCGGGCCAGGTCGCCCACCTCGTCGCGTGCGTGGTCGGGGGCGAGCTCGACGGCGGGGCCGCGCCGGGCCACGAGAGAAGTCGCGTCGCGCAGCCGCCGCACCCTGCGCAGCACCCGGCCGGTGATGGCGACGCCGAGCAGAACGGCGATCGCGAGGCCCGCCAGGCTGGCAACGAGGAAGGCGTGCTTGACCACGCGCGCGGCGAGCGGAGCGTCGTCGAGCGTCTTGCGCAGCACGATCACGTAACGATGGCCTCGCACCCGCAGTGGCATCGCCACGCGCGCGACGTCGCTGCCTGAGCCGTTGCTCGCCACGCTCTTCACGGTCTTGCCGCGTACCGCTGCCTGCCCCACGTCCTCGAAGCTGTCCGGCGCCGGGTCGGTGTTGGTCAGCGACTGGCCATGACTGTCGAACACGACCACGCGCCCGCCCGTGCGCCTCGCGAGCGCCCGGGACAGTCGCGCGAGCCGCCTGGAGCCGGCCGTCGGCTGGCCCTCCTCGAGGGAGAGGAAGCCCGGACGTGCGGCCACCGCGGTGTCGGCCAGCGCCTGCAGCTCCTCGCGCTTCAGGCGGTGCTCGAGAGGCGGCAGCAGCGCCAGCGCCGCGACCGCCAGCGTCACGACCGCAGTGAGGATCATCGCGAGCACGATCCGCGCGCGCAGCCCGTGCGGGATCAGCCGGACCGGCCTCATGGCGCCTGCAGCCTGTAGCCCGCGCCGCGCACGGTCACGATCAGGCGCGGCGTCTGCGGGTCTTCCTCGAGCTTCTCGCGCAGGTGCCGCACATGCACGTCGATCGCGCGCGGGTCTCGGTAGGCGCTCTCGCCCCAGATCGAGCGCAGCAGCTCCTGGCGGTTGAAGAGCCGTCCGGGCTCGCCCATCATCGTGTCGAGCAGCTCGAACTCGGAGAACGTGAGCTGTACAGGCTGGCCGTCCGCAGCGACCTCGCGGCGCCGCCTGTCGAGCGTGACGCGACCCGCCGAGAGGATCTCGTCGCCGAGGCCCCGGCCTCCTGCGCGCCGTAGCACCGCGCGAATCCGGCTTCGAAGCTCGGCGAGGCCGAAGGGCTTCGTCACGTAGTCGTCCGCACCCGCTTCGAGCCCGAGCACGGCATCGGCCTCGCTGTCGAGCGCCGTGAGCATGATGATCGGCACCACGTTGCGGCGGGCGCGCAGAGTGCGGCACACCTCGTAGCCATCCGGCCCCTGGCCGAGCGCCACGTCGAGCAGCACGATGTCGAAGCCTTGAGTGGTCGCTCGGTCGATCGCGGCGCGGCCGTCCGCAACCGCCATCACCCGGTGGCCCTCGCGCGTGAACGACTGGCGAAGCGTCTCCCTGAGCGGAGACTCGTCGTCGACCACGAGGATGTCCAGGCTGCCGGCTTGGTTCATCCCGCGGGTCAAGCTATCCCTGGAATCTCAACGGTTCATGTGGATTTGCACGCGTGCACGACGCGCACTGATCCGCGGTCCCACTGAGTAGATCTGGCCGCGCTTTCTCAAGTGCGCGCGTTTCGACACGTCGATGCCGTGGCGGCGCGCCCAGTTCACCGCCGGAGCGCAGCCCGCCGGCGTGCTCGGCGAGCACCGGTGATCCATCACCACCGTGCTCACCTCGCCCCTCCGCACGAGCCGAGCGAGCTCGCGCGCGCTCGTGAACTGCCGTCCCCGGTAGCTCGTGAGGAAGAGGATCGGCTGAGGGTCGCGCGCGATCAGCGCGGCGGCCTTCCCCGGCGCCGCGGCGGCGAGCAGGTATCTCGCGCCATGACGATGCGCGCGGGCGTAGCGGTCGATCTTCGCTGCCCAGCGCGCGGTGAGCCCGCCCCCACCCGCCGGCGCGTCCGACGAATGATCGGCCGCCAGCTTCGCGGCGAAGGCCGTGGGCGCGGCGAGCACGGCCACCATCGCGCCGACGACTGCCGCGGACGGCCGTCGCAGGAGCATCAGGACCACCGCGACCAGCGCAGCGATCACCGCGAGGGCCACAACGGTGCCCGCAACAGGTACGTGGAACGCGTACACCGCGCCGACCAACGCGATCGCGCCGACAGTGGGCGCGGCCAGAGCCGGGCGCTGCCGCGCGAGCGCCGCTGTACCCGCGCCGAGCGCAAGCGCGACAGCGGGCGTCATCGCCTCGAGGTAGCGCAGCCTGACGGCGCCCATGCGCGAAAAGAGCAGGAAGCCGGTGAGCAACCACACCGCCACCATCGCGGCGCCGCCCATGCTCAGGCGGGTGCCCTCTCGACGCGCCCAGAAAACAACCGCGGCGGCAAGCAAGGCGAGCACCCCGGCGAGCAACGCGGGCAGCAGCTCCACGCCGATGTAGCCGGAGAAGATCGAGCTGAAGAGCCGGCTGAGGCCGGGCGGAGCAGCGGCGTGAACCCGCGTCCCCGCGGGGGGCCGGATCCGGTCGAGGCCGTTGTAGACGAACAGCACGTTCCAGACGCTGCCGTTCGTAGATCCGATCGGGTAGGGGCGATTGCGCACGGCAAGCGTGGAGACGGCGGCGGCCCACGACAGGGAGGTGGCGACCAGCACCACCAGCCCGGCTCCTAGCCGCGCCGCGCGTGCCCTCACCGGCTCACGCGCGGCGATCAGGTAGAGCAGCGCGATCGCCGGGAGCGGCACCAGCGCCTCGAGCAGCTTCACGTTGAAATCGATGCCGAGCACGAGCGCGGCCAGGTACAGCCAGCGCGCGCGGCCCGTCTCCACCGCCCGCACGACGAGCCACGCCGCGAGCAGGGCGAGCGCCATCATCAACGAATCCATCGTGTCGCTGCGCGAGGTGACCACGGACACCGGCAGCACCGCGAGCGCCGCGGCGGCACACAGGCCGGCGGCGGTGCCGAACAGGCGGCGCCCGAGGTCGTAGACGATGAGCACCGCCACCGACCCGGCGAGTGCCTGTGGCAGCGACAGTGCCACCCGGTTGAAGCCCAGCAGCTTCACGCTCGCCACCTGCAGCCACAGGTCGATCGGCGGCTTGTCGACCGCGAGCGATGCGCTCGGGTCGAACGCGCCGACGAAGAAGTTGTGCCACGACAGCGACATGCTGCGCACGCCGGCGTCGTAGAAGAAGTTTTCGCGCATCCCGCCGATGCCCGGCAGCCGGAGCGCGGCTGCCACGCCGGCGATGCCGCCCGCGGCGAGCCAAGCGCTCGGCACCGCTGCCGGCAGCGCGGCCACGCGCCGGCGGGCGCTCAGCGCGACGCTACCCAACCTACGCTCCGTGCTTGGCCACTGGCGTGAGCGCGCTGTGGAGCTGTGCAAGCTCACGGAAGGCGTGCGCCACCACGCGCGGGTCGCCCCCGCTCGCGCGTCCTGCGGGGCGAGGGTAGTGATGCACCCCCACCTCCGCCACCCGCCCGCCCGCATCGATGCACTTCACGAGCAACTCGGTGCTGATCATCGCGCCGGTCGAGCGAAGCGTGAAGCTCTGGATCAGATCCCGCCGGATCAGCTTGAACGCGCAGTCCACGTCGCGCACACGAAGCCCGTACAGCGAGCGCACCAGGGCGTTCCAGCCGGCTGCGGCGAGGCGACGGCTGAACGAGTCCTGCCGGTCGATCCGGTAGCCCGCGATCACTTCCGCGTCCTCCGTGAGCGGCACGAAGTCCGCAAGCTCGCCGAGGTCGAACTGGAGGTCGGCGTCGGTGAGCAGCACGAACGGCTCCGTGGCCGCGCGGATGCCGGTGCGGAGCGCCGCACCGTACCCGAGGTTCACCGGGTGGAGCAGCAACCGCACCTCGGGATGTAGCTCGACGAGCTCGACGCCGATCTCCCCCGTGGCGTCGGTGCTGCCGTCGTCCACGACCAGCACCTCGCAGTGCTCGGCGAAGCGACGCCCTGCACGAAGCGCCGCGGCCACCGCCTCGCGCACGTTGTCCTCTTCGTTGAAACAGGGAAGCACGATGGTCAGGCCGGGAAGGAAGGCAGGCGTCATGCCAGCAGGGTCACCCCGGGCGCGTTAAGGACGGTTAGGGCAGCGGGTCGCTCGGGTTAGACCCCGTCTAACGCGATCGCAACAGAATTTCCGCCATCGCACACCGGCGCGGGGGCAGCATCCGCGCGATGCAGAGATCGGAGCTCAGGGCGATGATCGAGCTCGACGATCGCCACTGGTGGTACCGCGGCAGGCGACGGGTGCTGTCGAGCGTGCTCGACCGGCTCGAGCTGCCGCCTGCCGCGCAGATCCTCGACGCCGGCTGCGGTTCCGGTCGTACGCTCGACGAGCTGCAGCGGTATGGGTCGGTCACCGGCATCGACGCGAGCCGCCGCGCGCTCGCCGCGGCGCGTGCGCGGGGCCACTCGCGCGTGTTCGCGGCACGAGTCGAGCGCCTGCCGTTCGAGGACGCGAGCTTCGACCTGATCACGTGCCTCGACGTGATCGAGCACACGCCGGACGACGTCGCCTCGCTGCGCGAGCTGCGCCGGGTCGCGCGTCCGGGCGCACGCATGCTCGTGACCGTGCCCGCCTACCAGTGGCTGTGGTCGCGCCACGACGACGCGAACCTGCACTACCGCCGCTATCGGCGCGGCACGCTGCGCGACTCGGCGGAGGTCGCCGGCTGGAGCGTCGAGCGGACGACCTACTTCGACAGCCTTCTCCTGCCGCCCGCCGCAGTCGTGAGGCTTGCCCAGCGGCTGCTGCCGTCGCCACGCGGTGCGCGTTCCGACCTACGGCTCACGCCCCGCGCTCTCGATCCGGCGCTCGCGCTCCCGATGTACGCGGAGGCGGTCGTGCTGCGGCTCGGGGTCAAGCTGCCGGCTGGACTGTCGCTGCTGGCGGAGCTGGTGAACGCCCAGCCCGCGGGCCTACGTGCGATCGCCTGGCCCCTATCCGAGCCGGCCCGAGAAGTAGCGCGCCAGATGTTCGCCTGATCAGGCGCCAGCGACCGGCTGCTCGCCTGTCACCTGCTCGCCGCGTTCCTTGAGGTAGTGCAGGAGGCCACCTTCGATCAGGATCTCGCGCTCCTTCGGGGCGAAGTCGTGGCTCACTGTGAACTCGTCCCCCGAATCCTTGATGCGCACGATGATCTCCTCCGCTCCGTCCTCGAGCTCCTGCTTGATGTTCGGCAGCTCCCAGCACTGGCCGACCTCCGCGCGGTCGTAGTCGGCGTCGTCCTTGAACGTGAGCGCGAGGATGCCCTGCGCCACCAGGTTGCGGCGGTGGATGCGCGCGAACGACTTCGCGAACACGGCCCTTACGCCGAGCTGGAGGGGCGCGAGCGCGGCGTGCTCGCGTGAGGAGCCCTGGCCGTAGTTCTCGCCTCCGACGATGAAGCCGCTCCCCCACTCCTGCATGCGCTTGCGGAACTCCGGGTCGCGGTGCTGGAACGTGAACTCCGCGATCGCAGGGATGTTCGAGCGGTAGCTCATCACGATCACGCCGTCTGGCGCGAGGTCGCCGGTCGAGATGTTGTCGGGCTGCACAGTCGCGATGCGCGCCTCGATCGAGTCGGGCAGTGGCGTGTGCTCGGGCGGCGTCTTGATGTTCGGCCCGCGCGGGATCTCGATGCGCTCGGCCTCGTCCGCGTCGGCCGGCTTGAAGATGTGGCGGTCGTCCACGTAGGGCTTGAGCTCGGGCGCCGGGAGGATCTCCGGAGCACCGCCGTACTGGCGCGGGTCCTCGATCTTGCCCGTGAGCATCGACACTGCGGCGACCGCGGGCGAGCAGAGGAACACGCTGTCCTCCGGCGTGCCCGAGCGGCCGGGGAAGTTGCGGTTGAACGTGCGCAGGGAGTTCGCGTTCGACGGCGGCGCCTGCCCCATACCCACGCACGGGCCACACACCGGCTCGAGCATCCGCACGCCTCCCTCCACCAGCTGCCGGTAGACGCCCGACTCTGCGATCGCGGTGAGGATCTGCCGCGAGCCCGGCGTCGCGGTGGCCGTGATCGACTCGTGCACGACCTGGCCGCCCTGGTGAGCGAGGATCGCGCCGGGTAGCGCCAGGTCGGCGTAGCCCGAGTTCACCGACGAGCCGATGCACACCTGCGCCAGCTCGGTGCCCGCGACCTCCTCGATCGGCACCACGTTGTCCGGGTTCTGCGGCTTCGCGACCAGCGGGCCGAGCTCGTTCAGGTCGATCTCGATGCGGTCGTCGTACTCGGCGCCTTCGTCCGCCCCGATTTCGCTGAAGTCCTCGGGGCGCTGCTGCTTTTTGAGCCAGTCGCGCGTCTGGTCGTCGGGCGGGAACACGGCCGAGGTGGCGCCGAGCTCGGCGATCATGTTGGCGATCGTGCCGCGCTCGGGCACGATCAGATCCGCCGTCCCCTCGCCGGTGAACTCGAAGATCTTGTTCTTTCCGCCGCTCGCCGACAGCCGGCGCAGCAGCTCGAGGATGATGTCCTTCGCCTGGACCCAGGGCCGGTTCAGCTTTCCGGTGAGGTGCACCTGCACGATCTCCGGGCAGGCGATCTCGTAGGGGTAGCCACCCATCGCGACCGCCACGTCGAGGCCGCCGGCGCCGATCGCGATCATGCCGAGTGCACCACTCGTGGTGGTGTGCGAGTCGGCGCCCACGAGGATCTCGCCCGGTCGCGCGTAGCGCTCGATGTGGACGTAGTGGCAGATGCCATTGCCGGGCCGCGAGTAGTCGAGCCCGTATTTGCGCGCCAGCGCCTGCAGCATCCGGTGGTCGTCCGGGTTCTTGAAGTCGAGCTGGATCACGTTGTGATCGACGTACTGCACGGCCCGCTTCACCTGCACTCGCCCCACGTCCAGCTGCTCGAACTGCATGCACGCCATCGTTCCGGTGGCGTCCTGGAGCAACGTCTGGTCGACCCTGAGCGCGATCGGCGAGCCCGGCGTGAGCTCGCCGTCCACCAGGTGCTCCTTGAGGATCTGGCGGGTGAGGTTCTCGGCCATCGCGGCTAAGAACCTACCCCGGTTTTCCGGCTGTCACTCGGGCGGCGCGGAATCCAGGCGGGAACACGCTTCTTGTATTCCTCGTACTGGTCGCCGAACTGCCGCTCGAGGGTCGGCTGCTCATAGCCGTAGACGAACGCCGCGACGATCGCGGCGAACGCAAGCGCGTACAGCAGCAATGAGGGCTGTCCGAGGAAGAGGGCCTGGCCGACGATCGTGGCCTCGACGGCCAGGTACATCGGGTTGCGCACGTAGCGGTAGAGGCCTCCAATCACGAGTTGCTGCGGGGGCGCCACCGGAGCCGGCGTCCCGAGTCCCTCGATCACGAAGCGAGCGAACGCGCTGAGTAGCACCGCGGCGCCAGCCGCGATGAGGAGCGCGCCGGCGATGCGAATCGGCAGCGACCAGTCGTCGGCCTCCCAGTCGGTGATCAGCCAAGGGATGAGACCGGCCGCCACGCCGGGGGCAATGAGGAGGAAGACGAAGCTGCCGATGGCCGCACGCGCTCTCTGCATTCAACGTGCCTCCCTCAACGGACCTGGGCCGTTTTGACCATGACTATCAATGTCAAAACAGCCCACCCCCCTCACTGCCTCCGGTTACGCTGCGGGCGTGCCCGAGCTGATCGACTCGCCCACCCGCTTCGAGGCCGGCGGCGAGCCGCCGAAGGCGATCGAGGAGTTCGTCGGCCGTGTCAACAGCGGCGAGGCGCGCGTGAGCGTCGCTCGCATGCGCTCGCCGGCGGGCTGGCACGAGCCTGGCCAGCGGCCCGAGTTCGACGAGTACTCGCTCGTGCTCGACGGACTACTGCGGGTGGAGAGCGAGGCTGGGACGCTCGAAGTTCGAGCGGGGCAGGCCGTACTCGTGCGCAGCGGTGAATGGGTGCGTTACTCCACGCCGGACGGCGCGGACTACGTGGCCGTGTGCCTACCGGCGTTCTCGCCGGAGACGGTCCATCGCGACTCGAGTAGCGCTTAGGCGGGCACCCTCCGCTGCTCGATCGCCTCGCGGACCCGCGCCGAGATCTCGGGGTGATCGTGCTCGAGGTGCCGGAAATCGGACCGGTTCATCACGATCACGGTCCCGTCGGTCTTGGCGGTCACAGTGGCGTTGCGGCGGTCGGCCTCGAGCAGCGCTATCTCGCCGAAGAAGTCGTTCGGCCCGAGCGTCGCGGTGCGGCCGTCGGCCTTCGCGACCTCGAACTCGCCCGACTCGATCACGAAGAACTCGTGGCCGAAGTCGCCCTCGCGGCAGAGCACCGTTCCGGCGCGCACGTCCAGCTCGTCGGTGTGACCGGCGAGTTCCTTGAAATCCCGCCTCCCAAGCCCCTTGAAGAACGGCACGCTCTTCAGCACATCGACGTTCACGGAACACTCCTCCCCTTCGGGTTAGAGCGATCGTATGCGCGCGAAGACCACCGCGGCAACCGCACCGCCCGGCTCAGTGCGGCGACCGCTCAGGTTGCTCGGGAAAGTGCTTCCGGCGGCAGGTCGCCCAGCTCCTTGAACTGGGCGGTTGCCTCGGCGACCACGGTCGCGCCCTCGCCCTCGGTCCGTGCGATCGACCGGAGCCACACCCGCCCCTCCTCGCGGCGCTCCACCTCGGCCTCCACCACCACGAACACGCCGACCGGCACGGGCGCGCGGAAATCGACCTCGATCGAGCGCGTTACGGCCAGCTTGCCGCTGGCGTGCAGCAGCACGGCCATCGCGTCGTCGAGCGCGGCGGCGATCACGCCCCCGTGCGCGTAGCCCGGCGGGCCCTGGTGGTCCTGCTTCACGAAGAAGCGACCCACGACTCCCCCGCCCCGCTCGGCCCGAACGATCTCCATCTGGAGGCCGAACAGATTTGCGATTCCGCAGCCGAAGCAGAGGTCGTGGTGATCGAGCCGTCCCTCCGGGAGACTCAAGAGGCGCGCGCGGCGAGCGAGCGCAGCACGAAATGCAGGATGCCGCCGTGCCGGTAGTACTGCCACTCGTTCGGTGTGTCGATGCGGACGGTGGCCTCAAACTCGATCGGGTCGCCGCCGTCGGGCGTCGCGGTCACCTTCAGCGTTCGCGCTCCCTCCGCGAGCGGCTCCAGGTCGAAGCGCTCGCGGCCCGTTAGCCCGAGCGACTCGACCGATTCGCCGGCCGGGAACTGCAGTGGCAGCACGCCCATGCCCACGAGGTTCGACCGGTGGATGCGCTCGTAGCTCTGCGCGATCACGAAGCGCACGCCGAGCAGGCGCGGCCCCTTCGCGGCCCAGTCGCGCGAGGAGCCGGACCCGTACTCGCGCCCGGCGAGCACGCCCAGTGGCACGCCCTCGTCGGCGTACTGCATCGCCGCGTCGAAGATCGTCGTCTGCTCGCCGTCCGGCAGGTGCACGGTGAAGCCGCCCTCGGTGCCGGGAGCGAGCTGGTTGCGCAGCCGCACGTTCGCGAACGTGCCGCGCATCATCACCTCGTGGTTGCCGCGCCGCGACCCGTACGAGTTGAAGTCCTTCCGCTCGACCCCGTGGTCGATGAGGTACCTGCCCGCGGGCGAATCAGGCTTGATCGCGCCCGCCGGTGAGATGTGGTCCGTGGTCACGGAGTCGGCCAGCAGCGCGAGGATGCGCGCGCCGCCGATCTGCGGCAGCTCGTCCGCCGGCTCGGCGTCCATGCCCTCGAAGTACGGCGGGTGCTTCACGTACGTCGACTCCGGATCCCAGGCGTAACGCTCGCCGGTCGGCACCTCGAGCGCGTTCCAGTTCTCGTCGCCCTCGAACACCTCGCCGTAGCTCTTGCGGAACATGTCCGATTCGACTGCGCTCTCCACCGCCTGCGCCACCTCCTGGCCGGAGGGCCAGATGTCGCGGAGGTAGACCGGCTCGCCGTCGGAGCCGTCGCCGAGCGGATCGTTCAGGAGATCGATGTCCATCGTGCCGGCGAGCGCGTAGGCCACGACCAGCGGCGGCGACGCGAGGTAGTTCATCTTCACGTCAGGGTGGATGCGCCCCTCGAAGTTGCGGTTCCCCGACAGCACGGCGACGGCGGCGAGGTCGTTTTCCTGGATCGCGTTCGAGATCGCCTCGGGCAGCGGTCCCGAGTTGCCGATGCAGGTGGTGCAGCCGTAGCCGACCAGGTTGAAGTCGAGCTCCTCGAGCGGCTCGATCAGCTTCGCCCGCTCGAGATACTCGGTCACGACCTTCGAACCGGGCGCGAGCGAGGTCTTCACCCACGGCTTGCGAGTGAGGCCGCGCTCCACCGCCTTCTTGGCAAGCAGGCCGGCGCCCAGCATCACCGACGGGTTCGAGGTGTTCGTGCAGCTCGTGATCGCGGCGATCACAACCTTGCCGTGGTCGAGGTCCACCTCAGTGCCGTCGTCGAGGGTCGCGGTCACGCTCGTCGACGGCGGGTCAGCCACCGCGGCGCCGGCGCCCTCTTGGGGCGCGTGCGGCGGCGCGTTGTCCGGATGAGGCGCTGTCCCGGCCATGAACGCGGGCGGATCTGAGGCCGGGAACGTCTCGGCCACGGCCTCGTCCGGCGTGTCGCCATTGAGCGTGCCGTCGCCGTCGTCGACCGGCCCGATCAAGTCCGCGAGCGCCTCCTCGAACTCAGGCTTCGCGACGCGCAACGGCACACGGTCCTGCGGGCGCTTCGGCCCTGCGATCGACGGCTCGACCGTCGAGAGATCGAGCTCGAGCGTGTCCGAGTAGGTCGCCTCCTCAGAGCTCTCGTCGTGGAAGAGGCCCTGCTCCTTGGTGTAGGCCTCGACGAGATCCACGAGCTCCTTGGGGCGGCCGCTGAACTCGAGGTAGCGGAGCGTCTCGGCGTCGACCGGGAAGATGCCGCAGGTCGCGCCGTACTCGGGCGACATGTTGCCGATCGTCGCGCGGTCCGCGAGCGGCAGGTTCGCGAGACCCGAGCCGTAGTACTCGACGAACTTCCCGACCACGCCCTTCTCGCGCAGCATCTGCGTGACGGTCAGGACCAGGTCCGTCGCGGTGGCTCCCTCGGCGAGCTCACCGGTGAGCTTGAAGCCGATCACCTGCGGGATCAGCATCGACACCGGCTGACCGAGCATCGCGGCCTCGGCCTCGATGCCGCCCACTCCCCAGCCAAGCACGCCAAGGCCGTTGATCATCGTCGTGTGGGAGTCGGTGCCGACCAGCGTGTCGGGGAACGCCACGCCGTCGCGCGTGTACACGACGCGGGCGAGGTACTCGAGATTCACCTGGTGGCAGATCCCGGTGTTCGGCGGCACCACGCTGAAGTTGTCGAACGCGGTCTGGCCCCAGCGCAGGAACGCGTAGCGCTCGCGGTTTCGCTCGAACTCGAGCTCCGCGTTGCGCGCGAACGACATGCGCGAGAGGAACTCGTCGACCTGGATCGAGTGATCGATCACGAGCTCCGCTGGCGCGAGCGGGTTGATCCTCTCCGGGTCGCCCCCGAGCTCCGCCATCGCGTCGCGCATCGCGGTCAGATCCACGATCGCCGGCACTCCGGTGAAGTCCTGCATCAGCACGCGGCTCGGGCTGAACGCGATCTCCTTGCTCGGCTCGTCGCTCGCCACCCAGCGGGCGAGGTTCTCGACGTCCTCGGCCGTCACCGCCATGCCGTCCTCAGTGCGCAACAGGTTCTCGAGCAGGATCTTCAGCGAGTAGGGCAGCCGGGCGACGTCGTACTTCTGCTGCAGCGCGTCGAGCCGGTAGATCTCGTACTCGCTGCCGCCCACGCTCAGCGTGTCGCGCGCCCCGAAGCTGTTCCCCTCGGCCATGCTTGGAATCTAGTGAATGTCGGCTGCCGCTAGCAGGCCACGGGTCAGAGAGTTAGGGTGAGGTCCGGCAAACCCTGGAGGTTCCTCATGGCAACGTTCGCCGTAATCGCGGAGCATCCGCCCCAGCTCTGCCCGACCTCCAACGCCGTCACGAAGCAGATGCTGAAGGAGGGCGCCGGCCAGATACCGCAGCTTGCCGAGCAGCTGGGCATCAACATTGTCACCCTGCGCGTCTTCGGGCCGGACCACATCCTCCTTGGGGTCCTCGACGCGGACAACATCGACGCCGTCAGGGACTTCGTCTTCCAGAGCCGCCTCATCCAGTGGAACACCACGAGGATCCACGCCACGTACTCGATGGAGGAGGCCGTCGCGATGGTGGACGAGGTCGAGACGATCTTCTAGCCGAAGACGAACACAACACGCCGGGAAATCAGGCGTCGGGCACGATCACCTTGCCGGTGGCGGGGTCGGTCAGGTTCCGCACGTCCGGGTCAGCACGATCGATGGTCACACAAAGGTCTGCCTGGTCGCGCACGCCGAGCACGAGGCGCACGTTCGCGAGGTTGGACTCGCGCAGGTGGCGCTCAGCTTCCTCCTGAGAGCGGCCGCCGGCGAGGTGTCGCTCCATGAGCCGTCGCTCAATCGCGCCGAGGTCGGCGTCCACGAACCAGATCTCGTCGAGCAGCGCGCGCAAGTCGCGCCAGGGCTCATCGTCGAGCAGCAGGTAGTTCCCCTCCACCAGTACCACGCGCGCCGACGGCTCGACGCTGACGGCGTCCGCGACCGGCTCGTGAAGCACGCGGCTGTACGCGGGCCAGCTCACGGGCTCTCCACTCCCGAGCTCTCGCACCCTCGCCACGAACGCGCGTGCGTCGAAGGTCTCCGGCTCGCCCTTGCGGTCGGCCAACCCGCGCGCGGCGAGCTCGGCGTTCGAGAGGTGAAAACCGTCCATCGGCACGCCCGCGGCGGCATAGCCGTCGGCGCGGAGTCGCCGCGCCAGCGCTTCCATCAGCGTCGTCTTGCCGGCCGCGGGCGGGCCCGTGATGCCGATCAGCGCGCGACGCCCGCCGCTCTGCAGGCGCCCAGCGCGGTCGGCCAGCGCCGCGACGCTATGCGGCTCGCTGGATCTCGCCGTAGTTCATGCCTCCGTACACGAACGTGGGCACGACCGGCCACTGCCGCCTGAAGCTCTCCATCTCGGACGACGGGAAGACATTGAGGAAGCGCGGGTCGCGCCGGTTCGGGTCGGCGAGCGCCTTCTCCTTGATCATCGAGTCGTACTGGTCGATCGAGTCCTCGAGCGTGTTCGAGTTCAGCACGACCTCGCGGTTGTAGAACTCGGCGTACTTCCTCACGCCCGGAATCTTCGAGAGCCGCGGGTGCCACGAGTCCGCGCACACGCCGTTCTCCGACGTGATCCAGATGCCGTCCGGCGTGTTGATGCAGAGCGACTGGTTGCCGTCGGTGTGCCCCGGCGTCCAGACGAGCGCAACGCCGACGCCGAGCTCCACGTCCCCGTCGACCAGGACGAGGTTGTCGTCGATCACCTTGTCCATCCCGTGCGGCACGTACCAGGCCCACTGCATCGGGTGCATCGAGTGGAGCGTGTCAACCTCCTTGCGCTGGCAGAGGAACTTCGCGTTCGGGAAGAACGGCGGCCGCGGCACCGGCTCGCCGTCGACCGGCTCGGTCGTGCCCATCAGGATGCGCATGTCCTGCACGTGCAGGTGGTCGAAGGACACGTAGTCCACGTCCTCCGGGCGCAGCCCGCACAGCGCGAGCGCCTCGCCGACGGTGTTGAAGTACTTCGCGAACACCTTCTCCGAGAGGAACTCGCCGTAGCGCTCGAGCAGCTGCGCGTAGAAGGGTGCCTCGACCGAGCCCTCCGGCACGGTCGGCTCCCACACGAGCGTCCTGCGCTGCCCGTCGAAGTCGTCGAACTGGACGACCACGAGTCGGTTGCGGATGTTGATGTACGGATTGAGGCCCTTCGCCGCGCCGGCGAGCGCGAACGCGGTCGGATAGCCGGCAGAGACCAGGTCGATCGTGCGCACCGCGTGGATCTCTCCCTGGGCCTTGAAGCGGCCGCGGAACTCGCGCGCGGCGTCGCGGATCGCATCCGGCCGCTCACCGCGAGGCCAGGTGTCGTTTGCGTCGTCGAACTCGTGGAACGGGCGAATTCCGATCTTCTCTGGGCTCTCGATCACTGCCATGGCTGATCCTCCTGACGGCTCCGGGCCTCCCGCGGCCCGAAGCCTACCGGCGCGCCAGCTGCAGCTTGAGCTTGCGCTTCGCGTTGGCGCTCTTGCCGCCCTTCGCGCTGTCTGGGAGATCTTCACCTGTACGCTCGCCTCGTGAGCGCGCCGGAGCTGCACGAGCTCGTGTGCGTAGTGCACGTGCATTCGATCTATTCGGACGGGACGGGGACGGTGCCGGAGATCGCCGACGCCGCCGCTCGAGCGGGCGCCGACGTGGTCCTGCTCACCGACCACGACACGCTCTCGGCGCGCGATAACGGCGAGGAGGGCTGGCACGGTCCGGTGCTTCTCCTGGTGGGCACCGAGATCTCTCCGCCGAACCGCGACCACTTCCTCGCGTTCGGTATCAACCGCCTCGTGAGCCGCCGCCTGAGCGGCCCCGAGATTGCCGCCGCGGTACGCGAGGCCGGCGGCTTCGGCTTCGCGGCTCACCCCTTCTCCCACGGTTCTGAGCGCTTCAGCCGCGTCGAGCCGATGCCGTTCGCCGAGGTCACCGACGACCGCGTGGACGGGCTCGAGCTGTGGAGCTTCCTGAACGACACGGCCGAGCGGCTCGCGAGCCTGCCCGCGGTGGCGCGCTTCATCGCGGCCCCCCGGCGCGTGGTGGATCACCCGCCGGCCGGCAACGTCGCGGCCTGGGACGCGGTGTGCGCGCGGCGCCGGATGGTCGCGATTGCAGGCACCGACGCCCACCAAGTCGGCCTGCGGATGCGCGGCCGCGTCCCGCTGCGGCTGATGAGCTACCGGCGCTCGTTCTCGATGCTGCGCACGCACGCGCTGTGCGAGGAGCCGCTCAGCCGCGACCTCGACCACGACCGTACGCAGGTGTACTCGGCGCTGCGCGAGGGCCGCTGCTACATGGCGTTCGACGGCGCCGCTCCCGCGCACGGCTTCTCCTTCTGGGCCGAAGGCGAGGCTGGCACGCTGCGGATGGGCGAAGAGGCCGAGCTCGGGGAGGGCTACGAGTTGCATGCGCGCTCGCCGCGGCACGCGACGCTGCGTCTGTTGCGCAACGGCGACGAGCTCGCCCGCAATGCCGGCCGAGCGATCGACTTCGAGGCGTCCGAGCCGGGCGCCTACCGCGTGGACGCCCGGCTCGACCTCAAGGGTCGCGAGGTCACGTGGGTGCTCACGAACCCCGTCTACCTGCGCGCCCGGTGAGCGAGCTCGACCGCTACGGGCGTGCCTTCGAGGGCATCGACGCGCCGTTCGCGTTCGTGGACCTCGATGCCATGTGGGAGAACGCGACCGCCATGGCCGCGCGCGCACGTGGCAAGCCGCTGCGCCTGGCGAGCAAGTCGGTGCGCTGCAGGCGCCTGCTGCGCGATGTGCTCGATCGCGACGTCGGCTTCCGTGGCCTCATGACGTTCACGCTGGCGGAGTCGCTCTGGCTGAACGAGCTGGGCTTCGACGACATCCTGCTCGCCTATCCGACGGCCGACCGGGAGGCTCTCGCGCAGCTCACGCGCATCGACGGCGAGCGCCCGCCGGCGCTGATGGTCGACTCGCTCGAGCACCTCGACTTCATCGAGGCCGCCGCGGGCGACCCCGCGCGGCCCGTGCGCGTGTGCATCGAGATCGACCTGTCGTGGTGGGCGCTCGGCGGGCGCCTGAAGGTCGGCCCGAAGCGCTCGCCGATCCGCACTCCGCAGCAGGCCCAGCTGCTCGCGCGCGAGATCGCGCGCCGCCCGCGCCTGGAGCTCGTGGGGCTCATGGGCTACGAGGGCCACATCGCGGGCGTGGGCGACGCGCCCGCCGGGCGGCGGGTCCGCGGCGCCGTGATCCGGCGCATCCAGGAGGCGTCCGCTCGCGAGATCGCCGAGCGGCGGGCCTCGGTCGTCGAGGCCGTGAACGCCGTCGCGCTGCTCGAGTTCGTGAACGGCGGGGGCACGGGCAGCATCGACCGAACGGCCGCCGAGCCGGCGGTGACCGAGGTGACCGCGGGGTCCGGGCTCTACGCCCCCACCCTCTTCGACGCATACTCGTCCTTCAGCCTCCGGCCGGCCGCGATGTTCGCGCTGCCGGTCGTGCGCCGGCCATCGCGCCGGACCGTCACGGTGCTCGGCGGCGGCTACATCGCGAGCGGCGCACCTGGGCGCGACCGCCTCCCGAGCCCTCACCTCCCGCCCGGGCTGAGGCTCGACCCCATGGAGGGCGCCGGCGAGGTGCAGACGCCCGTGTCTGGCGCCGCGGCCGAGCGCCTGCGTGTGGGCGATCGCGTGTATTTCCGTCACGCGAAGGCCGGCGAGCTGTGCGAGCGCTTCGACCGCCTGTATCTCGTATCGGGCGCGGAGCTGGTGGGCGAGGTAGCCACTTACCGGGGCGAGGGGCGCTGTTACCTGTAGTTACTGCCCGATTTATGCAGGCACACCTCTGCATTGGTCGAACATGCGTTTATCCCAGGCACGTACGTAACTCCAGGCGGGAACATTCGCCGCGGATGACGGAGCGCCAAGGCGGAGCCCGGACGGCGATCCACGAGACCGGCTACCCGGCGCTCGTGCTCGACCGGCTCGCACGCCACACCTGCCGAATCCTCGACTGCGAGCAGTCCTGGATAGTGATCCGCGACCGCCTCGACCCGCGCGCGGCGATGGCGGTTGCCGCGCACGGCGTCGACGAGCACACGATCGCGGAGCGAGTGGGCACCGACGAGGGCGTGGCCGGCTCGGTGCTCGCAGGCTTCGGGTCGCGCCAGACCGCCCCGTTTGTGATCCAGCACGATGGACTCGGCGTGAGCGCGTGCGCGCCGGTGAGCTGGGAGGGCAGCGTGCGCGCCGCCCTTTGCGTGACGAGCATGCGGCCGGGCCGTCGCTTCGGCCAGCGCGAGCTCGAGGAGCTGTCCGAGCTCGCCGAGCTCGCGAGCGCGGCGCTCGCGCACGCGGAGGCGCGTGAGCGCCCGGACGCGACGGTGGCGGCACGTGTAGACGCGCTCGCCGCGGCGATGGACATGCGCGACGGGTACACGGCGCAGCATTCGGACGACGTGGTGGATTTGGCCCTCGAGGTCGGCGAGCGGCTCCGGCTCGACCGCGCCGCGCTCGTGGAGCTCGAGTTCGCGGCCCGGCTACACGACGTCGGCAAGATCGCGGTGCCCGACGCGATCCTTCGCAAACGCGGCCACCTCGACGACGGCGAGTGGGAAATGATGCGCTGCCACCCCGTGTGGGGCGCGGAGACGCTCGTCCGCATCCCGGGCCTCGAGGTCGTGGCGACAATCGTGCGCTTTCACCACGAGCGCTGGGACGGCACCGGCTACCCCGACGGGCTGAAGGGCGACCGCATCCCGCTCGCGAGCCGGATCATCTCCGCCTGCGACGCCTACAAGGCGATGACGAGCAACCGCCCGTACCGCAGCGCGCTCCGGAGGGACTCGGCGCTCGCCGAGATCGAGGCGGGCGCGGGCACCCAGTTCGATCCTCTTGTCGTGACCGAGCTCGTAGCGGTCGTTCGCGGCTAGGCCGGCGCGCGCAGCTCGGCGCCGACCGGGCCGAGCACCCGCCGCGTGTAGTCGTTCGCGAACACGCCGTCGGGGTCCAAGCGGGCCCGCACGTCTTGGAAGCTGTCCCAGCGCGGATAGCGCTCGCGAAGCGTGGGGGCGCTCTGGTAATGGCGCTTGCCCCAGTGCGGGCGGCCCTCGTGCTCGTCCATGATCGCCTCGACGCCGCGGAAGTACGACTCGAACTCCATCCCCTGGTAGCTGTGCACGGCGATGTAGGTCGTCGGGCGATCGTGCGCCGGGCTGAGGAAAGCGTCGTCCGCGGCCACGGCGCGCACCTCGATCGGGAAGTTCACGGTCAGGCGGCGCCGCTCGATCAGGTCGAAGATCCGCCGCACGGCGTCGGGTCCCGCCTCGCGCGGAACCGCGTACTCCATCTCCGTGAAGCGCACGTCTCGGCGGTTCGGATGCACCCGGTGGCTCCGATCGACGAGCTCGGTGCGGCTGAAGAAGCCCGCTAGCCGCCGGTTAAGCGCCGGGATGGCCCTGGGTACGGCACGGCCCGCGCGGCAGAAGAGGTCGAGCGCGCGATTCTCGAGCAGGACGTCCTGCACGTACGCGGCGACGCGTTCGCGCGGCTGCGGCGGCTGTTCCGTGCGATTCGTCTTCCTGCACATTGCGACGTCGGTGTACGGCATCGCGAAGAACTCGAAGTGCTCGTTCTCCTCGACGAGCGAGTGGAACCGCTCGAGCGTCTCGGCGAGCGGACGCGGCTCGTCGATGCGGTGAAGCGCGAACGCGGGGACGCAGCGCAGCTCGACCTCGGTCACGATCCCGAGCGCGCCGAGCGACACGCGCGCTGCGAGCCACGTTTCGCGATCGTCGTCGTCCTCGCTGAGCTCGGCGACCAAACCGTCGGCGGTCATCAGACGCAGCGATGCCACCTGCGTGGCGAGGTTGCCGTAGCGCGCGCCGGTGCCGTGGGTGGCGGTCGCTAGCGCGCCCGCGAGCGTCTGCGCATCGATGTCGCCCATGTTCTCGAGCGCCAGGCCGTGCTCGGCCAGGCGCTGGCCCAGCTCGCGCAGCGTGATCCCGGCCTGCACGCGGACGCGACCGGTCGCCGGATCGGCGTGGACAAGACGGTTCATGCGCCTGAGCCGCACCATCACGCCGTCGGTGCAGGCGATGTCCGTGAACGAGTGACCGCTGCCCACCGCGCGGACCGGCAGTCCTCTCGCGCGGGCGCGCGCGATCACCTCGGCGAGCTCCGCCTCGCTGCCCGGCTCGGCGATCTCGGCCGGTGCGCAGCGCTGGTCGCCGGTCCAGTTACGCCAGAGCGAGGCCATGGGGCCATTTATAGCCGCAGGGAGGTAGCGACCTGCGTCGAAAATGTCGACTAACAGGGGCATGAAGAGGATCCTCGTTTTCGCAGCCGCGCTGATCGCGTTGCTGGCGCTCGCGGGTGGGCCCGCGGTCGCCCGCGATTCCGACGCACCGCCGGGCGCGAGTCCCCGCTGGCTGCCCTGCGAGCACTGGGTGATGTTCCACTGGCTGCCCTACGACGAGACACGTCTGTACTCGCTGCTGGGCGTGCACCGGGCGACCGTGCTTCGCTGGGCCCGCGACGATCAGCACCGGACGCTCGGCGACCTGGCGCGCCGGCGTGGCTGGAAGCCGGACGCGCTTGCTTCGGCGCTCGTCAGGCCGTGGCGCGGCCGGGT
>DASVXS010000072.1:0-10732 GCA_036392575.1 Thermoleophilaceae bacterium | reverse complement strand
GACGACCACCACGGTCGCGCTCTTAAGCTGCTCTTGCGCTGCCCCGCTCCACTCGGGCAGCACGAGCTGGCGGGAGTAGCGCTCGAGCTCCTGGTCCGAGAGGCTCATCGCTTCACGATGTTGACGGTGTTTCCCTGGACGGTCACCTCGTGTCCGTCCTCGCGCGCGGACCGCGGCACCGACTCAATCGGCTCGCCGTCGTCGAGCGCCACGCTCAGCTCCTCGCCCGGCTCGAGCGACTCGAGCGCCAGCTTCGTGCGAACCCAGTTCATCGGGCAGGGCACGCCCGTCAGATCGAGCATCGGGGTCACGGCGCGAAGAAAGGCGTGGACACGTAGCGCTCGCCGGAGTCCGGCACGATCACCACGATCCGCTTCCCCGCGAACTCTGGCCGGCGTCCGAGCTGGATCCCCGCCCACAGCGCCGCGCCTCCCGAGATGCCTGCGAGCACGCCCTCGGTGCGGGACGCGAGCCGCGCCGTGTCGAGGGCGTCCTCGTCGTCCACGGCGATGATCTCGTCGATCACATCGCGGTTTAGCACCGTCGGAACGAAGCCCGCGCCGATCCCCTGGATCTTGTGCGGTCCGGGGCGCCCGCCCGAGAGCACGGGCGAGGCCGCGGGCTCCACGGCCACGACGTAGAGGTCGGGATTGCGGTCCTTCAGCCGCTCCCCGGCGCCGGTGATCGTGCCGCCGGTTCCCACGCCCGCTACGAGCACGTCCAGGCTGCCGTCCATATCGCGCCAGATCTCCTCGGCGGTCGTGCGCCGGTGGATCTCGGGGTTGGCGGGGTTCGAGAACTGGTCCGGGATGAACACGTCGCCGAGCTCCTTCGCCATGCGCTCGGCCTGCTGCACGGCTTCCGTCATGCCGCCGAGCGACTCCGTCAGCTCCACGCGCGCCCCGTAGAGGCGAAGCAGCCCTTCGCGCTCTCGGCTCATCCCCTCGGGCATCGAGAGGATCAGGTTGTAGCCCTTCGCGGCGCACACGAACGCGAGCGCAATCCCGGTGTTCCCCGACGTCGGCTCCACGATCGTGGTGCGCCCGGGCTCGATGCGGCCCTCGGCCTCGGCGGCCTCGATCATCGCCACCCCGATCCGGTCCTTCACGCTCCCGGCCGGGTTGTAGGCCTCGAGCTTCGCGACGATCTCGGCGCCACCCTCGGGGTCGATGCGCGTCATGCGCACCATCGGCGTGCCGCCGACGATGTCTGCCAGGTTGGCCGGGATCGCGCTGGTGCGGGGGCCGCTGCTCACCCTTTGAACCTACCTTCTTGCCCGCTCGAGCCGGGCACGAGCGAGCCGGTAGGCGGCCGCGAGGGGCGTGTCGCCGGTCTCCTCCGCGATCGCGAGCAGCTCGGACATCGTGTGCTCGATGTGCCTGGCGCCCTCGCGCGCGAGTGCCGGGTCGTAGTTGCCGAGCTCGAGCGAGACGTTGATGATCCCTCCCGCGTTGGCGATGAAGTCGGGTGCGTAGAGGATGCCGCGCGCCGCGAGGTCGTCCGCGAGGCCCTCGTGCGCGAGCTGGTTGTTGGCGGAGCCGCACACGATCCGGCAGCGCAGCAGCCCCACGTTCACCTGGTCGATCACGCCGCCGAGCGCGCACGGGGCGAGCACGTCGACATCGGCGAGCATGGCCGAGGACGGGTCAGTCCAGCGCGCGCCCAGCTTCTCCATCGCCTCGCGCTGCCGCTCGTCGATGTCGGCCACGATCAGCTTCGCGCCGGCCTTCGCAAGGCGCTTCGCGAGCTGCGATCCAACCCGCCCGGCGCCGACGACCGCCACGCTCCGGCCCTTGAGGTCGCGGCTGCCGAAGCGGTTCTCGCAGCAGGCGCGTATCGCGTACTCCACGCCCATCGCGGTGTACGGGCTCGGGTCGCCACTGCCGCCGCGGCGCCGGTCGAGGCCGGTGACCCACTTGGTCCCCTCCGCGATCACCGCCATGTCCCTCGAGCTCGTGCCCACGTCTTCAGCGGTGATGTAGTTGCCGTCGAGCACGTTGATCGTGTCCGCCATGTCGAGCAGCAGATCGCGCCGCACCGTCCCCGTGGGCGGCGTGCCAGGCTCGAGGCAGATCACCCCCTTACCGCCGCCGACGTCGAGGCCGCAGGCGGCGGACTTGAAGGTCATCGCGCGTGAGAGGCGGAGGGCGTCGCGCGCGCCGTCGGCCGAGCTCTCGTAGCGCCACATGCGGCAGCCGCCGAGCGCCGGGCCGAGCGCCGTCGAGTGCACCGCGACGATGGTGTAGGCACCCGTCCTCCGGCCCCTCCGGATGACGAGCTCCTCATGGTCGAGGCTGATCAGCGGGGTCTCTGGCAAACGTCCTCCGCCCCGTGTTCTATCGGTCCGGGCAGCTGGACGGCGGCACGCGGCGCTCGTGGCCCGCACGGTTGCGAGTGCGGTTACGGCGCCGCGTCGACTCCGGTTACGGCGTCGGTTGGCAGGTGGACTCGTGTTCGTCGGCCAGGACCAAGCAAGTGCGTTATCGAACCGGCTCCCGGAACGGTTTTGTGCAAGTCGCATCTTTCCCGACTTGCCGCTGGCGAGCCACCACCCGGCCACATTGGCAAGCGGAACGGTTCTCACGAGCGCAGGTACGCGACGTCGCGCTTGTGACGCAGCGTGCGGGCCTCCGCAGCGGTGAGGCCGATCAGTTCGGCCATCGTGAAGCTCAGCTCGTCCGTGTCGTACACGAACAGCAGGTTCGTCTCGGAGCGATCGGAGAACGTGGCCTTGACCGTCGCGCGGCCGCGCTCTACGACCTCCCACGCGTTCGTGATCGTCGGCTCGCAGGTCGGTGATCGCGGATCGAGGTGATAGAGCGGACCAGTCATCTGAGTGACCTTCTTGCTTGCGGTCGAAGCTTGGATCCGCTTGCAGGGCGGCACAATGGGAGGGTCCCCAGGCTTTCCCCCAGCGTTTGCTGGGGTGTCCGTGAGGGTCAGTCCGAGCCAGCCGCGGTGCGAATCACAACGCTCATGCGCGACCCGGAGGCTGCCATCTGAAGCTGTCCACGCCAGACTCGCCGCTGTTTCCGGGCGCCGGGTCCTCCCCAGCCACCACCGCGGGAAAGCGTCGGGCGGTGGCGGTTTGCCAGATGCGAAGCCCGGCGCCCTACGCGAATTCTTTCCGGGCGCGGAGCCGAGAAACGCCCAAATTCAGCCGCGCCGGAGACTGTCGACGGGCGGGTCAGATCTGCCGATTGGTGTCGAACCGACCGAGCCAACGTGCGCCGGGACGAGCCATCACCCGATCGCCACCCATCCGACAGCGTGGTGGTCGTGGTAGCTGCCGCGAATCCGGTTGTCTGCAGCCCGAGGGCGCCAAAGCGCTGTAGGAAGCGGAGCAACTCATATGTGGTACATCAGCGCGCCGGACTCGCGCGCCTCACGCTCCGCCAAGTCGGCGATCGTGACGCCGCCGAGCACGCCCCGCAGGGCGGACGCGGCCTCGTCCCAGATCTCGCCCATCTTCGCGGCCTCGGCCGAGAGGTCGCCCTCGAGCAGCTCCACCACCTCGAGCACGGAGATCTCGGACGGCGAGCGCTCGAACGAGTAGCCGCCGCGCACGCCGCGCTGCGAGCGCAGCACCCCTGCGCGCCTCAGCGCCGCGAACAGGCTCTCGAGGAACTGGACCGGGATCCCGCGACGCTCCGCGAGCGTGCCGATCGGCACCGGCACCGACGCCCCGCATTTCGCCAGCTCGATGAGCGCGCTTACCGCGTACGGGGATTTCGTCGTAATGGTCAGCACGTGCCCGGCGAGTCTAGGTTATGGACGTGACGCTGACCTCCCGCACGGCGCTCTGGCTCCCGCCCTTCGTTCTGATGGGCGTGATCTTCTTCTTCTCGGCGCAGCCGGACCTGAATTCCGGGCTCGGTCTGGCCGACCTGATCGGGCGGAAGATCATCCACGCATCGGAGTACGCGCTGCTCACGTTTCTGTGGTGGCGTGCTTTCGTCCGCACGAGCTTCCGCCGCGCGGCGCCGCTCATCGGTTTCTCGCTCGCGGTTGGCTACGCGGGAACCGACGAGTTCCACCAGACCTTCATCCACGGCCGGGATGGCTCACCGGTCGACGTCTGCATCGACGCCTTCGGCGCCGGGCTCTGCGCGCTGTTCCTTCACAGGCGAACACGAAGATGATCCATCTCGGCCGGCCGCCGATCGCCTCGCGAGAGCCCGTCGTCATATTCGCGGCGATACGCCTCGCGGTAGCGCTCGTCGCCGGCATCGCGGTGGTGGCGAGCGGCTTCCCCTACGGCGGCATGCTCGCGCTCGGGATCTACGCCGTGGGTCTGCCGTGGGCGATTGGCATCTACGTGCTCGCGCGGCGTAATCCGTCCGCGGCGCTGCATCCGCTCGTCGCGGCGGGCGACCTGATCGTGCTCGCCGTGATCGAGCTGCTCGTGCCGGAGACCTACGGCGCGGTCCGCTTCTTCGCGCTGTTCCTGATCGCCGCACACGGCCAGTTCCAGGGCATCCGCGGCGGAATGCTGGTTGCCGCGTTCGGGGTGATCCTCTTGTTGCCGATCGCGGCGGTCACGGACCCGCCAGTCATAGGCGAGGACCTTCTCGCGTACTACGAGTCGCTGTTCGTGGTGTGCGCGTTCGGCTCGGCCTGGGTCGGCGCGAACCTGCGCACGGCCGAGACCGCAGGCCGCCTTCGCGCGCGAGAGCTCACCCGCCGAATGATCGAGACCGAGAACGACGTGCGCCGGCGCGTGGCCGACGCCATCCACGACGGGCCGGTGCAGGAGCTGACTAGCGTCGACATGATGCTGAGCGCCGCAGAGGCGGCCGCGGAGCGCGGCGACAGCGAGCGCGCCACACAGCTGATCGAAGAGGCGCGCGCCATCACCGCGCGCAACATCGACGCGCTGCGCGCCGAGCTGGTCGGCCTGGGTCCGCAGGCTTACGAGGGCCTCTCGTTCGAGGACGCGCTGATGCAGTCGGTCCCGAAGTGGTCGAACCGCTACGACGTGCACATCGACGTGGACGTCGACAGCGTCGACGCGCCGCCCGAGCTGAGCGGCACGCTCTTCCAGATCACGCAGGAAGCCGTCGTGAACGTGGGCCGGCACGCCGATGCGACGCGCGTCGCGATCCGCCTCTCTGACGACGGTGATGCCGTCGAGCTGCGCGTCGAGGACGACGGCCATGGCTTCTATGTGGACCCACTCGGCGCCGGGGCCGTCGGCCACATCGGCCTCGCCAGCATGCGCGAGCGTGCCGAGTTGATCAACGGGCACCTGACCATCGACAGCTCGCCCGACGGCGCCGTCGTGCGTGTGCACGTGCCGCTCCACCACGGGAGCAGCCGGCGGACCCGCTTCGGCTAGCGGCCTAGATCCAGCCGCGCTCGGTTGCGACCAGGACGGCCTGTGCGCGATCGACGGCGCCGAGCTTCGTGTAGGTGTTGTGGAGGTGCGTGCGCACCGTGCTCGTGGAGAGGCTCAGCTCGAGCGCGATCTGCTTGTACACCTTGCCCTCGGCGAGGCGCTTGAGCACGTCGACCTCGCGGTTCGAGAGCGGGCACGGCTCCACATTTCGGCGCGACTGGCCGCCACCGTAGGGAAGCTCGTACATCACCGCGCGCAGCGACTCCGCCGACAGGCCGAGTGAGCGGCTCACCTTGAGCATCTCGGCCGGCTCGACCGGCTGGCCGTGCGTGTAGTGGGCCAGCATGTCGGCCAGGCGGATGATCGCGGCCTCGCCCTCGGCCTCGTCGGAGTGATGGCGCTCGATGGCCGCGGCGAGCCGGTTCGGCAGGCCCCAGCGGCGGGCGAGCACGCCGCCCACAAGCGCGTGGTCGACCCCGAGCTCGCGGCGCTCGCGGTGCACGCGCTCCTCCGGAGTGCGGGCATCGCCGTGCACCTGCCCCGGGAAGCCGGGATAGGCGTGCACCAACACGAGCTGGCCGATGTCGTGGAGCAGCGCGGACACCAACAGCTCATCGCGGTCCTCGTAGCCGATCTCCCTGGCGAGCCGCTCGGCGGCGCGCTGGGTGGCAACCGAGTGCAGGCGGAAGCGCTCGGGCTGGGCGTCCCAGCCGGGGGTGCGCTCGAAGAAGTCGAACACCGCGGTGCGCGAGGCGAGCGCCTCGACGCCCGACGGGCGCAGGATCTCGATCGCCTTCGGAATGCTCGTGACCTTGCCCTTCTTCGCGCCGGGGGCGCGGTTCGCCAGGCGCAGCACGGCGATCACGAGGGACACGTCGGACTCCACGGCGGCGACCATCTCGCCGACCGAGGAACGCTCCTCGCGTGCGAGGCGCAGCAGCCGGTTACGCGACTCGACGAGGGCCGGGAAGCCCTCGAGGGCCTCGAACGCGGCCGTGAGCCTGCGGCCGTGGCCGTCCGGCTGCGGAGGCTGGGGGCCACGCACTCCCTCCGCGCGAGCGCGTGCCATCTGAGAAGTTGCTGCTTCCAAGTTCTGAATGCCTGCCTGGGTCAGGGGACTGAGCCTGCACCTTGGCTATCGGCAGGGGTGGACGAAAGGTTGAGGCCCGATGCGAGATTTCTCGCGTTTTGCCGCAGTTTCCGGGGAAATTGTGGCTATCGGCCGTTCGTGCCCGCGCGCTCGAGCGCGGCGTCCAGCCTCGAAAGAGTCTCGTCGCGCCCCAAAGCGGCAACCGACTCGAAGATTCCGGGTGAAACCGTTGTCCCCGCTATGGCCACACGGATCGGCTGGAAGACGTCCTTGGGCTTCACGCCGAGCGCCTCCACCAGCCCCCGCAGCGACTGCTCGACGTGCTCGGTGTCGAACGGGTCCGTGCCTGCCAGAGCCTCGCGCGCGCGAGCGAGGTTGTCTGCGGCCCCGTCGCGCATGACCTTTTCCCAGGCCTTCGGGTCGATCTCGCGCCGCTCCACGAGGAAGCCGGCGAGCGGCCAGAAGTCGGCGAGCGTCTGCATCTTCTCCTGCGAGATCTCGACCGCCTCGCGCGGCACCGCACGCCCGATCAGCCGCTCGATCTTGTCCTTCAGCTCCAGCGTGCCCATCTCCCGCAGGTAGCGCCCGTTCATCCAGCGGAGCTTCTGCTCGTCGAAAACCGCGGACGACTTCGACACGCGCTCGAGCGAGAAGCGCTCCACCAGCTCGCCCGTGGTGAAGAAGGTGGTCGTGTCGTCGTAGCCCCAACCGAGCAGCGCCAGATAGTTGCGCACGGCCTCCGGCAGGTAGCCGGCTGCGCGCAGCTCCTGCACCGATGCGGCGCCATGGCGCTTCGAGAGCTTCTTGCCGTCCGGGCCGTAGAGCAGCGGCAGGTGGGCGTAGACCGGCGGCTCGTGCCCAAGCGCGTTCATGATCATCAGCTGGCGCGGCGTGTTCGAGATGTGGTCGTCGCCGCGGATCACGTGCGTGATGCCCATGTCCACATCGTCCACCGCGACCGCCAGGTTGTAGAGCGGGCTGCCGTCCGAGCGCGCGATCGTGAAGTCGTCGATGTCGGCGTGGTTAAAGACGATCTCGCCGCGGATCGCGTCGTGGACCACGGTCTGGCCCTCGTCCGGGACCTTCAGGCGGGTCGCGCCGTCCTCCTCGTAGGCGTCCCCGGAGGCCTTCAGCTGCTCGATCACCTCCTGGTGTCGCGGGCGGCGCTCGGCCTGCGAGTAGGGCCCCTCGTCCCAGTCGAGCTCGAGCCACTCGAGCGCGTCGATGATCTGCGCCACGTTCTCAGGCGTGGAGCGCTCGCGGTCGGTGTCTTCGATCCGCAGCACGAAGGTCCCGCGGTTTCCGCGGGCCAGAAGCCAGTTGTACAGTGCCGTCCTCGCCCCGCCGATGTGCAGCGCGCCCGTCGGCGACGGCGCGAACCTCACCCTCATGGAATCGGCCACACCTCGATGCTAATCGGCGGCCACGTCTCGACGGCGGGCGGGCTAGTGAACGCCCACGCCCGGGGCATCGAGATCGGAGCGAGCGCGATCCAGGTGTTCAACCAGTCGCCACGGATGTGGCGGCCCACGCGCTGGAAGGACGACGACATCGCCGAGTTCAAGGAGCTCATGGCCAACGGGCCGATCGAGTCCGTGGTGATCCACGCCGTCTACCTCATCAACCCGGCGACCAAGGACAAGGAGATGCGCAAGAAGTCGCTTCACTCCCTCGTCCACGCGGCGTCGATGGGTGAGTCGATCGATGCCGACGGCGTGGTGATCCACCCCGGATCGACCGTCGGTGAGCCCCACGCAGCCGCGATCAAGCGGGCCGGCGCGGCGTTCAAGCACGCGCTCGAAGAGACCGATCGCTGCCCGATTCTGCTCGAGGACACCGCCGGAGCGGGCAACACGCTCGGACGCGATTTCGGCGAACTGGCCGCCATCATCGACAAGGCGGGCGGATCGAAGCGGCTGGGGCTCTGCCTCGACTCGTGCCATCTATTCGCGAGCGGCTTCGACGTGAGCACGCCCGAGGGGCTCGCGAAGGTGCTCGACGACTTCGACGCCGAGATCGGCCTCGAGCGCCTCAAGTGCCTGCACGTGAACGACTCGCAGACCGGCCTCGGCTCGAACCGCGACCGCCACGCTCCGCTCGGCACGGGCAAGCTCGGCGAGGAGGGCTGCGCGACGTTCCTCTCGGAGCCGAGGTTCGAGGACCTCCCGGTGTTGTTCGAGGGCCCCGGATTCGCCGGCAAGGCGCCCGCGAAAGAGGACGTGGACTGCGCCCGCAAGCTGCGCGAGCAGGGTCTCAAGAGCCGCGCCTGAGCGAAACCCCCTGTGCACGGTGAGCCGGCTGAGTAATGTGGCTGGAAGGCCATGCCCGATCAGCCCCCCTCCCGCGAGTCTCAGCAGCGGCGCCCGGATGAGCACCCCCGCCCGTGGCGGGTGGAAGGGCACCCGGATGAGCCCGAGACGCCGCAGCAGACTCAGACGCGCTGGCGGCCACCCGGCGGGCGCTGGTTCTGGCCGATCCTGGTCGCGCTGCTCGCGGTCAACTTCGTCGTCTCGCTGACCACCACCAAGGGCCCGACTCGCATCAGCGTGCCCTACACGTTCTTCCGCCAGCAGGTGGACCAGGGGAACGTGAAGGAGATCACGTCGCAGAGCGACAAGATCCAGGGCACCTTCAAGCAGAAGGTCAAGTACCCACCCACCAACGGCGACACCTCCGACAAGTTCAAGACGGTCAAGCCGGCGTTCGACGACCCCGGCCTGCTGCAGCTCCTGATCTCGAAGGGTGTGGTGGTGAACGCGCACCCGCTCGACGAGGGCACGCCGTGGTGGCAGACGCTCTTGTTCGGCTTCGGCCCCACGCTGCTGCTGGTCGGCCTGTTCATCCTCTTCGCGCGAAGAGCCGCGGCCGGCGCCGGCGGCTTCGGCGGGCTCACGCGCTCGCGCGCGCGGCTGTACGAGCCGAGCAAGCAGCGCGTCACCTTCAAGGACGTCGCCGGAATCGACGAGGCCGAGGACGAACTCATCGAGATCGTGGACTTCCTGCGCAACCCGAACCGCTACCGGCGTCTCGGCGGCACGATCCCGAAGGGCGTGCTGCTGTCCGGACCGCCCGGCACCGGCAAGACGCTGCTCGCGCGCGCCGTTGCTGGTGAGGCGAACGTACCGTTCTTCTCGCTGTCCGCGTCCGAGTTCGTGGAGATCGTGGTGGGCGTCGGCGCGAGCCGCGTGCGCGATCTGTTCCAGCAGGCGAAGCAGGTGGCGCCGTCGATCATCTTCATCGACGAGCTCGATGCGATCGGGCGCTCCCGCGGAGCCGGCGCCGGCTTCGGCGGGCATGACGAGCGCGAGCAGACGCTCAACCAGATCCTCACCGAGATGGACGGCTTCTCGGGCACAGAGGGCGTGATCGTGCTGGCCGCTACCAACCGGGCGGAAATTCTCGATCCGGCGCTTCTGCGGCCGGGGCGCTTCGACCGCCGAGTGATCGTGAACCCACCGGATCAGGCCGGCCGACGCAAGATCCTCGAGATCCACACGCGGAGTGTGCCGCTCGCGGATGATGTCGATCTCGACGCGATCGCCTCCTCAACGCCCGGCATGGTGGGCGCCGACCTGCGCAACCTCGTGAACGAGGCGGCGCTCACGGCGGCACGCCGTAACCACGACCGCGTCCAGGCGCAGGACTTCACCGACGCGCTCGAGAAGATCGTGCTGGGCGCCGCCCGCCGCATCACGCTCACGCAGGAGGACCGCGAGCGGACCGCCTACCACGAGTCCGGTCACGCCGTGCTCGGCATGCTTCAGCCAGGCGCGGATCCGGTGCGCAAGGTGTCGATCGTGCCGCGCGGCCGCGCGCTCGGCGTCACCTTCCAGGCGCCGGATGTGGACCGCTACGGCTACGGCGCGGCCTACCTGCGCGGGCGCATGATCGGTGCGCTCGGCGGGCGTGCGGCCGAGGAGATCATCTACGGCGACGTGACGACCGGCGCCGAGTCCGATCTCGAGCAGGTGACCGCGATCGCACGCCAGATGGTCGGGCGCTGGGGCATGTCGGACGCGATCGGCCCGGTCTCGGTTCTGCCGCGCGACGAGGACGCGCCGCTCATCCCCGGGGCGAACAGCGCCGCCGACGCGACGCGGGAGCTGGTGGACGCCGAGGTGCGCCGCATCATCGACGAGTGCTACGACATCGCGGTCTCCACCCTGCGCGATAACCGTGCGCACCTCGAGTCGCTCTCCCGCGCGCTGCTCGAGCACGAGACGCTCGACGAGGGGGACGCATACCGGGCCGCGGGCATCGAGCCACCGGCGCGCGACGGCGGCCCGCCGGCCGCCGCGCCCGAG
>DASVXS010000071.1:0-8869 GCA_036392575.1 Thermoleophilaceae bacterium | reverse complement strand
TATCGGCCCCCGGTGTACCGCGCGCCGTCACGGCCGGCTCCCGCGCCCAAGCCGGCGCCACGGAAGCCGAGCGTGCCAGTGATCCCGGTCGAGCCGAGGCCCGACCCGGCGCCCGAGCCGAGTCCTGACCCGGCCCCCTCGCCCTAGTTCAGCTCAGCGGCCCTTCCAGTCGGCCTGGCGCTTCTCCGCGAACGCGCGGATCCCCTCGCGGAAGTCCTCGCTGCGGAAGCACGACTCGCGCAGCTCCACGAGCTGCCGCTCCACCTCAGCGGGAAGCCGTGTCGGGTAGTCGCGCAGCGTCCTGATCACGCGCTTGTTGCCGGCGAGCGAGAGCGGCGCGTTGCGAGCGATCTCGGCCGCCATCTCCACGCTGGCGCGCTCGAGCTCCTCGGGCTCCAGGACCTGGTTCACGAGGCCCATCTGCCGGCCGCGCTCGGCATCCACGTTGCGCCCCACGTGGAAGAGCTCGTTCGTGTTCGCCACGCCGCAGGCGTCGATGAACTTCTTCAGCCCGGTGTGTGAGTAGATCAGGCCGATCTTCGCGGGGGGCATGCCCATGCGGACACCGCTCGCGGCGAGGCGGATGTCGCACGTGACCGCGAGCTCGAGCCCGCCGCCGATCGCATGGCCGTTGACGGCGGCGAGCGTGGGGTACGGGTAGGCGTCGAGCGCCTCGATCGCCGCCGTGAACGGGTGGGCGACGAGCTTCTCGGCCGCCTCCTCGAAGTTGCCGTCGTCGAAGTTGCCGATGTCGTAGCCGGCGGAGAACACGTGGCCGTCACCGGTCACGATCAGGCAGCGGGCGTCGAGATGGGCGACCGTCTCCGCGAGCGTGTCGAGGATCTCGTGGTCGAGCGCACCACGCTTGGCGGGGTTCGAAATCCGCAGACGCGCCACCCGCTCCGCGGGCTCGTCGAGCAGCAGCTTGCCCGACGCAAGCTCCTGCGTGGGGCTCACTCCAGGACCACGAGCGTGTCACCCTCCGACACGGACTGACCTTCTTCGCAGCGGATCTCTGAGACCACGCCTTCGTCCTCCGCCTCCACCGGCATCTCCATCTTCATGGACTCGAGGATCACGAGCGTGTCGCCCTCCTCGACCTCCTGGCCGATCTGGCACTCGATCTTCCAGACCGTGCCGGTGATGTGAGCCTCAACGTCAGGCAACCGTGTTCCTCCTGGGTCGCGGGTTTGCGGCACGATACTCGCCCGTGCGACTGGAACTCGCAGCGGTCGTGGCCGCTCGAAACGAAGCCGACCGCATCGCCGACACGCTCGCGGCGCTGCGCCGGACGTTCCCCGACGCGCTGCTGCTGGTGGCCGACGACGGCTCCACCGACGAGACGGCCGCGATCGCGCGCGCGGCCGGCGCGGAAGTCCACAGCACCGGCAGCGACATCGGCAAGGGAGGGGCGATGACGGAGGCGGTCGAGCGCGTGCTCGCCGCCGGCGACCCGCCCGAGGTGCTGCTGCTGTGCGACGGCGACCTCGGGCGCACCGCAGAGAAGCTGATCGCGCTTGTGCACGCGGTCCAGGACGACATCGCCGACGTGGCGGTCGCCGCGTTCCTCAGGCGCGTGGGCGGCGGCTTCGGCATCGCGCTCGGCTTCGCGCGCTGGGCGGTCCGAAGGCGCTGCGGGCGCGAGCTCGATCAGCCGCTGTCGGGCCAGCGCGCGCTCCGCGGCGAGCTGGTGGAGCATTTGCTGCCGTTCGCCCGCGGCTTCGGCATGGAGACCGGCATGAACATCGACGCGCTGCGAGCCGGCATGCGCGTGGTGGAGGTGGAGGTGGAGCTCGAGCATCGCGCCACGGGCCGAACCGCCGCCGGTTTCGCACATCGCGGTCGCCAGCTCCGGGACATCGCGCGCGCTTACGCTAAGCGCCGATGATCCTCGCGATCGACCAGGGCACCACTGGCACCAAGTGCATCGTCTTCGACGACCAGGCGCGCGTGGCCGGCAGGGCCTACTCCGAGTTCCAGCAGCACTTCCCGCGACCGGGCTGGGTGGAGCACGACGCGCACGAGATCTGGGAGGTGACGCGCCGGGTCGCGCACGAGGCTCTCGACGCGGCCGGCATCTCCGGCCGGGACCTCGACGCGATCGGCATCACCAACCAGCGCGAGACGGTCGTGGCCTGGGAGCCGATCACCGGCGAGCCGCTCCACCGGGCGCTGGTGTGGCAGGACCGCCGCACCGCCGCGCGCTGCGCGGAGCTTCGCGAGCAGGGCCACGAGGAGCTGTTCCGCTCGCGAACCGGCCTCGTGCTCGACCCCTACTTCTCGGGCACGAAGATCGAGTGGCTGATCAAGGAGGCCGGTGTGGACCCGAGCGCCTGCTTCGGCACGATCGACTCGTGGCTGATCTTCAAGCTCACAGGCCACCAGGCCACCGATTACACGAACGCCTCGCGCACGCTGCTGTTCGACATCCACGACCTGGTCTGGGACGAGGAGCTGTGCGGACTGCTCGGCGTCGACGCCGAGTCGCTTCCCGACGCTCGCCCGAGCTCGGGCGTGTTCGGCCACACGAGCGAGTTCGGCGGTCACGTGCCGGTGGCCGGCGTGGCCGGAGATCAGCAGGCGGCGCTCTACGGCCAGGCCTGCCTGCAAGTCGGCCTCGGCAAGAACACGTACGGCACGGGCAGCTTCGTGCTGCAGAACGCGGGTACGGACGCGCCCGACCCGCCCGACGGGCTGCTCACCACCGTGGCTTGGGGCGCGAATGGGCGCGTGGACTACGCGCTCGAGGCGAGCATCTTCGTGACCGGCGCGGCGGTGCAGTGGCTACGCGACGGGCTCGGGATCATCTCGGAGGCGGCAGAGACCGAGCCGCTCGCTCGCTCGCTTCGCTCGAACGACGGCGTCTACTTCGTCCCGGCGCTCACTGGCCTCGGCTCACCGCACTGGGACCCCTATGCGCGCGGCACGATCGTGGGCCTCACGCGCGGGAGCGGCCGCGCGCACCTCGCGCGCGCGGCGCTCGAGTCGATCGCCTACCAGACGGTCGACGCGGTCCGTGCCACGGAGCGGGCCGCGGGAAAGGAGCTCGAGGAGCTGCGTGCCGACGGCGGCGCCGCGGTGAACGGCTGGCTGATGGAGTTCCAGGCCGACGTCCTAGGGGTGCCGGTCCTGGTACCGGAGGTGTCGGAGACGACCGCGCTCGGCGCCGCCTTCCTGGCGGGCGTCGCGGTCGGCGCCTGGACCGAGGACGACGTCCAGGCGATCTGGCGAGAGCGCGCGCGATACGAGCCTCGCATGTCGGCTGACGAGCGCGAGTCCCTCCTCGACGGCTGGCATCGCGCGCTCGAGCGCAGCCGCGGCTGGGACCAGTCGAGTAACGAATCCCCACAGGGCGGGTAGGAACCCCCAGTAGTGAAGCCCCAGGTGTACAAGGATCCGCGCCCCGCCGAGTACTTCGACCGCTTCCACGAGCGGGCTCGCCGGCGGCGCCCCGACTGGATCTACGACTTCTGCCGCCTGGTGCTCACGCCGATCATGGTGCTCGTCTACCGGACGCGGGCGATCGACACTGACAAGGTGCCGAGCCACGGGGCGGCGATCGTCGCGCCGAACCACTTTTCCTTCCTCGATCACTTCTTCGTCGCCGTGTACCTGCGCCGCAAGGTGCAGTTCATGGCGAAGTCGCAGCTGTTCGCCCGGCCGATGCAGTTCATCTACACGCACGGCGGCGTGTTCCCGGTGCGCCGCGGCCAGCGCGACGAGAAGTCGTTCGAGACCGCGCGCAAGGTGCTCGACCGGGGCGACATCGTGCTCATGTACCTCGAGGGCGGGAGGTCGCGGAGCGGTCGTCTGGGCGAGGCGAAGCCCGGCGTGGGGCGGCTCGCGCTCGAGACCGGCGTGCCGGTCGTGCCGACGGCGATCGTCGGATCCGCCAAGGCCCGCAATTGGAAGCGCGGGCAGTTTCCGAAGGTCACGGTGCAGTACGGCGATGCGATCCGCTTCGAGCCCGTCGAGAACCCCAGTCGCGAGCAGGCGCAGGCGGCGGCGACCATCGTGTTCGCCGAGGTCGAGAAGCTCTACTACGGCGTGCAGGAGGGCGGGCGCAAGCGTGCCGTGCGCGCCTCGCGTGCCGCACGCCGCGCCGGTCGCAAGGCGATGGACGCGGCTGAAGCCGCTACGCGCCGCCCGGTACCTCGCTGAGCTCCCGCTCGGCGGCCCTGAACGCTTCGAGGTCGTGGCCCGGCACGATGAGCGCGCCCGGTGTCTGCTTGGCATAGAGCTGGATCTCGCGTAGCGAACGCTTGAAGCGGTGCTCGTCCTGGGTGAGCCACGGGACCGCCCCCTCGCGCAGCGTCCGCATCGTGTAGATCGCGTCGCCGGCGACGAGCGCCTCGCGGTCGGCCAGCCGCGCGATCACCGAGACGTGGCCGCGTGTGTGCCCGGGCGTGTATACGAGCCTGACGCTGCCGTCGCCGAACAGGTCCACCGCGCGGCCGAAGGTCGCGAACGAGTCGACTTCCGGGGAGTCGAAGTCGATCGTCCGGTAGTCGAACGCGTGGTCGAACTGGCTCTTCACATAGCCCCGGCGCGTACCGCCGGGCTCACCGGCCGCCTCCCACTCCGCGCGGCTGAACACGAACGTCGCTCCGCCGAATTCGGAGATCGCGCTCGCGTGATCGGAGTGGAGGTGCGTCATAACCACAACACCCACGTCGTGCGGATCGATCCCCATCGCGCGTAGGCGCGCCGGGACCGCGTCGGCGGCGTCCATCTCGATACCGCTGAAGGCCAAAGTGCCGAGGCGACCGAGGTTCTTCTTTGGATCGACGGCGACGGACGGATGGAAGCCGGTGTCGATCAGAACGTGGCCGACGCCGGGGTGCTCCAGGAGGAAGCTTTGAATCGGGATTCGAACGTAATCTTCCCGGGAAACACCAAGGCCCAGGGCTCGAACCGAGGCGAGACGGCCCTGGATTCGATGAAGATAGGCAGGGGGCGCCAGGCAGGTGGCGGACAGGAACGCGCTCAGGCGCACGACGGAGCCTATGACTCCGCCGGGAAGCGGCAGTTCGGCAGGCAGCGGTTCCGCAGCGGTCGTCATCGCACTAACCAAAGGTTCGCGCGCGTACCCAACCTGCGGTACGCTCGACGGTGCCGGGGCAGGGGCCGGGAACTGGCCCCCGGACGGGTATTCAAGCCGGATACACCGGTTTTTTTCAATTCCAGCGCGCGCGCTTGCGATATCTCAGTACTCAGGGCATAGTCGAACGAAGCCGAAGTTTTGCCTTTATCTCGCAAAGGGTTTGGAAACGGCCTCACGGAACGGGGCTTGGGTGTCCCGGCGTCAGGAAGACGCCTCCGCCGTGGCCCGGATCGCCATATAAGGAAGTAGGGGGACGCAAATGCAACGAGTGATCGTGACAGGGGGCTTGGGCTTCATCGGCTCCCATGTCGCGGATGCATTCCTCGCCCGCGGTGATGAGGTCGTGATCATCGATTCGATGGTGGCGGCCGTCACGGACGGCTACGAGTACGAAGAGCATCCGCGGTGCACAGTCATCCGCAGGCCCGTCGAGGACTATCTCGCCGACGGCGGCGAGTTTGCCGGCTACGACAAGGTCGTGCATGCCGCTTCCCACGTGGGACCGGCGGGCATCTTGAAGTACCAGGGGCGGCTCGGCGTCGAGATCGTCACCACCACGCAGGCGGTCCTGGACGCGAGCCTCGCGGCGGACTGCCAGCTCGTGGTCTTCAGCTCCGCCGAGGTCTACGGCCGCAGCGGCCAACTCGCCGAGAGCGACTCGATCGTGGTTCCGACGAACTACAACGCTCGCCTCGAATACGCCATCGCCAAGACCCTCACCGAGGCTGCGGCGATCAACTCGCGCGTTCACGGCGTCGAGGCGATCGTCGTGCGGCCGTTCAACGTCGCCGGCGCGCGCCAGTCGAGCGCGGGCGGCTTCGTGATGCCCACGTTCGTACAGCAGGCCCTGGCCGGCGAGCCCCTCACGGTCTTTGCCGGCGGTGAGCAGGTCCGCGCCTTCCTCGCGGCGTCGGATCTCGCCCGCTTCATGGTTGAGAACCTCGACGACGCCTTCGCCAGTGGCGACACGATCTTCAACCTCGGCAACCCAGGCAACGCGACGACGATCTGGAACCTCGCCGAGCGGACGAAGGAGCTGCTGGGCAGCGACTCCGAGATCATCCACGCGGATGCCGAGGCGATTCACGGCCCGCTGTACGTGGAGGCTGAGTCGTTCGAGAAGCTGCCGGTGCTCTCCGCGGCCGCGAAGATCGGCTGGAAGCCGCAGGCGTCGCTCGACCAGCTGATTCTCGAGACGTCGGCCGAGTACCGCGAGCACGGCGACGCGCGCGTAGAGCGCACGGCCTCGCTCCCTTGAAGTCCGTCCTGGTCCTTTCACCCCACGCTGACGACGAGGCGATGGGGTGTTCGGGCCTGCTCGCAAAGCTCGGGTCTGAAGGCGCCCGCATCCACATCGTGTATCTCGCGGTCGACGGGTTCCACCACTGGGGACTCGACCGCGAGACGAGCTACGAGGAGCGCGTGAAGGAGATCGACCGGGTGGTCGAGCTCTTCGGCGACAACTGCTCGTACGAGATCGCGTACCGCAACCAGGACCTGATCGAGAAGCTCGACACGCTGCCGCGCCGCGACCTCGTCGATCTCTTCGAGACGCGTATCAACGAGCACCGGCCGGACCTGCTGCTCGTGCCGGCCGGCGAGGACTACGACCAGGACCACATCGCGGTGTTCGGCGCGGCATTCGCCGCTGCCCGGCCGATCGGCGAGCAGTTCGGCAAGTGGCTCGTGCCGCACATGCTCACTTACGAGATGACCAAGATCCAGTGGGCGCGCGATCCGCTGCCGTTGCGGCCTGCGTACGTGGACATCACCGACTTCATGGAGACGAAGCTCGAGAGCGTCCGTCGCTACGAGACGCAGTTCCGCCCGCCGCCGCACATCCGCAGCCTCGACTCCGTGAAGGCGCTCGCCACGATCCGGGGCGCGGAGATCGGCGTAATGTACGCCGAGGCGTTTGGCGTGATGCGCACGGTTCTGTAGCGATGGCAGGTGAGCTCGCTCGCCTCGAGCCGCTGGTCGGCGAGTGGAGCATCGAGGCGTCGATCCCGGACGCTCCGCTCGGGCGGGTGGTGTTCGAGTGGGCGCTGGGCGGCAGCTTCCTCCTCCAGCGCACCGACGTGCCGCACCCAGACGCCCCGGACAGCCTCTGCCTGATCCGCTACGACGACGGCAGCGGCGTCTACTCCCAGCACTACTTCGATTCACGAGGCGTGGTCCGGCTCTATGCGATGACGTTCGGCGACGGCGTCTGGACGCTCCGCAGGGACGCACCGGACTTCTCGCCGCTCAACTTCCACCAGCGGTTCATCGGCCGCTTCTGGGACGACGGCGACACGATCGACGGGCACTGGGAGACGTCGCCCGACGGAGTCGACTGGGAGCTCGACTTCACGCTGATCTACAGGCGAATCAGAGATCGTACGAATAGCGCGTGAGCGTCTCGCAGCCGTCGTCCGTGATCAGCAGCAGGTCCTCGTAGCGGACGCCGCCGATCCCGTCGAGCCCTTCGATGCCCGGCTCGATGGCGATCACGTCGCCCGGCACGAGCGGGTCTGTCCCCGACAGCCCGAGCGCCGGCGGCTCGTGCACCTCGAGCCCGACGCCGTGGCCGAGGCTGAAGTAGAAGCCGGTCGTGAGCGTCTCGCCAGGCTTCCGCGTGCGCTGGGTCGGATACCCCGCGTCCTCGATCACCTGGGCCGCCCTGTCGTAGAGCTCTCGCCCGGTGACGCCAGGCCGGGCAGCTTCGCGGGCCGCCTCGAGCGAGTCGCGCGCGAGGTCGCGCAGTCTCGCGACTTCGTCGCTGATCTCACCGTTCACGAAAGTGCGCGTCATGTCCGCCCAGCAGCCGCTGTCCTCGTCGCGCGGCCACAGATCGATCTCGATCGGCAGGTCGGCCGGGAGCGGTCCCGAGCCCGGGTCGTGCCCGCCGCCCGAAAGTGCCGATATGACCATGATCTCCGGCGGCGCGGGTGCGCCGGCCTCCGCGCAGGCGGCTCGCACGGCAGCGCGCACCTCCTCGGCAGTCAGCTCGTGGCCGTCGTACACCAGTCGGCCGTCGCGCGGCTGGGCCGCTCGAATGAGGCCCTCGCCGGCCGCCATCCCAGCCTCGGCCGCTCTCTGCGCGCGCGTGATGCCTGCCAGTTCGCTCGGAGTCTTCGCGCGGCGGCGGGCGTCAATCGCCTGACCATCGACATCGAGCTCGATGCCCTCGCTGCGGAGCCGGTCGGCCACCGCCACCGCCAGATCCGCAGGCACGACGGCGTGCCTCACACCCCATCGCTCCAGCGCACGCACGGCGGTCTCCCGCACGGCTTCCTCGCGCTGCATGCCGCCTTCGAGGAGCTCGAAGAATCCGAGCTCGTCGAGTACGAGCACATCGGCGTCGGGCAGGACCTCCCTGATTCGGTCCCGCTCGAGGTTGCTTGTGAGCACGTGGGCGCGGCCGTCGCTCTGCACGAACAGGAACGGGTCGATGACGACGAGCGGCACCTCGTGCCGCATCGCCGGATAGCGAACGGTGTCGCCGTACAGCAGGATCGTGCCCACGAGGCGCGGACCTTAGCGGACTGCCGCGTTTAGCTCGCCGGCTTGAATCGCCGCAGCCGCTCGACGCCACGGGCGCCGAGCAGGCTCCCCGCCAGCAGCGACCAGGCAGCCGGTTCGCGCAGCACCTCGGGCGCCTCACGCGCGGTGGCGGCGAGACCCTTCACGGTCGGAATGAGCCTCCGCTCGGGGAGCGTCGTGTAGCGGATGGGCGCCAGCAGTTCGCGGCGCGCCGACCGGTTCGCGACCGCGGTGTACTCG
>DASVXS010000070.1:0-33594 GCA_036392575.1 Thermoleophilaceae bacterium | reverse complement strand
CTCCGGGCCGCCGGAGCGCACGGGCAAGCACCGCGGCGCGGACCTGCTCGACGGCACCATCACGCTGCCGCTGATCCTGGCCCGCCGGCGCGACGACAGCCTGCGCGAGCTCGACCTCCGGAACGACGTCACCGACGCCGGGCACGCCGAGGAGGTGTGCGAGCGGATCGCCGAGACCGGCGCGCTCGCGGACGCCCGCGAGGTCGCGCTCCGCTACGTGGCCAAGGCGAAGAGGTCGCTCGAGGGCCTCGACCTCAGCCCGCGGCAGCGCACCGCGCTCGAGCTCGTCGCCGACGGCGTGGTCGAGCGCTACGCCTAGAAGTCCATGGGGAGGATGGCGTCCGCTTCGAGGGCTGCCACGAAGCGGTCGATGTCCTCCGACATGTTCGAGCGGGTGAGGCGGGCGAGGTCCGCGGCGAGCTCCTCCATGCCGCGGTCGAGCTCCTCGTCGAACTCGTCGAGCAGATCCTGCTCGAACACGCCGTCGCCGACCCAGTCGCAGTTGGGGCAGTGCAGCCACACGTGCCAGGCGTCGCGGCCGGCCTCCTCCCACTCGGTGGGGTAGACCAGGTGCGAGCCACAGTCGCAGCAGACGTGGAGCCCGTGCGCGGGGGCCTCGTCGATCCGCGGCGCCTCGGGGCGCGCGGTCAGCTCCTGGGCGACCTCGCTGAAGGAGACCACCTCGATCGTCTTGCCGCTCGGCAGGACGATCCGCTTGACGCTCTCGTTGTACTCGGAGTGGCTCATGCTTGCTCGCGTGCGGCTCGGGGGAAGCTGCCTGTACGCCCGGTATCGGTCGCTCACGGAGGAACTTGAGACCCGGTTCGAGGTTGCGCAGAAAGCCCTGACGCCGGGGCCAGCCAATACACTCACCCGCCCGTGGTTTTGAGCGACCGCAGCATCCGCGAGGAGATCGATTCGGGCCGCATCACGATCGACCCCTACGACCCCGCGATGATCCAGCCGTCGAGCGTCGACGTGCGCGTGGACAGCCGCTTCCGCGTCTTCCACAACGCGCGCTATCCCTACATCGACGTGCGCCAGCCGATGGACGACCTCACCGAGCTGGTGGAGGTCCAGGGCGACGATCCGTTCATCCTGCATCCGGGGGAGTTCGTGCTCGGGCAGACGCTTGAGCGGGTCACGCTTCCGGACGACCTTGTGGCGCGTCTCGAGGGCAAGAGCTCGCTCGGGCGCCTCGGCCTGCTGATCCACTCGACCGCGGGCTTCGTCGACTCAGGCTTCAGCGGCAATCTCACGCTCGAGCTCTCGAACGTGGCGAACCTGCCCATCACGATCTACAAGGGCATGCCGATCGGGCAGATCTCGTTCATGCGCATGGACGGCCCGGTGGAGCACCCTTACGGCTCGGACGAGACCGGGAGCAAGTACCAGGGGCAGGGCGAGCCCACTCCCAGCCGCTTCTACCTCAACTTCGAGCGCGAGTCACAGGGCACCTGAAGCCCGCCTTTCGCCGCTACCCTTAGGGGTTGGGGAACCCCTTCTGGAGGAGCATCAGCCTTATGCCGAACATCGGCCCGCTTGAGATCATCATCGTCCTAGTCATCGTGCTCGTGATCTTCGGGCCGAAGCGGTTGCCGGAGCTCGGCCGCTCGATGGGGCGCGGTATGCGCGAGTTCAAGGACTCGATCACTGGCAACGACAAGGACGACGAGGAGGACCGCCCGGCCGAGCTGTCGCGCGCGCCTGTCGACCAGGGCACGGCGCCCACGCAGACTCAGCGTGTGCACGCCGATCCGCCCGCCGCGCCGACCGGCGGCGCCGGCCAGCCTACCCCTCCGGCCGTCCCGGCGGACGACACGGATCCTGCGCAGCCGGTCCAGACCGGCGAGCCCCGCGGCTAGGGGCCGCGGCCGCGTGAAGTGGCCAGGCGACTGAGACCCGTCTCGCACGAGGACCGCCTCACGGTCGTCGAGCATCTCGACGAGCTGCGCACGCGCATCATCGTCTCGCTGCTCGCGTTCGTGACCGCGTTCGGCCTCTGCATGTGGCAGCGGCACGCGATCCTCGACATCGTCAACAAGCCGCTCCACGGCCGCGAGCCGATCACCCTTGGTGTCACGGAGCCGTTCATGACGACGGTCACGCTGGCGGCCTACGCGGCGATCGTGATCGCGCTGCCGGTGATCCTCTACCAGCTGTACGCCTTCGTGCTGCCCGCGTTCTCCCCGAGCGAGCGGCGCGTGGCGCTCCCGCTCATGCTGATGGTGCCGTTCCTCTTCGTCGGCGGCGTGGTCTTCGGCTACTTCGTGGTGCTGCCGCCCGCGCTGAAGTTCCTGCTCAACTTCAACCAGCACGACTTCAACGTGCAGATCCGCGCGCGGGACTACTACAGCTTCGTGTCGCTCACGCTCGTGTCGTGCGGGATCCTGTTCCAGGTGCCCGTCGGCATCCTCGCCCTCACGCGCCTGGGCGTGCTCACGCCGGCCCAGCTGCGTAAGAACCGGCGCTACGCGCTGCTCGTCTGCGCGGTTCTCGCGGCCCTGCTGCCGAGCGTCGACCCGGTCTCGATGCTCATCGAGATGGTGCCGCTGGTGGTGCTCTACGAGCTGAGTATCCTTCTCGCGAGCGCCTTCGGCCGCCCCTCGTCGGCGGACGTATCGGAGCGACTCGCTCAACCTGAGGGCTCGTAGGCCGGGAGACGCGCACCGCATGCTCTTCGATCTGAAAGGCAGACGCCGCCATGTCGTGCAGGCGGTCTACTTGCTGCTCGCCGTCCTCATCGGCGGGGGTCTCGTGCTGTTCGGCATCGGCGGCGGCTCGCTCAACGGCGGCCTGCTCGACGCCTTCAAGGGCGGAGGCGGCTCCGGGGGCGACTCCGCGGTGAAGAAGAGGATCGAGAACGAGAAGAAGCAGCTCGCACTGAATCCGCAGAACGAGATCGTGCTCAAGGCGCTCGTGCGCGACAACTACCAGCTCGCGGCGGCGAAGGTGGACCCGAACACCAGCCAGTTCGACAAGGACGCGAACGGCGATCTCCAGCAGGCCGCCCTCTACTGGCAGAAGTACCTGGCCACGAACCCGAAGAAGATCGATCCGTCGCTCGCCCAGACCATGATCCAGGTCTACGGGCAGGGCGGGCTGAACAAGCCCGCACCCGCGGCGCAGGCGGCCGAGGTGGTGGCCGAGGCCGCCCCAAATCCCAACGCGTATCTGCAGCTCGCCCAGTACGCGACGCTCGCCGGGCAGACGCGCAAGGCCGAGCTCGCGGGGCAGAAGGCGCTGGCGCTCGCTCCGAAGAGCCAGCGTAGTAGCGTTAAGGCCCTGCTGAAGCAGTACAAGACTGGCGGCGCTCAGCCCACGAGCACCACGGGTGGGGGTGGCTAGCGCAAACGCCGGCTCGGGGGGCGAGGCGGCGCACATCGCAGTGCCAATCGAGAGACGAGGAGTCAGGTGAACTTCCAGATCAACGACGAGTCCATCGACGGCGATACCCACGTCATCGAGCTGGGCGGCGAGATCGACCTCTACACGGCGCCCGAGTTCAAGGAGCGCATGGTCCAGGTCATCGAGGACGGCAAGAAGCAGGTCATCGTGGACCTCTCGAAGGCAACGTTCATCGACTCCACCACGCTCGGCGTGCTCGTGGGTGGAGTGAAGCGCCTGCGGCCGGCCGGTGGCACGCTCGCGCTCGTGTGCAGCGACCAGAACATCGTCAAGATCTTCGAGATCACCGGCCTCGACCGGGTCTTCCCGATCCACGCGACACGCGAAGAGGCCCTCTCCGCGGTCAAGCAGGGCGGCCCCGCCTAGGGCGTTTCGCGCGCTTCCGCGGGCCTGTTCGCAGCATCAGGCTGCGAATACAATTGCACGCTGTTCCCGGGCCGTTAGCTCAATTGGCAGAGCAGGGGACTCTTAATCCCAAGGTTGCAGGTTCGATTCCTGCACGGCCCATCTGCTGAGGCCCCCGCCGCGCCGGGGGCCTTTTTCGTGCTCGGTTTGGGACACCGCGTCCAAGCATCTGCAAGGCCTTGTACAGCGGGTAGGAACTTGCGAAACCGGCCCGGTATGCGGGGGTTTCTGCCTATGTGCGCTGGGCACACGAACTGTGATGGCTTCGCAGAACTCCACCAGGGACAGCTGGGACGGAACGACTCAGGAGATCGCCGCCATCCATCTGCAAACCGACTCGAACGCGGTCACGGGTGATCCGCGAACCGAGTCGGAGCGCTACGCCGAAGGGTGCGAGGAGCGCATGCTCGCCATGGAGCGAACGACGCGCCTCACGGCCTGGCGTCGGATCTGCTTCAACCGCTGACGCGGTGACCTGAGTCTCCCCCTGCAGCGCCGCCCTGCAGCGCCGCTCCGCCCGACCTTGTGCGGAGTGTGGCTACCACCACCACCAAGTGTGGAGGCCACCGCATTGGCCAGGGTGATCCGCGGAGAGAGTATGCGCGCAGATCTTGCACCGACTCGCACTCGCTGCATCGACTCCCGCAATGGCCACCTACCAGACCACCACCACCGTCGTCGTGAACCCGGAGTACGTGCTCGACGTCCTCACCGATCCGGACCGGATCGCCGTGTGGTCGCCGATCGCGTTCGAGCTCGAGGAGTTCGACGGAGACCGCCTCCGCAGCGGCAGCCGCGCGCGCGTGACCGGCAAGCTGGCCGGCCGGCGGCTCTCCTTCGACGTGGACATCATCGAGGCCGAGGGCAACCGCCTCGCCCTCCGCGCCACCGGCCCGGTGGACCTCGACGTCGAAGACGACGTGCAACAGTGCAACGACACGTCGGAGCTGCGTGCTCTCGTCTCAGTGCGCAGCGCCGGCGGGCTCCTCGGCCGCGTCATCTCCGGCGCGACCGAAGGGCTCCTGGGCGCCGGCATGCTCAACACCGCCGTCGCCCGCATCGCACGCGAGGCCGAGGCCGGCCCCGCCCCGGCCCTCGCTGCCTGATCCCCTCCCTCAGCCCCCGCCCCGCGCGCCGCTCCTCCCGCCCCCCGAGAGGAGCGGCGCGGGCGTGGAGTAAGGTGCCGCGCCATGGCTGATCAGGAGCTCGCCTCTCTAGACGGACGCATCGCGCCGGCGGAGGAGACCGCGATCCCGGTAACCGACGAGGGCTTCCTCCGCGGCGACGGCGTATTCGAGGTCGCGCGCGTCTACTTGGGTGCGCCGTACGCGCTGCGCGAGCACTTCGATCGCATGGAACGCTCGGCCGCCAATCTGCGGCTCGGCGAGCGTGTGCCGCGGGAGGAGCTCGAGCGCGAGACCAGGGAGCTCCTCGCCGCCCGCGGCGATGCCTTCGACGGCTGCCTGCGCTACGTGCTCACGCGCAGCGGCCGGCGGCTCATCATCACCGAGCCGCTCAAGGACCCGCCGCACGATCTCGCGGTTTGCTTCGTCACCTACGCGCCGACGCGCATCCTGGACGGCGTGAAGTCGCTGTCGTACGCATCGAACATGCTCGCGACGCGGATCGCATGCGAGCGCGGGTTCGACGAAGCCGTCCTGGTGACGCCGCACGGCCGTGTGCTCGAGGCGCCCACCTCCTCGATCTTCTGGGTCGGAGACGACGGACGGCTGTGCACCACGCCCCTCGCGGACCACATCCTCGCTTCGATCACTCGGCACCGGCTGATGGGGCTCGTGGAGGTCGAGGAACGGCCCGTGACCGCCGACGAGCTGCTCGGAGCGAACGAGGCGTTCCTCGCCTCGACCACGCGCGAGGTCCATCCGATCGCGCGCATCGAGGACTCGCGGCTCGAGTCGCCGGGCCCGCGCACGCGTGAGGCCGTCGACGCCTTCGCCGCACACCTCGCCGAGGTGCTCGGCCGGCCCGTGGCGAGCTAGAAGATCGCGAGCAGCAGTCCGGCCAGCGCCGTGGCCAGCAGCAGCGCCGTGAGCGCCGTCTCGTAGCGCTCGTCGGAAAGCCCCGCGAACAGTCGCCGCCCAGCCAGATGCCCGGCGACCACGAGCGGCACGAGCCCGGCCAGGGCGAGGGGACTCGGCGCTGCGTGCAACGTGCCGGTGGCGACCAGCGCGAGCGCGCCGATCACCGACAGCCCAAGGAAGCAGACGACGAGCGTGTCGCGCACCTGTGTAGGGCGAGCTGCGCGGCCTAGCAGGTAGAGCACGAGCGGCGGCCCGTTCGTGGTGGTGGAGGTGGTGAGCGCGCCTGCCGCCAGCCCGGCCGCGGCCAGTCGAACCCCGCCCGGCCCGTAGTGCCGGTGGCGGTGGATGCGGCGCAGCGCGAGGCTCGCAAGCACGCCGACCGTGACGGCCACCTGCAGTGCGGTCGCGGAGAGCGAGCGCAGCACGAGCACGCCGGCCACCGCGCCTGGCGCGGAGAAGAGCAGCAGCCCACGCGACTCCGCAGTCAGCGGCTCAGCCGAGCGGCGTTCGCCGAAGAGCGTGAGCAGGTTCACCTCGGCGGCCAGCACGATCATGAGCCCGACCGCGCGCTCCGGCGTGGTCGCGGCAAACAGTAGGGGCGCGGCAACCAGCGCGAAGCCGAACCCGGTGGCCGATTGGATCAGCGCGCCCGCCGTCACGGCGAGGGCGGCGGCGATGTCGAGGGCGCTCACGCGCCCATTACAGCTAGGACGGCCGCGGGACGGTGGGCTTCGGCGCCTCCGGCTGCGGTCGCGCCGCGCCGCCGTCGATCTGGTAGCTCACGTACCAGGCCACGTGCCGCGCGACATCCGCGGCCATGCCGACGGCCTCGATTGCACCGACGATCAGCTTTCGCCTGACCACTGAGTCCATGATACGCCCGCATTCAGTCGAACTGCGGAAACTTGATGCTGATCCGCACTAGCCAAGGTGATCGACCAGAGGCGCCGAAACTGCAGTTACTAGGATCCCCGCGCGGCCATGCGCATAGCCACCATCGTCGGGAACCGCCCGCAGTTCGTGAAGGCCGCAGCCGTGTCGCGCCGCCTCCGCGAGGGGCATGAGGAGCTGCTGATTCACACCGGGCAGCACTATGACGACGAGCTCTCCCGGATTTTCTTCGAGGAGCTCGGCGTGCCGTCGCCCGACCGCGAGCTCGGGGTCGGGCCGGGCACGCCGATCGAGCAGACGTCGCGGCTGCTCGCCTCGCTCGAACCCGAGCTGCTCGGCTACCAGCCGGATCTGGTGCTGGTCTATGGCGACACGACCTCGACGCTCGCCGGCGCCCTCGGTGCCGCGCAGGAGCAGATTCCGCTTGCGCACGTCGAGGCAGGCATGCGCTCCTTCGACCGCCGCATGCCGGAGGAGCTCAATCGCGTGCTCACTGACCACGCGAGCGACATCCTGCTCTGCTCGACGGAGACGGCCGTCCGCAATCTGGAGCGGGAGTCGGTGATGGGTGAGGCGCACCTGGTGGGCGACGTGATGGCCGACGTGTCGCTCGCGTTCGCCGACGTCGCGGAGCAGCGCTCCAACGCACTCGAAGAGCAGGGCGTGGAGGCCGGCGAGTACCTGCTCGTGACCGCGCACCGAGCGGGCAACGTGGACGACCCCCAGCGCCTCGCCATGCTGGTCGAGGTGCTCGAGGCGCTTCCGCTCCGCACCATCTTCCCCGTGCACCCGCGGACGCGCTCGCGGCTGGAGGGCACGGGCCTGATCGCGCGCCTGCAGAACGCGCCCAACGTGAAGCTCGCACCGCCGCTCGGCTACCTCGACTTCATCACCCTCGAGCGGCACGCGCGCGCGATACTCACCGACTCGGGCGGCGTTCAGAAAGAGGCCTACGTGCTCGGCGTGCCGTGCGTCACGCTGCGGGACACCACCGAGTGGGTGGAGACCGTGGGATCGGGCTGGAACGTGCTCACCGACCTCGACCGCGAGGCCGTTTTGCGAGCGCTGGAGCGGCCGCCGCCGAGTGGGGAGCGTCCCGAGCTCTACGGCGGGGGCCACGCCGGAGAACACATTTTCCAAGTGCTGTCGGCTTACACTCGTAGGCGATGAAGATCGGGATCGTTGGCCTCGGCTACGTCGGCCTCCCGCTTGCCGTGGCCTTCTGTGAGGCAGGGCACGAGGTGATCGGCCTCGACATCGACTCCCGCCGGGTGTCGATGCTCGAGTCCGGCGAGAGCTACGTGGAGGACATCTCCAGCGAGCAGGTGCGCGGGATGGGCCACCTGTTCGCGGCCACCACGCGGTACGAGGACCTCAGGCCGGCGGACGCGGTGGTCATCGCCGTCCCCACGCCTCTCACGCGCAACCGCGAGCCCGACCTCGGCCCGCTGATCTCGGCGGGCACCTCGCTCGCCGGGGTTGTGCGCGCGGGGCAGCTGGTCGTGCTCGAGTCGACCACGTATCCGGGCACCACGCGCGAGCGCCTCGTCCCGCTGCTCGAGGAGTCCGGCCTCGCCGCGGGCCGCGACCTGCACGTGGCGTACTCGCCGGAGCGCGTCGACCCCGGCCGCACCGACTACACGATGAAGAGCACCCCGAAGGTCGTCGGCGGCCTCACCCCGGCGTGCCTCGAGCGCGCTGTCGCCCTGTACAGCGAGGTCTGCGACCACGTGATCCCCGTCTCCGGCCCGGACACCGCCGAGATGACCAAGCTGCTCGAGAACATCTTCCGCTCGGTGAACATCGCGCTCGTCAACGAGCTCGCGATCGTGGCCGACCGCATGGGGCTCGACATATGGGAGGTCGTCGACGCCGCTGCCACGAAGCCGTACGGCTTCATGCGCTTCGACCCGGGCCCGGGCATGGGCGGGCACTGCCTGCCGGTCGATCCCTTCTACCTCGCCTGGCGTGCCCGCGAGTTCGAGGTGCAGACCGAGTTCGTGGAGCTCGCGGGCGAGGTCAACCAGGCCATGCCGTACTTCTGCGTCGAGAAGATCTCGCACGCGCTGAACGACCACGCGAAGCCGGTGCGCGGTTCGCGCATCGCGATCATCGGCGTCTCCTACAAGCCGGGTGTAGGCGACCTGCGCGAGTCGCCCGCGTTGAAGATCATGAGGCTGCTCGGCCGCTACGGCGCCCAGCTCGTCTACCACGACGACTTCGTGCCGGACCTGCCGGAGCAGGGGCTGTCGAACATGCCGCTCGGCGAGGCGCTATCAGGGGCCGACGCCGCGGTGATTGTGACCGCGCATCCCGACCTCGACGTGCAGGCGATCGTGGACACGGCGCCGCTCGTTGTGGACTTCCGCGGCGTGACGCGCGGGATAGAGGCGAAGAACCTCGTGCGCCTGTGAGCCGCCCCGTCCAGGTGGGCGTGGTCGGCCTCGGCTACTGGGGCCCCAACCTCGCTCGCAACTTCGACCGACTGCCCGGCTCCGACCTGCGCTGGATATGTGATGCCTCGGCGGAGGCGCTGGCGCGCTGGTCGCCCGAATTCCCGCGCGCCCGCGCCACCACCGATCTCGAGGAGATGCTGGCCGACCCGGAGCTCGAGGCGGTCGCGGTGGCCACTCCGGTGCCCGCGCACGCGGAGGCGGCGCAGCGCGTGCTCGCGTCCCGCAAGCACTGCTTCGTCGAAAAGCCGCTGGCCCAGTCTGTCGCCGAGGCCGAGGCGGTCGTGGCCGCCGCGCGTGAGGCCGACCGGATGCTGATGGTCGGCCACCTGCTCGAGTACCACCCTGGCGTGCAGATGCTCAAGGAGATCGCCGACTCCGGCGAGCTCGGCGACATCCGCTATCTCTACTCGAACCGGCTGAACCTCGGGAAGCTTCGCGACAACGAGAACGCGCTGTGGTCGCTCGGCGCACACGACGTGTCCGTGCTGCTCTACCTGGTCGACGAAGAGCCGACGGAGTGCCACGCCTTCGGGGAGAGCTACATGCAACCGGGGGTGGAGGACGTCGCCTTCGCCTACCTGCGCTTCCCGTCGGGGATCGCCGCGCACCTGCACCTCTCCTGGCTCGACCCGCACAAGGAGCGCCGTGTCACGGTCGTGGGCTCGAAGAAGATGGCCACGTTCGACGACATGGAGATCGAGCGCAAGCTGACGGTGTACGACAAGGGCTTCGACCAGAACTTCTCGTCGTACGGTGAGTACATCCAGCGCTCGGGCGACATCTGGAGCCCGCGGGTGTCGAACGAGGAACCGCTGCGCGTCGAGTGCAGTCACTTCATCGAGCGTGTCCGGGACGGCGGCGAGCCGCGCTCCGGCGGCGAAAGCGGCCTGCGGGTGGTGCGAGTGCTCGAGGCGCTGCAGCGCTCGCTCGACCGGAGCTCGCGTGCTGCAGCCGTCTGACCGCGCGCCCGGCCTGCTGGTCGGCGAGGGCGTGCAGGTGCCGGACGGCGTCGAGATCGGCGGCAACGTAGTGATTCACGCCGGCACGGTCCTTGGCGAGGGCGTGCGCATCCAGGACGGGGCGATCCTCGGCAAGCCGGTCGCGCTCGGGCCGCTCTCGACTGCTTCTCGCGAGGTCCCGCCCCCGGCCGTCGTCGAGGCCGGCGCGACGATCTGCGCCGGTGCGGTGGTGCTCGCCGGCGCGCGGATCGGCGAGGGCGCGGTCGTTGGCGACCAGGCGCACGTGCGCGAGCGCTCGTCGGTCGGCGCCGGTTCGGTCGTCGGGCGCGGCTCGGCGGTCGACAACGACGTGCGCATCGGCTCGCGCGTGCGGATTCAGACCGGCTGCTACATCACCGCCAACAGCGTGGTCGAGGACGAGGTGTTCGTCGCGCCGGGCGTGATGACCACGAACGACAACACCGCCGGCCGCCACGGCGACGACTACCCGATCGTCGGCGCGACACTGCGCCGCGCCTGCCGCGTGGGCGGCCGTGCCGTCCTGCTGCCAGGGGTGGAGGTTGGCGAGGAGGCCTTCGTGGCCGCCGGCGCGGTGGTCACGCGCCATGTGCCGCCTAGAACGTTGGTGATGGGGGTACCCGCTCGCCCAATGGGCGAAGTGGGGGACGAGGAGCTGATCGAGCGGTGGCGCTGAGGTGTCGGCGGCGGCCGCTCTACGGTCGCGGCACCACCGGCCTGGCGATCGTCGCCGGGATCTCCAGCCTCGCGGTGATCGGCAACGAGGTCGCCCGCGTGTGGCGCCGGGGATCGGCGCCCCTGCCAACCGAGACCCCGCACGTGCTCGGCGCCGCCGAGGAGGCCGTGGCCGAAACAGTCACCGTCGCCGTGGCGGGCTACCAGCGCGCGTCCGAGCGGGAGAACGCGCTGCTCAACCTGTTCAGTTCGTTCGTCATTACCTTTCTATCCGCGCGCGGCATCGCCTACCTGCTGCGCGATCGCAGCAGCCTGGGTCCGTTCCGCGACGTCTTCCTCGGCCGCCGGCACATCCACCACTTCGTGCCGGGGATCCTGCTCACGTTCGCGGCCGGCTCGGTGGCGATCGCCACCCGCGGCGAGCGGCTGAAGCCCAAGCTCGCGCTCGCGTTCGGCACCGGCATGGGACTGACGCTGGACGAGTCCGCTCTGCTCTTGGAGCTCGACGACGTCTACTGGCGCCGCGAGGGCGTGGTGGGCGTGCAGATCACCCTGGCGGTGACCGCGCTGCTCGCGTCGCTGGTGCTGGCGGTCAGGCTGCTGCGCCGCGGCGAGGCGGTTGTGCTGCCGGACGCCTGAGTCAGGCGACCTTCTGGAGCCGGCGCGCGGCCTCGGTCCAGATCATCTGGTCGCGCTCCGGACCCACGCTGACCATCACGACCGGCACACCGATGTGGTCGGCGATGAACTCGAGGTAGTCGCGCGCGGCCTGCGGCAGATCCTCGATCGAACGCGCGCCGCTGATGTCCTCGCTCCAGCCCGGGAGCTCGACGTAGTCGCCGCGCACCTTGTGCACGATCGACTGGTGGTACGGAAACTCATCGAAGCGCGCGCCCTCCGGGCCGAGGTAGCGCGTGGCCACGTAGAGCGGGTCGATCCCGGTGAGCACGTCGAGCTTCGTGACCACGAGGCCGGTGAGGCCGTTCAGCCGCGCCGCGTAGCGGAGCGCGACGAGGTCGAGCCAGCCCGTGCGGCGCGCGCGACCGGTGGTGGTCCCGAACTCCGCGCCGACCTCGCGAAGGCGCGCGCCGGTGTCGTCGTCGAGCTCCGTCGGGAACGGCCCCGCGCCCACGCGCGTCACGTACGCCTTGGCGATGCCCCACACGTCGTCGATGTCGCGCGGCCCCACGCCCGCGCCCACGCAGGCGGCGCCTGCGATCGGGTTCGACGAGGTGACGAACGGATAGGTGCCGTGGTCGATGTCGAGCATCGTTCCCTGGGCGCCTTCGAACACCACGAGCCCGTCCTCGTCGAGCGCGTCCCAGACGATGCGCTGCGTGTCAGCGATGTGAGCCTCGATGCGGTGGCCGTAAGCGAGGTACTGCTCGGTCATCGTGTGCAGGTCGAGCGACGGGTCCTTCGCGTAGGGACGCAGCGACTGGCGCTTCGGCTCGAGCGCTGTGGCGATCTTCTGTTTGAGGATCTTCTCGTCGAGCAGGTCCTGAACACGGATCCCGAGGCGCGCCGCCTTGTCGGCGTACGCGGGGCCGATGCCGCGCCGGGTGGTGCCGATCTGCAGCTTCCCGAGCTTCGTCTCGCCCTCGTGGTCGAGCAGCATGTGGTACGGCATGATCAGGTGCGCGTTGGCGGAGATCCGCAGGCCGCTCGTGTCGATGCCGCGCTGCCGCAGCTCGTCGAGCTCCGCGATGATCACCTTCGGGTCCACGACGACCCCGTTACCGATCAGGCAGAGCTTGCGCGGATACAGGATGCCGGAGGGGACGAGGTGGAACTTGTAGATCTCGTTGCCGCGTACGATGGTGTGCCCAGCGTTGTTCCCACCTTGGAAGCGCACGACGACGTCCGCCTGCTCGGCGATGAGGTCGGTTACTTTGCCCTTCCCTTCGTCGCCCCACTGTGCTCCGACAACTACTAGTCCTGGCATTTCATCGCGAGTGTAGGGAGCGGACTAACGAAGCGGCGTTGCCCGGCGCAGATCGCGGCCCATGATCGGAATCGGCTCACCGCAGATCTCGGTGAGACGCGAGACCGTTCGCGTGCCGACCTGCTCGCGGAGCTCATCCATATCGATGATGTTCGTGGTGACGACAATCGAGGACTCCTCCTGCCAGCGCTCGTTCACGATCGAGTAGAGCTGCTCGAGCACCCACTCGGTGCGCTTCTCGGCCCCGAGGTCGTCGAGGTGCAGCAGGTCCACATCGCAGAGGCGCCGGAAGAAGCTCAGGTACGAGTCGCCGGAGTCGCGCTCGTAGGTCTCCTTGATGTCCGCAAGCAGGCGCGGCACCGAGTAGATCGCGACTGAGCGGCCGGCCTCGAGCGCCGTCCTCGACACGAGCATCGCGAGCGAAGTCTTGCCGGTGCCGACGTCGCCGTAGAACCACAGCCCGCGTCCCTGCTCGAGGCGCTCGGCGATCCGGTCGGTGAACTCGCGCACGGTCCGCAGCACGAACGGGTCCATGTCGACGACGGGCTTGCGCTCGAACGAGATGCCTCGGAAGCGCTTCGGGATGCCGGTGCCCATGCGCCGGCTGTGCGCGCGGTTGATGCGTGGCTCGCGGCATGCGCACGGCCGAGCGGCGTTGTCGTCGCCGAGGATCCAGCCACTGCCGTCGCAGATCCCCTCAGGGCAAAAGCCGGGGTCGGCCGCCTCGATGCCGATGTGCGAGACGTCGGCGTAGCCGTTCTTCTCCGGCTCGTGGTCGAACATCGGCTCCCCCGCCGGCTGCGTCATAGCCCCTCTTCGCGAATGCCCGCGATCGCGGGCTCACCGGGACGCTCGCGGTAGAGGTTCGCGAACTTCGGATAGCGCGACAGGAACGTGAGCACGACGTCGCCGACCGGGCCGTTGCGGTGCTTGGCGACGATCACGTCGGCCTCGCCCGGACGATCGGAGTCGCGGTTGTAGTACTCGTCGCGGTAGATGAACATCACGAGGTCCGCGTCCTGCTCGATCTGGCCGGACTCGCGGAGGTCCGACAACAGTGGCCGCTTGTCCGGACGAGTCTCCACCGCACGGGACAGCTGCGAGACGGCGATCACCGGGATCTTCAGCTCGCGCGCGAGGATCTTCAGCCCACGGCTGATCTGGCCGATCTGCTCGACGCGGCTGGCCGAGCTGTCCTCGGGACGCATCAGCTGCAGGTAGTCGACGACGAGGAGGCCGAGCTCCTTGCGCGCGTGCAGGCGCCGCGCCTTCGCGCGCAGTTCGAGGATGCCGATGTCGCTCGAGTCGTCCACATACAGAGGCGCGCGCGCGAGACGCTCGGTCGCCTTCACGACCTTCGGCCAGCGGTCGGGCTTGACGCGACCCTTGCGCAGGTCGTCGCCGTTCAGCTTCGCCTGCGAAGCGATGAAGCGCTGCGCCAGCTCGGTCTCCGACATCTCGAGCGAGAACAGCGCGACCGGGCGGTCGTGATCCACCGCGGCGTTCTCGGCGATGTTCACCACGAGCGCCGACTTGCCCATCGACGGGCGCGCGGCGAGCACGATCAGGTTGCCGGGCTGGAACCCGCCGGTGAGCTCGTCGAGGTCCTTGAACCCTGACGGCGTCCCGGTGAGCGCCACGCCCTCGCGCGAGACCATCTCGAGCTTGTCGAGCTCGTCGTGAAGGACGTCCTCGATCGCGCGCAGCTCGCCTGTGCGGTCCTCGTGGCCGATCCGGAAGAACGTCGCCTCGGCCCGCTCGACGAGCTCGTGAGCGTCGCCCGAGAACGAGTACACCTCGTCGGCGATGTCGCGCGACGCTTCGAGCAGCCTGCGCATCAGCGCGTGCTGCTTGACGATGCGCGCGTAGTGCCGCGCGTTTGCCGCCGCCGGGACCGTGCTCGGCAACGAGTGGATGTACGCGGTGCCGCCGGCTTCCTCGAGCTCGCCCGCGCGTGCCAGCTCCTCGGAGACCGTGACGGCGTCCACCGCCTCGGGATCCGCCTTCTCCTTCAGGCGGATCATGGCCCGGAAGATCAGCTGGTGGCGCGGCCGGTAGAAGTCGTCCGGCTTCAGCCGGACGTCGATCAGGACGCCGTCGAGCGCCTGCTCTGCGAGCAGGATGGCGCCGAGGACAGAGGTCTCCGCCTCGACGTTCTGCGGAGGTAGCTTGCCCGCGCCCTGGTCAGGAGCGACCGAGACCGCCACGCGCGTTCAAACGGCGGGGCGGTCGGGGTCAGATGCGGTCAAGCGAGCCACGAGCACCTATTCGCCCGTAACTATCGTCTTGACGTCTGCGGTCACGCCGTCGGCGACCTCTACGGTCACCATGTGCGTGCCCGTCGTCTTGATCGGGTGCTCGAGCTGGACCTTGCGGCGGTCGAGCTTCAGTCCGCGTGCGTTCTTGATCGCGTCGACGATGTCCTGGGATGTGACCGACCCGAACAGACGCCCGTCGTCGCCAGCCTGCTGGCGAATCGTGAGCACGGTCTTCGTGAGCAGGGCGGCGTTCTCCGCGGCCCGCTCCGTCTGCTCCTCCTCCGCGCGCTTTGCCGCCTCTATGCGCCGCTGAGCCTCGGCGATGGCGCCGGGCGTGGCGGGCTGGGCGAGCTTGCGTGGGACGAGGAAGTTGCGCAGGTAGCCGGGGGAGACGTCGACCACGTCGCCGCGGTCTCCGAGCGTCTCCACCGGCTGCAGCAGGATCGCCTGAGCCATGCCTACCGCTCCGCGACGTACGGCAGGAGCCCCAGCTCACGCGCGCGCTTGATCGCGATTGCGAGCTGGCGCTGGTGCCTGCGGCAGGCGCCCGTGATGCGAGCCGAGCGGATCTTGCCCTTCTCGCTCATGACGCGGCGCAGGGTGCCGAAGTCCTTGTAGTCGACGACGTCGACCTTGTCGCGGCAGAAAGCGCAGGGCTTCCGCCGGCCGCTGCCGGGGCCACCCTTCCTATCGCGGCGCCGGGTCTGCTGCCGGCTGCCTCCGCGTGCCTTTGCCACTTGAATGAACTCCTTAGAACGGGATGTCGTCGTCCGAGTTCCCGGGGCCCGCGGGCGCAGGAGAGAAGTCGCCGGTGTCGGCCGGCACGTCGCTCTGCGGCGTGAAACGACCACCGTTCTCGCCGCCGTCCCGCGATCCGAGGAACTGGACCGAATCGGCAATGATATCCACCGACTGACGCTTGTTCCCCTGCTGGTCCTGCCACTCGCGCCATTCGAGGCGCCCGTCGACCGCGACGGGACGGCCCTTCTGGAGGTAAGTCGCGCAGTTCTCGCCCTGCGCACCCCACACGGTGACGTCGAAGTAGTTCGGCTTGTCCTCCCACTCGCCCGAGGCGTTGCGCCGGCGCGTGTTGCAGGCAATGCGGAGGCTGCAGACTGAGGTGCCGCCGCTCGTGCTGCGCAGCTCGGGATCACGGGTGAGATTGCCCGTCAGCACGACGCGGTTGATGTTTGTTGCTGCCATTAGCTGGTGCTCCTTCGGATCTGATCGGGCAGTCTTGGGCTCGTGAGGCGAGGGTACAAGGGGTCACCGACGCAAAGCCGCCTCGAGACAGAGAAGTAGCCGGATTGTCGGAGAGTTTTCGCTCTCCGTTCACACAAGTGCGCTTTAGCGCACAGTCGCTGCTTCGGAATCCTCGCGCCGGGCCCGCGCGACCTCCATCGCGGCGAGCCGCGCGGCCGAGCGGTGGTCGTGAGCGGGGAGGTACACCGTCGGCTCGGATTCGGCCAGCCGCTGCAGCCGCCGCAGAGTGTCATGAGCCGCGGCTCCGTCGGGACTCACGCCGTCGATCGCGCCCTCGAGCATCAGGGCCTGGTTGTACGAGGCGTCGCCTGCGAGCAGCACAATCGCTTCGTCCGTCCGGACAGCGACCGACACGTGGCCCGGCGTGTGCCCGGGCGTCGGTACGAGTACGACGTCTCCAGCGTCAGTGAGCGGCAGGCTGCGCTCGAAGGGCCCGATGGCCTGGTCGGTGAACTCGATGAACGTCGGCGCGAACCAGTCCGGCCAGTGCTGCGGCAAGAACCCGCGGACCATCCCGCGCCTCCCCGACGAATACTCGAAGTCGGCGCGCGTGACGAGCATGTCGCTGCGCGGGAAGTGATGCATTCCGCCGGCGTGGTCCGTGTGGAAGTGCGTGAGAACCACCCAGCGGGCGTCGTCGGGCGACAGCCCCAAGCGGCGCAGCTGCGGCCCGATCTCCTGCTCGGGCTCGATCCACTCCCTCAGGTTGGTCCGGAAGTAGGGATGCCAGGACGGCAGGTAGCCGGGTTCGTTCACGCGTGCCGTCTCGCCCGTGTCGACCACGATGAGCCCCTCCGGATGCTCGATCGCCCAAGCGAGGATCGGCAGCGGCTCGGTCCAGCGCGAGTCGAGCATGGTCCTGAGCAGACGCGTGCGATCGCCGCCTTCGCCCCTGGGCTGGCGCTGCTTCACCGCGACGGTTCCGGTCTGTATGGCGTGGATCTTCATCGTGATCCCTTTCGGGTGTTTCGGGGAGATGGCACGGCGATCCCGTGCAGCAGTGCCTCGGTGAGGCTGTCCGCGAGGGCGTCGTCGAGCGGACCGCCGGTGATCAGGAAGCGGTAGTAGATGACGCCGCCGAGCAGGTCGAGCGCGAGCTCACGGTCGATGTCGTCGCGAAGCTCGCCTCGTGCCCGCGCGCGCTCGAGGATCTCGGCGAGCGCGGCCCGGCGTTGTGCCAGGAAGCCGGACCGCACCGCGTCGGCGAGGTCGGGGTTGCGCCTCATCTCCGAGACGAGCTCGGGGATGAGCTTCTCCGGCCGCGAGTCTGCGTAGAGCCGCACGGCCCGCCGGAGCAGAAGCCGGACGTCTTCGCGCAGAGTGCCGGTGTCCGGGACGGCGATCTCGCTTACCAGCGAGCCGACCGCGTCCACGAGCAGCGCGTCCTTGGACGGCCAGCGCCGGTACATCGTGGCCTTGCTCACACCCGCGCGCGCTGCGACGGCGTCGGTGGTCATACCGCCGATCCCGTTCTCGGCAACAAGGTCGAGCGTCGCCGCAATCGCGGCGCTCGTCGCGCGGTCCTCCCGCGGGCGTCCCGGCCGTCGGTCGCGTGCAGTGGAGTCGGCCATGAACGAAACGGTACCGTACGGTTTCGTAATGTCAAGAGGCGGGCAGCGTGTCGTGGACATGGTCAGGAGTTCGTGTCAGTGGCCGATGGCGTCGTCCGCCGGCGGCATGCTTTGGCGTCAGTGGAACCACAAGAGGCACCGGACCCCGATTCGCGCGCGTGGCTCGCTGCGTTGCACGCCGACGACCCGGCCGAGCGCCGGCGTTCAGAGGCGCGCCTCCAGCGGCTGGTGATCCGCGTGGCGCGACGCGAGCTCAAACGCCGGGGCGATCCAGACGCGACCGAAGTCGCCGAGGAGGCGGTCGAGCAAGCGGGTGAGCGGCTGCGCGAGAGCCTCGGGGACTACTCGGGAGCGAGCCGCTTCAGCGTCTGGGCCGCTCGCTTCCCGATCGCCGAGCTCGCACGCCGCGGTAGCGCGCGCCGGCCCGACTGCGAGGAATGCCTCGACCGGCTCGACGAGCACGTGGAGCTCGAGCTCGTGGGAGCCGATCCCGACGGAGCACTGCCGCTCGTCGCGCGCCATCTCCACAGTTGCAGCGCCTGCGCCGAGGCGCGCGCCGCGTTGCTGGATTTTGCGCTCAGAAGCGGCTGAAATCACCGCCGCCGCGCGCGCAATGCATGTAGCCTCCGTGCCGCGTGCCGTATTCAGCGAGGGCGCGCGGGGGGCGTGACAAAGCCAGCACCGCAGCAACGAGCCGTCATGGATGCACGATCCGCGCTGAGCTTTCTGGCTGAGGCGAGCGCGGTTCTGGCGGGTTCGCTCGAGTACGAGCGCACGCTCGCGCGGGTCGCGTCGCTCGCCGTCCCGGACTTCGCGGACTGGTGCTCGGTTGACGTCGTCCAGCCCGACGGCACCCTGCGCGGGATCACCAGCCGCCATCCGGACAAGCGGAAGGAGGAGTTCCTGATGGAGCTCCGTCGCCGCTACCGCGAGCAGAAGGGCCGCAGCGAAGGCGTCGCGCACGTGATCGCGACCGGCGAGCCGGAGCTCGTCTCGTACGTCCCGGCCGACGCCGACGAGGGCCTTCTCTCAGGTCCGGAGGAGGAGCCGCTCTACCGTGCGCTCGCGGCCAGCTCCTACATGATCGTGCCGATGAGCGCGCGCGGCCGGACGATCGGCGCGCTCACGTTCCTCTCGCTGAGCGCCGATCGCCACTACACCGAGTCCGACCTCGACTTCGCCCAGCACCTGGCCCGCCGGTTCGCCCTGGCTGTGGACAACTCGCGGCTCTACGACGAGGCCGAGAGCGCCCGGGCGCAGCTTGACACCATCTTCACCTCGATCCCGGTGGGGCTCGCCCTGTACGACCTCGACCTCCGCTGCCTGCGGGTGAATCAGGCGCTCGCCGAGATGAACGGCATTCCGGCGGAGGAGCACGTCGGCAAGACCGTGGAGGAGCTGCTTGGACCCGAAACCGGGCCTGAGGTCGCGGAGCAGTACCGAAGGGTGATCGCCTCTGGCGAGCCGCTGATCGACGTGGAGCACTCGGGCGAGACTCTTGCGCGGCCGGGCGAGGTGCGCACCTGGCTGGCGTCCTACATGCCGGTGCGCGGGTCCGATGGCCAGGTGATGGGCATCACCGTGGTCGTGACCGACGTGACCGAGCGGCGCCACCTGCTCGACGCCGAGCGCGCTGCGCGGCGGCGTGCCGCCTTCCTCGCGCAGGCCGGCGAGATCCTCGACTCCTCGCTCGACTACGAGGAGACGCTCACGAACGTGACCCGCATCGCGGTGCCGGCGATCGCCGACTGGTGCGCGATCCAGCTCGTGGACGAGCGCGGGGTCATCCGGCAGGTGGCCGTAGCGCACTCCGACCCCGAGCGCGAGCGCTACGCCTGGGAGCTGAGCGAGCGCTTCGCGCCCGATCCGGACGCGCCCACCGGCGCTCCCCATGTGCTCCGAACCGGGGAGACCGAATGGGTGCCGGAGATCCCGGACGAGATGCTCGACGAGGTGATTCCTGATCCCGAGCTGCGCCGAATCATCCGCGATCTGGGCCTCACCTCCGCGATCACCGCTCCGCTCCAGTCGCGCGGCCGCACGCTCGGCGTGATCAGCTTCGTGACCGCGGAGTCAGGCCGCATCTTCGGAGCGGACGACGTGCGGCTGGCCGAGGACGTCGCCCGCCGCGCCGGTGTGGCGGTCGAGAACGCGCGGCTCTACACGGAGCGCAGCCACATCGCCCACACGCTCCAGACGCGCCTGCTTCCAGGCCGCCTGCCGGAGATCCCGGTCGGTGAGCTGGCGGTGCGCTACCGCGCGGCCGGCGAGCTGCAGGAGGTGGGCGGCGACTTCTACGACGTGTTCGACCGCGACGGCGGCTGGCTGTTCGTGATCGGGGATGTGGTCGGCAAGGGCCCGGAGGCGGCCGCGGCCACCGCCTTCGCGCGCTACACGTTGCGAGCATCCGCGATGCCCTCGGGCGCGCCGTCCGAGGCGCTGCACGCGCTCAACGCGGCGATGCAGACGGAAGCATCCGACCTCTGCACGGTCTGCGTCGCGAGCCTCACCTGTGCGCCCGATCGCTGCGAGATCGTCGTGGCGCTCGGCGGCCACCCGCCCGGGCTGCTGCTGCGGGTGGACGGCACGGTCGAACCCATCGGCGAGTTCGGCACGATCGTGGGAGCGGCCGTGGAAGAGCGTTACACCGACGTGCGCGCGGAGATGCTGCCGGGTGACACGCTCGTGCTCTACACCGACGGGGTCATCGAGGCCGGGCCGCTCGAAGAGCACCTCGGCGAGCAGGGCTTGATCGACGTGCTGGCGGGCCTGCGCGGCCGCTCCGCCGAGGAGATCGTGAGTGAGGTGGAGCGCACGGCGGTCGAGTCCGCTCGTGGGCGGACGCGCGACGACATCGCGCTGATCGCGTTCCGCTTCCAGCCGACAAGCGTGGCCGCGGGCAGCGGCTCAGCGGGCTCGGCGCAGGCGAGTGCCTAGCGGCGGGGCTGGTTAGCGCGAGCGGGCGGGAGCGTCGGCAGCCGAGCGGGCGGCCACCTGTGCCGTGCCCTCTTCCTCGCGCGACTCGAGGCGCGCAGGCTGGGCGCGCGGCTCGGGCGGCGGAGGCGCTCCAGGCTTCAGGCGGATCACGCGGAAGCGGAGCACGCCGTCGGTGATCTTCAGCGTGTGCGAGAGCCTGTCGATCAGCTCAGGCGCGGCCTCGAGCTGGAACAGGCGGTAGTCCGCCTCGCCGCGATGGTCGATCTCGTAGGCCATGCGCCGCATGCCCCAGTTGTGAAGGCCGACGAGCTGCCCGTCCGCCTCGATGGTCGAGCGCGTGTTGGAGACGATCTCCTCGCGACGCTCGTCCGTGGCGTTCGGGTCGAGCAGCAGCATCAAGTCATAGAGCGGCATTCGGCGCGAGACCATAGCAGCGGCACGGGGGCGAGAACCGCTCCGCCGGCGCTTACCGGAACATGGCACGGCGGCGAGCTGGAGCGGCTCCCGGCCTCCTTGGCCGGGTGCGATGGGCGAATGTAGGGCGGCTGGCCGCCGTGCTCGCCGCCGGCCTGCTCATCCTCGTGGGTCCGCCGAAGGGATGCGGACCCACGACGGCGCAGCCACCGGTGGCCGACGAGCCGGCGGTCGCGGACCCGCCCCCTGCGGTTTCGCGGCGCGCGGAGGCGCGTGAGTCGCGCCCACGGTCGCGCCGTCACGCGCGCCATCCGAAGCGGCACGGCCGGCGTAACCGCGCCGCGGAGGCGGTCGTGCCCGCGCCCGCTCCTGCGCCGGCCATGCCCCAGCCCGCACCGTCGCCGGCTCCGCTCCCTCCACAGCCCGCACCCGCCGTCGGCGGCGAGTTCGGGCCTTAGATGCGCTCGGTGGACAGCTCGTGCTCGAGCGGTGGCGGGCGCTCGCCGTTTCGCTTCGCCTCGATGTCGCGAAGCTGCTCGTCCACCCAGTCGCCCGGGTTGCGCGCCGTCACGATCTTCTTGAGGCCGTCCGCCCGCCACTGCCGCTCGTCCGCGGACATGATGAGCGCGCGGTAGATCGCGTCGGCCTGCTCCTGCACGTCGAAGGGGTTCACCGAGAGCGAGAACTGCCCGAGCTCCTCGTGCGCGCCGGTGTTCTCGGACAGCAGCGAGACGCCCGCGTGCTCGTTCACCAGCGGGCCCTCCTTCGCGACGAGGTTCATGCCGTCGAACATCGCGTTCACGATCAGGAGGTCGTAGTGCTTGTAGGCGGCGATCGCCTCGTCGAGGTTCTCGCGCAGCTTCAGGTCGATCGGCATCCAGTCGGTGGTGCCGTGCCGGTGGTTCACGACGGCCACGAGCGCCTCGATCTTCTCGAGGTACTCCACGTACTCGGGCACGTCCTGCCGCGAGGGCATGAGCTGCGCGATGAAGGTGACGTTCTCGCGGAACTCCGGATGCTGGGTGAGGAACATGTCGAAGGCGGTGAAGCCGCGCAGCACGTTCTTCGAGAGGTCGGCACGGTCGACGCGCAGGATCAAGTGCTCCCGCCGGCGGCGGAGCAGCTCCTGCTCGAACTCGTGCACTTCGGCGCGCGCCGCGGTCCGGTGGAAGCTCTCCGCGGAGATCGGCAGCGGGTAGGCGCGCACCCACACCTCGCGGCCCTCGAAGTTCACGATTCCCGCCTCCTCGTCCACGTCGAGCCCGAACAGCTCCCGGCAGCAGAGCAGGAAGTTGCGCTTGTAGGAGCGCGTGTGCAGGCCGATGATGTCGTTCGACAGGATCCCCTCGTAGATGTCCTCCCGCATGTCGCGCGGCAGGATGCGCCAGGCGTCCGGCTGCGTCCAGGGGATGTGCACGAAGTGGTGGAGGAAGACGTCCGGGCGGGCCTGGCGGATCGTCCTCGGCGCCGCGTAGAGGTGGTAGTCGTGGAGCATCACCACGGCGTCATGCCCGTCGATCTCGTCGAGCACCGCTTCGGCCAGGTCGTTGTTGACGACGCAGTAGCCCTCGTCGTAGGCGTCGATCTCGTCCTTGCGGATGTCTGGCGCGTTCGAGAGGTCCCAGAGGTAGTGCTGGATGAACCAGAGGAGCGGGTTGGCCACGACGTTGTAGAAGCGGTCGTAGGCCTCCGGGTCCGACTCCACGAGCCGCACGTTGTAGGAGGTGCCGTCCAGCTCGCAGGGGAAGCTGCGCCCGCCGCGCGAGCGGCTCGCCTCGGCATCCTCGTCGGTCATCGCCGACGCGACCCAGAGCGCGTCGCGGTGGTTCACTAGTCCGGTGAGCGCGGTCACCAGGCCACCGCCGCCGCGCGCGGCCGCGAGTTGACCGCTCTCGTCTCTGTGGAACGTGGCCGGGCCGCGGTTCGAGACGAGAACGATCGGAGTCTGTCGGGTCATTTCGACTCAGCGAATATGCGCAGCCAGTCACGCAGCAGACGCGGCGTGAGGAAATGCTTGCGCACGTGCTCCTTGCCCGCTCGCCCGAGCTTCTTGCCGAGGTCGGGCTCGCGCAGGATCTCGAGCGAGCGCTCGGCGCACTCCTCGGGCGTCTTCACGAGGAAGCCGGTCTCGCCGTTCTGCACCTGAAGCGGGATGCCGCCCACGTCGCCGCCGATGAACGGGCGCGCCTTCCAGAGCGCCTCGGTCACGGTCAGGCCGAAGCCCTCGCGTGTGGACTTCTGGATCACCACGTCGGCCTGCGACTGAAACGCGTTCACCTCGATAGCTCCGACGTTGTTCAGATTGTTGAGGATCTTGATGTCGGGGTCACCCTGGGCGTACTCGAGCGTCGAGTTGAAGAACTCCCAGCCCTCGGGGTCGTCCGTGGCCATGGAGCCCACGAGCGCGAGCTGGACCTCCGGCAGCTCGGCCGTCACAGACCTGTACGCATCGATCACGCCCAACGGATCCTTCCAGGGGTCGAAGCGCGACACCTGGCACATCAGCGGGCGGTCGACGTCGATGCCGAATTGGTCGCACACGAACGCCGCGTCCTCGGGCGAGAGGGCCATGTTCTTCGGCGACAGCGGGTCGATCGCGGGCGGGCAGATGTACACGTGCGGCGAGGATCCGTCGAGAGCCGCGGGCACGTACTGCTGCAGGTGAAAGACCGCCCCGTCGTAGTCCTTGATGAACGGGATGAGCCCGTCCATCGTGTGCAGGTTGGGGGTGGAGAGGTCGATGTGGCAGCGCCAGACCCACGTGCGCGCCTTCTCGGGCACGTGCTGGCGCACGGCCGCGGGCTGTGGGTCGTGCACGATGATCACGTCCCAGCCGCCGGAGAGCTCGTCCGCGTTCATGCGGTTGTACTGCTCGTAGATGCGCCACCCGTCGGCGTCGATCTCCTGGTCCGCGCCTTGGAGCGAGTTGTGCATCAACTTGGTGACGTTGTAGAACTCCTCGCGCCCGATCATGATCTCCCACTCGGCCTCGATGCCGACGTCGCGCATGAGCGGGACGAGCGTGTAGAGGATCTCGGAGACGCCGCCGCCGAACGCCGTCGCCGACAGGTGCAGCACCTTCAGCCCTTGGAGTTGCTCGGCGAGCTCCTTGATCTCCGCGACGAGTGGCCGCCCCACCAGGTGGGTGTAATCCGCGAGCGACTTGTGACCTACCCCAACGGGCTGAAGCAACCTTTTCTCCTACCTGGACGAAGGACTCGCGGAGCCTACTGTTCGCGCGGGCTCAAGTGCTTGACGAGCCTGACGGAGTCGATTCCGTACTCGTACTCGTCCACCGTAGCCTCGATGATCGCCCGCCCGAGCTCCTGCTCCTCGGCCGAAACCGTGGACTGAGCCGGTCCTCCGACCTCTAGCACGAGGCGATCGTCGTGCAGCTCGAACCCGCAGTCGAGCTGCGCATCTGAGCCGTCGTGAACTAGTCCGGTGGCGGCTTCGGTGATCGCAAGCTTGAGGTCGGCGACGTCCTCGGGCTGCAGCGACGTGAGCCGGCAGACCGCGGAGAGCGCAAGTCGAGTGAGCACGACGTACTCAGGCTTTGCCGGCACTGTGAGCCTCACAGTGCTCGTGCCGCTCTCGACTGTCATCAGATCTCCGTTTCCTCCACTCGAGCGTTTGTAAACCGAAGGCGATCCAGCCCGGCGTCGAGATGTTCCAGTATCTGCGCGTGCAGGGCCTGGTTCGCCGACACCACCACCGACATCTGGAAGTCGGCGCCGGATCCGAGGAGCGGGCGGTCCGACAGCGGGCGGCCCGCCGCGTCGCTCACGAGCGCGCCCGCCTCGTCGAGGCAGAGCGCGGCCGCCGCGAGATCGTACGGGGTGTTGTTGAGAACCGCCCCGCCGCCGACGCGCTCGAACTCCGCGCGGAGGCCGGGCACCTCCTCCACGAGGCGCGGGCCGGGCTCGACGTAGGCGTCCAGCTGGCCGGTGGCGACGCGAGTCATGTCGAAGCAGGCCGACCCGAGCTCGAACGTGCCGCCGCCGACCGAAGACAGGTCGATCATGTCGCCGAGAACCTCCACCATCGGTCGCGCCGGCCGCCCCCGGAAGCCGTACGACCAGAACATGCGGTCGACGCGCTCGTTCGCCGACAGCCTCACCGGCGGTCCCTCCACGAGGCCGGCGCCGCGCTCGGCGAGGAACACGGCGCCGCTCGGGATCTCGACCACGCACGCGTGGGTCACCTCGCCCATCGTCACGTCACCGCGCAGCGGCGCCGCCGCTACGGACACGCAGCACGACTCGAGCCCGGCGAGTGCGGGCCGCGTGCCGTCGATCGGGTCGACCACGAGCACGGTCTCGGCATCCCCCTCCGGCAGCACCAGCCCCTTGTCCTCGGAGAAGTACGCCACGCCGCGTCCGGCCCCGATCAGGAACTCGTGCACGAGCTCCTCCGCGTTCGCGTCGAGCGCGAACGTCACGTCGCCGCCCTCGGCGTACTCGCCGTGGGCACGGGCCGCGTGCGAGCCGAGCTGCGGCCGCACCTGCTCGCGAAGCGCCAGTGCGAGCTCGCGCACGAGCTCGCGGAGCGCCGCGGGCTCAGCCACCCTGGGAGCCGCTCGGGCGCGAGCCGAGCGTCACGGTGAGCGTGCGCGCACGGCCGTCGCGGATGATGCCGAGCTTGACCTTGTCGCCGGGGTTGCGCAGGGCGACAAAGTCGCCGAGGTCACCCGGGCTGCGGATCGCCTCGCCGTCGAGCGACACGATCACGTCGCCGCCGGTGTCGATGTCCTGTCCCTGGAACGTCTCGGCGCCGGTCGCACCCTTCAATCCGGCCCGGCGCGCCGGTGCGGCCTGCACCTTCGACACGAGCGCGCCGCGCTTCACCTTCAGGCTCAGGTGCTCCGCGAGCTGCGGATAGAGCGGCTGCGAGCTGACGCCGAGGAAGCCGTAGCGCACCTTGCCGCTCTGGCGGAGCTGGGTGAGCGAGCGCTTCGCCGTGTTGGCGGGGATCGCGAAGCCCACGCCCTCGCCGCCGCCGCTCGATGACTTGATCTGGGAGTTGATCCCGATGACGCGTCCGTTGGCGTCGAGCAGCGGGCCGCCGGAGTTTCCGTGGTTGATCGCGGCGTCGGTCTGGATCGCGTTGCCGATCTGGAACTCCGTGAGCGATGCGATCGAGCGGTCGAGGGCCGAGATGACGCCGACGGAGAGCGACTGCTCCTCGCCGAACGGGCTGCCGATCGCCGCTACCGGCTGCCCGACCACGAGATTGGCCGAGTCGTCGAACTTGAGCGGCGTGAGTGTGAGCCCCTTTGGATCCATCTTGAGCAGCGCCACGTCCGAGTCTGGATCCGTTCCGACGATCTTCGCGCCCACGCGGTTGCCGTCGGCGAACTCCACGAACACCTGGCCGGCGCGCCGCAGCGGAGCCTTGTCGCCGGTCGTGACCACGTGCGCGTTCGTGGCCACGTAGCCGTCGCCGTCGAGCACGAAGCCCGAGCCGAGCCCGGCGTCTCCGTTGCCGCCGCCCCCGAGCGGGCCGCCGCCGCCCGAGAACAGCGAGATGACGGTCACGACGCCTGGCGACAGCTGCTTGTAGAGGGTCTGTGCGTCGAGGCCGCCGCCCTTGCTTCCATTCGCGACCACCTTCACGTCGGTGTTCTTGACGGTCGTCGGGCCGGATTGACCGGCGGAGCCCCCACCGCCGCCGCAGCCGGCGGCGGGCAGGGCAACGAGTGCGACGGCACAGGCCGTCGCCGCAGCGAGCCGGCCGCGCGTCACGCCGTGCCGCCGTTCTTGGCGGTGGGCAACTCGAGCGTGAAGGTCGTATGACCCGGCGCCGAGTCGACCGTCACGTGGCCGCTCATGCGCTCCGCGAGTTCCTGCGCGATCGCGAGGCCTAGCCCGGACCCGCGGGCCGCATCGGCCGTATAGAAGCGCTCGAACACTTGGTCGGAGTCGCGGATGCCGGGTCCGGCGTCGGACACGCGCAGCTCGGCCGCCCCGTTCTCGCGGCCGGCCGACACGCTGATGCGCGTGCCCTCGGGTGTGTGGCGGACGGCGTTGTCGAGCAGGATGCGCATGATCTGGGCGACCCGTTCCCGGTCGCACCACGCTTGAACCTCGTCGCCCTCTAGCTCGAGCTCGAGATCCGAGTGGTGCTGGGTCACGGCGGGTGTGAACTCTCCCACGATCGTGCGCGCCAGCTCGCCGAGGTTCACATCCTCCGGGTTCAGCTCCAGCGAGCCGGCATCGATGCGCGAGAGGTCGAGCAGGTCGACGGCGAGCTTCTGGAGCCGCGCCACCTGCTCGGACATGGTGGCGAGGAACTCCTCGCGCGTCTCGGGATCGAGGTCCTCGTCCTGCAGCAACTCGACGAATCCGCCGAGCGAGAAGATCGGCGTGCGCAGCTCGTGCGAGGCGGTGGCGATGAACTCGCGCCGCGCGCGCTCCACCTTCGCGAGCTGCGCCTGCATCTCGTTGAAGCTGCGCGTGAGCTGGCCCAGCTCGTCGTCTGAGTCCACGGGCAGCGGCTCCACCCGCTCACCCGCGGCCAGCTTGTTGGCGGCCGTCTCGAGCCGCTTCACGCGCCGCGCCATCGCCGAGGCGACCGCGTAGCCCACGGCCAGTGCCACCACCAGCGCGATCACGGACGCGATCAGCACGCGGTCGCGGATCAGGCTCACGGTGTCGCGCACGTCGCCGAGCGTGCGCGAGTAGAGCACCACCCAGTCCGGCCGCTTGTCGCCGCCGACGTGGAGGGGCACCGCCACCTGCGCGGTGCGCTGTCCCTGCACCTGCGAGATCTCGCTCTCGATGTCGTTCGCCTTCAGCGCCCGTAGCGCCAGCGGCTGGTTGTAGGCGAAGTTGCGCGAGGCACGCGAGTTCGACAGGGGGAACACGCTCTGCTTGCCGTTGGCGGACTTCGGGTTGGTGTCGAGGAGCGTCACCTCGGCCTCGGCGCCGTCGGACACCGAGCGCACGAGGTCGTTCAGGTCGCCCGACGAGATCTCGAGGCTGATCACGGACTCGAAGGCGCGCGAGGAGGCGGTCGCCACCCGGTCGAGGTCCTGAAGGCGCTGGTTCTCGAGGCTCGAGGTGAGCTGCGGCACCACGATCAGGAAGATCAGCCCGACCACGAGCGCGGTGATCGCGAAGATCACGAGAGCGATCTTGTTGATCAGGGAGCGCAGCCTGAACATGGCTCAGCGGTCGCGGAAGTGGTAGCCCACGCCGCGCACCGTGAAGATCAGCTCTGGCTCCTTGGCGTCGCGCTCGAGCTTCTCCCGGAGGTGGCGGATGTGGACGTCGATCGTGCGTGGATCGCGATACGCGGAGTCGCCCCAGATGCGGTCGAGCAGCGCGGTCCGCGAGAAGACGCGGCCGGGGTTGCGGGCGAGGATCGACAGGATCTCGAACTCCACATAGGTGAGGCGCACCGTCTCGTCGCGCACCTGCACAGTGCGCTTGGCGAAGTCGATGCGCAGCTCGCCGTCCTCGAGCGGCTCTTCCTCCCTCTGCTCTTCGCGGGCGCGCTCCGCCCGCCGCAGCACGGCCTTCACGCGGCTGCGGAACTCCCGCATCGAGAAGGGCTTGGTGATGTAGTCGTCGGCCCCTAGCTCCAGGCCCAGCACCTTGTCGAACTCCTCCGCCTTTGCGGTAAGCATGATGATGGGCACGGTGCTGTCGGCGCGCAGCTTGCGGCACACCTCGAAGCCGTCCATCTTCGGCAGCATCACGTCCAGCACGATCAGGTCGAAGCTCTGGCCGCGGGCACGGTCGAGCGCTTCCTCGCCGTCGAGCGCCGGCACCACCTCGTAGCCCTCCTTGCGCAGCGGGTAGGAGAGCAGCTTTTGAACCGACTGCTCGTCGTCTACGAGGAGGATGCGTGCGGGATGGGTGCTCATGTGAGGTTTGTGTCGACCCAGGGAGATTGTAGGTTGAGGGGATCGCGAGGCCTGAAGCGTGATCGAGCCGCGCATCTACCGCGCGGCGTTCCTACCGGCCCTGCTGGCGATCGTGATCGGGATGTTCTCGCTCGAGAACAGGCCCGCTCCGCTGCCGCAGGGGCTGGCGGCCGACGTTCTGTTCGACGGCAACATGGCCGTCACGGGCACGCGCGCGCTCGTGACGAGCTTCCCGAACCGGCGCCCCGGGACGACGGGCGACCTGTCGTCCGCGCGCTCGGTCGCCGCGAGCTTCTCCCATTCCGGCTTCGATACACGCATAAGCCACTTCGAGGACTCAGGCAAGAGCCTCGCGAACGTGGTCGGCACGCGCGTGGGCGCGACCCGCCGGCAGATCGTGGTGATCGCCGCGCGCGACGCTGCCTCAGTACCCGACGCCACCGGCAGCGCGGCCGACACCGCGGCGCTGCTCGAGATGGCGCGCGTGCTGGAGGGCCGCGCAACGCGCAAGACGCTCGTGCTCGTGTCTGTGGACGGCTCGACTCTCGGCAGCGTCGGTGCCCGCCACTTCCTCCAGAGCGACGCGGACCGCGGCCTCGTGGACGGCGTGATCGTGCTCTCGAACCTCGCCGCCGAACGCTCGCGCGGCCCGCTGCTCGTGACCTGGGGCAACGACGCCACGCGCACCGGGATCTCGTTGAAGCGCACGCTCTCGAACGCTCTCGTGCAGGAGCTCGACAAGGTGCCGGGCGACGAGCACGCGTTCGGCCAGCTCGTGCGCGAGGCGTTCCCGCTGGGGATCGGCGACCAGGGACCGCTGGTGTCGGACGGCCTCGATGCGGTGCGCGTCTCGGGGAGCGGTGAGCTGCCGCCTCCGCACTCGGAGCGCGGCGTGAACGACATCGACCCGAACCGCGTCGGCTCGCTGGGGCGCGGCGTGCTCCGGGCGGTCGCCTCTCTCGACACGGGAGGCAAGCTGCGCGACGGCCCGCACGCCTACGTGGTCGTGGGCCGGAAGGTGCTTCCCGGCTGGTCGCTCGCGATGCTCGGCTTCACGCTGATCCTGCCCGCGCTCGTCGCGTCGATCGACGCCTTCGCGCGCGCGAGGCGCCGGCGCCAGGCGGTCGGGCGCTGGTGGCGCTGGGTGCTTGCCGGCTCGGTGCCGTTCCTGCTCGGGCTGGTGCTCGCAGAGCTGCTCGGCCTCTTCGGCGCCGCACCTGACGTGTCGTCCTCGCCCGTGTCGCCCGACGTGAACCCGCTCTCAGGCGGCGCCTGGGCGCAGCTCGCGGCCGTGGCGGCTGTGATCGCCGCGGGCTGGGCGTTCGTACGCGTGCCGCTGATCCGGCGGGTCGGCGCCTCCGGGGACCCCGCAACGGTCGGCGCGCCCTGCGCGGCCGCACTGCTGATGAGCGGGCTGGCGGTCGTCACCTGGCTGATCAACCCGTTCGCGGCGCTGTTCCTGCTGGTGCCGCTGCACGTGTGGATGCTCGCGACGCTCGGGCCGGAAGACCGCAGGGGAGCCGCCCCGTTCCTGCTGGTCGGACTGGGCTTCCTGCCGATAGCACTCGTGGCGCTCTACTACATGGTGAGGCTCCAGCTCGGCCCGCTCGACTCGCTCTGGTACCTGTATCAGCTGGTCGCGGGCCACCACATCGGCTTCGCGAGCGCGCTGATCGGCTGCCTCGTGCTCGGAGTCTTCGGGTCAGACGTCTCCACGCTGATCGCACGCGCGCGGCGCCCGCTGCCGCAGGCCGTGCCGGCCCATCCGCCGATTCGCGGGCCGGGCGGCCATGCGGGGCCCGGCTCGCTGGGCGGCACCCGATCCGCAATCCGGAGGTGACCGTGGACGAGCGTCCTAGCGATCGGCGCACCGGCGAAAAGGTGAATGACGTATCGCCGATAAGGGGCATGGAGGCACCGAAAGAGGGCCGTTCCGGGAGGGCTGATCCAGGCGGCTCTCCTGAGCCTGCCCGCATACGCGTGAACGCTCGCTCAGGTCAAGGAAGACTCATGAACGCCGGTCAGACCGATCTCGCCGAAAGGCTGGAGCGCGGGGAATACGTCGTCGACCCGCACGCCGTCGCTGACGCGATCCTGCGCTGGTCGGCGCGCACGCGCGACTCAGTGAGGCTCACCCAGATGCTCGTAGCCGCTGAGCTGCGCTTCCCGCCCGGCGGCGTCCAGAAGACGTAGCCCGCTTCCCTGGCGCACCTCGCCGATCCACGTGACCGGCGCGGCCGCCTCTATTGCCGCGCGGCGGTCGGCCGGAACGCTGAAGAGCAATTCGAAGTCCTCGCCGGCGGAAGCCGCGAGCTCGGCCGCGTTGTGTCCCGCCGCGGCTGCCACCGCGGTCACTCCCTCTGCGAGCGGCAGGCGTGCCAGGTCGATCTCGACCGCGGCGCCGCTTCGCTCGGCGAGGTGCTGCGCGTCGGTCGCGATGCCGTCGCTCACGTCGATCATCGCCGTGGCGCCGGCGGCCGCGAGCGCGCGGCCCTCTGCGAGCCGCGGCACCGGGCGGCGGTGGCGGGTCACGAGCGCTTCGCGGGTCGCTTCGTCGATCCCAGCCTCGAGCCCGTCGAGCACGAGCAGCCCGGCGCCCGAGCCGCCAAGCGCTCCGGTCACGCCCACGATGTCGCCGGGATTGGCACCGTCGCGGTACACGAGCGCCTGCTCGCTCTCAGCCCAGCCCGTCACCGTCACGCCCGCGAAGAGCGCCGGCCCGCTCACCACGTCGCCGCCCGCGATCGTCGTGTCGGTCGTCTCCGCCAGCCGCTCCATCGCCTCGACCAGTCCCAGGGCGTCCGGCTCCGTGAGCCAGGACGGGACGGCGAGCGCCACGTAGGCGTGCGCGCCGTCGGCGCCCATCGCGGCGAGGTCGGAAAGCGCTACGGCGAGCGCCTTGTGCCCCACGTCGGCGGGCGAGTGCGTCTCGCGCCTGAAGTGCACGCCTTCCACCACGGCGTCGATCGATGTGACGGACACCGCTCCGGGCAGGCGTGCCACGGCAGCGTCGTCGCCGGGCCCGCGCAGCACCGTGCCGCCACGCTCGGCGAGGGCGCGCTCGATCGCTGCGATCAGCTCGAGCTCACCCATAGCCGAAGGTACCGAGCGGAACGGCGATCACGAGGGTCCACGCGGAGAGCGCGATCGATGCGATCACGAGGCGCCGGTCGCGGGCGAGCGCCGCGAGCGGCAGGAGCCACAGCAGGTACCACGGCACGAGCCAGGCCGAGGCGACGAGAATGGCAAACGTGGCCCAGCCCGCCATGCGGATCGGGTCGTCGCCGCGCCAGGTGCGCCACATCAGCCAGATCGCCACGCCGGCGAACACGGCCGCATAGATGCTGCGCACGGCGTCGCGGTAGTCGAGCCGGTCGCCGGGCAACACCGCGCCGAGCAGTTGGGCAGTCTTGTACGGGAAGCTCCAGCGCGAGGTCCGGCCCTGGTTGTTCGAGAGCACGTTCACGGCGTCGAGCGCATGCGAGCCGAAGCCGACGAGACCGATCAGGGCGACCAGCGCGAGCGCCAGCGCAGAGGCCACGACCGCGCGCAGCACCGCGCGGCGCGCCTCCGGCCGAGGCCGGCCGGTCTGCGCCAGCGCGAAGTACGGCGCGAACAGCAGCGAGGTGGCCTTCACTCCCGCGCCCGCAGCGGTGATCGCCGGGCCGAGCGTGCGGCGGCCCGCCACCCAGGCGAGCACACCGCCCATCGCCACCAGCATCATCAGCGCCTCGTTGTGCGCGCCGCCGACCACGTGCACCACCACGTGCGGGTTCAGCCCCACGATCATCGCGGGGAGGACCGGGTCGCGGCCGAGCAACTCGGCCGTTCGCCACACGAGAAGCACGACGCCGAACGAGGCTGCGGCGGTGACCACCTTCAGCACCCAGAACGCGGCCGGTACGCCCAGCGGCGAGAGCGGATAGGTGAGCAGCGTGAACACCGGCCCGTACACCGAGCTCGCGTCCTTCGAGCCCGCGAACGGGTAGATCGCGTCCATCGGGATGTCGCTCGGCGAGTGCGTGTAGGGATTCAGCGAGTGCTCGACGCCGAGTCGCGCGTAGGCGATGTAGGAGAACACGTCCTGCGACAGCAGCGGCGGCGCGAGCAGGAAGAGAAGATGCAGGCCGGCGATCGTCCACAGCACCGTGCGCGCGCGGAGATCGGCGCGCCGCAGCAGCACAACGACGTACAGCGCGAGCGCGAGCCACAGCCCGGCGTAGAACAGCGGCCCGCCGAGGCTCCCGTTGGCCATGCGCTCGATGCCCCCGAAGCGCAGCGGGCCGAGAAGCCAGCCGGGCGAGCCGCCCGCCGTGGCGAGCACGAGGTTCGAGCCGGGCGCGGCCCACAGCAGGGCGAGCGCCAGATAGACGACGCACAGGCCGCCGAGCGCCAGAGGGCCGGCTCGGCCCGCGCTCGCCCGCGCGCTATTTCCCAGGGCCGGCTGTTGCGCCGCCCTGATCGGTGCCGCCACCCTTGCCC
>DASVXS010000069.1:0-6697 GCA_036392575.1 Thermoleophilaceae bacterium | reverse complement strand
CGGCGGCCGAGGACTGGGTGAACACCACGTGCCCGCGGTGCGGCGGTCCCGCCAAGCGCGAAACCGACACGATGGACACTTTCGTCGACTCGTCCTGGTACTTCCTGCGCTACTGCGACGCCCACAACGACCAGGCGGCGTGGGACCGCGACGTGGTCGACGAGTGGATGCCCGTCGACCAGTACATCGGCGGCGTCGAGCACGCGATCCTGCACCTGATGTACGCGCGCTTCTTCACGAAGGCGCTCGCGGACCTCGACCTGCTCGGCTTCCAGGAGCCGTTCGCCAACCTCTTCACGCAGGGCATGATCACGCGCGACGGCGCGAAGATGTCCAAGTCGCGCGGCAATGTCGTGAGCCCGCGCGACTACGTCGAGCGCTACGGCGCGGACACGGCGCGCTGCTACATCCTCTTCATCGGCCCGCCCGACCAGGACGCCGACTGGTCCGACGCCGGCGTCGCCGGGATCAACCGCTTCCTTTCGCGGCTCTACCGACTGGCCGTCGAGGTCGCCGAGCGCACCGACGCCTCCGAGCTCGAGCCCATCGGGGAGCCGACCGCTCTGCTGCGCAAGGCGCACTGGGCGATCCAGAAGGTCACGACCGATCTGGGCGAGCGCTTCGCGATGCATACCGCAATCTCGGCGGTGATGGAGCTTGTGAACGAGCTGAGCAGCTCGAAGGACGTGCTGTACGAGACACCGGAGGGCCGCTCCCAGGTGCGCTTCGCCGCGGCGACGGCGGCGTCGCTGATCTTCCCGTTCGCCCCGCATCTCGGCTCCGAGGCGTACGAGCTGCTGACCGGGCGGCGCGTGTGGGAGGACCCATGGCCGGAGTACGACCCCGCGCTGCTCGAGACAGCGACGGTCGAAGTGATCGTGCAGGTGAACGGCAAGCTGCGCGACCGCATCCAGGTGGCCGCCGGCGCGACGGAAGAGGAGCAGACGGAGGTGGCCCGCGCGTCGCAGAAGGTGGCCCAGCATCTCGACGGCCGCGCGATCGTGAAGACGGTCGTGGTGCCGGGCAAGCTCGTGAACTTCGTGGTTCGCTAGGCGCCGCGCCTGCCGCTTCCGTCATATTGCGGGGGGACGGCGACTAGGGAGGTTGCGATGCGGCACAGGATCGAGGCGGGGCCGCTGATCGGCGCGCTTGGGGCGCTGATCCTGCTGGTGAGCCTGTTCCTCGATTGGTTCGAGCCCGACCTGAGCGCGTGGACCGTGTTCGAGGTGCTCGATCTCGTCCTCGCCGGGCTCGCGCTCGCGGCGCTGATCCCGGTCGCGCGTTCGATCACACCGAACGTTCCGCCCGGGCCGCGCCACGACCTGCTGATCATCGGGCTCGCGGCGTTGGTGGTCGTCGCCTCGCAGCTGATCCAGCACCCGCCCGCGGGCGTCGGGCGTGCGCCCGAGCTCGGGGCGTGGCTGGGGCTCGGCGGGGCCGTACTCATGGCGCTGGGCGGAGCGCTGTCGGAGGCGAAGATCTCCGTCGCGCTCGACGTCGAGCCGCGCGAACGCGCCACCCCGGCGCCGCACGACGAAGCGGCGAGCGAGGCGGCAGCCGTCGAGCCGGAGGTGCAGGACGAGCTGTATCCCGAGCCGCGCGGCGGCGGGCCCATCGGCTCCGACGATCCTGAGCCGTGGCGCGCCGGGCCGGACGACAAGACGACCGCGCTCGACGACGAACCGCCTCCGCCTCCACGGAGCGGAGGCTGAGCGGCGACTCCCTATATGTGGGGGTCGTCGGCCCGGGAGAAGCCTCCCCCGACGAGCTGCACGCGGCGCACGACGTCGGAAGGCGGCTGGCCGAGCTGGGTGCGCAGGTGGTGTGCGGCGGCCTCGGCGGCGTGATGGAGGCCGCCTGTCGCGGCGCAAAGGAGGGCGGTGGCCGCACGCTCGGACTGTTGCCCGGCAACGATCGCCGCGCCGCCAACCGGTACGTGGACGTGGCGGTGCCGACGGGCCTCGGCGAGGCGCGCAACGCACTCGTGGTGCGGGCCGCCGACGGCCTCATCGCGGTCGGCGGCGCCTACGGCACGCTCTCGGAAATCGCCCTCGCGCTGAAGGCTGGGAAGCCAGTCGTGGCGCTCGGCAGTTGGGAGATAGACGGCGTCACGGCGGCGGAGTCGCCCGCCGACGCCGTCGAGAGACTCCGGTCGGCGCTCGCCTAGACTCGCGCCCTATGGCCCACGTGGAACCAAGGCGGGCAGTCCGTCCCGGCGTGCCGGATGAGGATCGCCGCCCCACGCAGGAGGAGACGCCCTACCTCGACGCACTGCGCGCGTACGCCGCGCGCAAGCCGGGCCGCTTTCACGTGCCGGGCCACAAGGGCGGGCCCGCAGCCGACCCGGCGTTGCGCGAAGCGGTGGGCGAGCGCGCCCTCGAGATCGACATCCCTGCGCTCATGGAGGGGATCGACGCCGGACCCGAGCCCACGCCGTTCTCCGAGGCGCAGCGTCTCGCGGCCGAGGCCTGGGGCGCGCGCCGCACCTGGTTCCTGATCAACGGCGCGTCGCAGGGCAACCACGTGGCCTGCCTGACGCTCGCCCATCAGGGCCAGCGGGTCGCGGTGCAGCGCAACATGCACTCGAGCGCCATCGACGGCCTCGTCCTCTCCGGGCTTCTCCCCACCTTCATGGCGCCCGAGATCGACGCCGAGCTGCTGATCGCGCACTGTGTGACGCCCGAGTCGCTGGCCCGCGCGCTCGACGAGACGCCCGGAGCGGTCGGGGCGATGGTGGTCTCGCCCACTTACTTCGGCGCGGTCGCAGACGTGGAGGGCCTCGCCGAGGTGGCGCACGAGTGCGGCGTGCCGCTGGTAGTGGACGAGGCCTGGGGCGCGCACCTCGCCTTCAGCGATCGCCTCCCGGTGAACGCGCTCAGGCTCGGCGCCGACCTCGTGATCTCGAGCACGCACAAGATCGTCGGCTCGATCACCCAGTCGGCCATGCTGCATCTCGGCCCCGACAGCATGCTCGACGAGCGCGTAGTGGATCGCTGCGTCACGCTGATCGAGTCCACGAGCCCGAACTCGCTGCTCTGCGGCTCGCTCGACGCGGCTCGCAGGCACGCGGCGGTGCACGGGGCGGAGCTCCTCGACGAGACGCTCAGGGCTCTGGATGTCACGCGCGAGGCGGTGCGCGAGATCCCCGGCCTCGATGTGCTCGACGAGCGCATCGCCGGGCGACCCGGCGCGTTCGCATACGACCCGTTGCGGCTCGTGGTGGACGTGCGCGGCACCGGCGCGACTGGCTACGAGCTGGCGCCGCTCATGCTCGGCCAGGATGACATCAACCTCGAGCTGTTCGGTGAGAACGTGCTCGTAGCGGTCTTCGGGATGGGAGAAAGTGGAGCCGAGCAGGGCGTGCGGCTGGTCGAGGCGCTGCGTAAGGCGCTTGATTCGCTCGACGTGCCGGGTGACCGCCGCCGCGAGGACTTCGCGCCGCCGCCGGCGTGGGGGCCGTTCGAGCTCTCGCCCAGGGACGCCTTCCTCGGTCCGCAGGAGGTCGTCCGGTTGACGGATGCTGTGGGTCGCGTGGCCGCCGAGTCGCTCGCCGCCTACCCGCCGGGCATCCCGAACGTGCTCCCTGGAGAGCGCCTCACCGCGGAGACGGTGGACTACATCCAGCAGACGCTCCAGCTCGGTGGCACGCTGCGCGGCGCGAGCGACCGCAGCTTCGAGACGATAAGGGTGGTGGTGGAGGAGTGAGCGCATCCCGCGAGACGACGGAGCAGGCGGGCATAGCGCCGCCGCAGGCGCATCAGGCGGCGATGGCCAGTGCGGCCGAGCCGCCGTTCCTCGACGAGCTCGCCGAGGTGTGGGGCGCGCCCTGGGGCGCCGCTGACGAGGTCGGGCCGCTGCGCCGGGTGCTCGTGCGCCGGCCAGGGGACGAGTTGCGAGCGATCCGCGAGGACGCGTGGGACGAGCGTCTCGGTGCGCTCGTGGACCCGGAGGGCCGCTGGTACTGGACCGATCGCCACGCGCCGGACCTGGACCTTGTGGCACAGCAGCACGACGGACTGGTCAGGGCGCTCCTGGCCGAGGGCGTGGAGGTGGACGTCGCGGACTCGCTCGGGGGCCGTTTCGTGAAGGCCGTCTACGCGCGCGACCCCTCGATCACCGTGCCAGGCGGCGCGATCGTCGGCCGCATGGGCGTACGCATGCGCCGCGGCGAGGAGCCGCAGGTGACTCGCACGCTCGCGGGGCTCGGCATGCCGATACTCGGAACGATCACCGGCACAGGCACTCTCGAGGGCGGCTCGTTCGTGAAGCTGCGTCCGGGCCTCGCCGCGCTCGGCACGTCGATCCGGTGCAACCACGAGGGCGAGCGGCAGCTGCGCGCGCTGCTCGAGCTGATCGGCGTCGATCTGATCCGCGTCCCGGTCGCCGGCTACAGCATCCACATCGACCTCCACTTCGCGATGGTCGACGTCGACAGGGCGCTCATCGATCCGGCGGGGCTGCCGTACGACTTCCTCGTCACCTTGCGCGAGCTCGGCATCGACACGATCGAGGCGGCGCGCGACGAGGAGTGGGGGCTCAACCTGCTCTGCCTGCGCCCCGGCCGCGTGCTCATGGCCGAGGGGAGTCCTCGCACCGCCGAGCTGCTCGACCGCGCGGGGGTGGAGGTCGTGACCATCCCGTACGACGAGATCCACAAGAACGGCGGCGGCGTGCACTGCTCGACCATCGAGCTGGTGCGCGAGCCCGCGTGACCACACCCGCCGAGGCGGTGCGCGGGGAGCGCCTGTGGGGCGACCTCATGGCGATGGCGGAGGTGGGCGCCACGCCGGAGGGTGGCTCACAGCGACTCGCGCTCACAGACGACGATCGCGCGGGTAGGGAGCTGTTTGGCGAGTGGGCGCGCTCGGCCGGCCTCGAGCTGCGCGCCGATCGCGCCGGGAACCTGTTTGCCCGCCGTCCCGGCAGCGACCCGTCACGGCCGGCGGTGATGACGGGCAGCCACCTCGACACGCAACCGAACGGCGGCCGCTTCGACGGCGTCTTCGGGGTCCTCGCCGGGCTCGAGGCGGTGCGAGCGCTCAACGACGCCGGCGTGGAAACCGAGGCGCCGATCGACGTGGTCGTCTGGGCCAACGAGGAGGGCGGGCGCTTTCCGGAGTTCTGCACCGGCTCGGCGGTGTACGCCGGCGTCGAATCGCTCGACGCCGTGCGGGCCCTGCGTGCGTTCGACGGCCCGGCCTACGGCGAGGAGCTCGACCGGGTCGGCTTCGCCGGTGACGAGGAGCCGGGAGCCGCGCCTGCGGGGGCCTACGTGGAGCTGCACATCGAGCAAGGGCCACGGCTGGAGAACGAGGGCGTGCCGCTCGGCATCGTCCTCGGCATCCGGGGCATCCGCAAGTTCCGCGTCACGCTGACCGGGCGCGAGCAGCACGCAGGCAGCCCGATGACCGGGCGCCGTGACGCCCTCCGGGCGGCGGCTCGCGTGATCGAGGCGCTCGCCGCGCTGGGCGACCGCTCGCAAGGCGCGAGCATCACCGTCGGGCGCATCGAGGTCTCTCCCAACGCGCCGTCCGTCGTCGCCGGACTTGTCGAGCTCGAGGTTGACGTACGGGGCGCGGGACTCGACTCGCCGGACGGGCTGGTGCGCGAGGCCGCGGACGCGGCGCGTGATGCGGTCGCGGCGAGCGCGGTCGAGGCCGGCATCGAGCCGCCGTACATGGAATACGGGCCCGTGCGCTTCGACCCCGAGGTGCTCGACGTCGTCCGCCAGGCCGCGCGGCGCACCGGGAACCCTTCGCTCGACATGGTCAGTCCTGCGGGTCACGATGCCGGTTACGTGGCCGCGCGTGTCCCAACCGCGATGCTCTTCGTCCCATGCCGTGACGGGCTCAGTCACCATCCCGCCGAGTGGGCCGAGCCCGAGCACCTGGCGCTCGCCACCAGAGCGCTGGCCGACTCGCTTGCGACCCTCGCCGGAGCACGGGCATCGTGAGCGAGCGGGTGGCGAAGCGGGTAGTCGCCCACGGGCGCGTGCAGGGCGTCTTCTTCCGCGACAGCGTGCGCCAGCACGCACGGCAGCGCGGCGTGGCGGGCTGGGTCACGAACCGGCCCGACGGCGCAGTCGAGGCGTTCTTCGAGGGCGATCCCGAGGCGGTTGAGTCGCTCGTCGAGTTCGCGCGCGAGGGCCCGCGCTCGGCATCGGTGCGGCACGTCGAGGTGGAGGATGCCGAGCCGCAGGGCCTAGACGGCTTCAGCGTGCGCTAGCTGAAGCCGCGGCTCCACCTTCACCGCGCTGGTGAGGCTGTTGGCGATGTAGCACTCGCGATGCGCGAGGTCGCACAGATGCCTGATGCGCTCCTCGCTCGGAGGCTCGCCGCCCTCGGGCACGCGCACGACGACCGTCGGTCGCAGCGTGATGTGCGTGATGCGGACCGGCTTGTCGTCCTGGTGCATCTCGGCCTCCGCCTCGTCTCGGTACTCGACCACGTCGATGCGCGCCTTGGACGCGAGGTGCAGGAACCACAGCAGCTGGCAGGTCGACGCCGCCATCAACAGCAGTTGCTCCGGGTTCAGCTGGCGCGGGTCGCCCTGCGCCTCGCCGGTCGTCACGGTCAGCGTCGGCTCAGCGGGCGGCGCGCTCACTTCGTGGGCGCGGGAGTAGTGCTCCCAGCCCGCGCCCGTCGAGCCGCGCCAGTGCGCGCGAGCGTTGTAGCGGTGGACCGTCACGCCAACGATC
>DASVXS010000068.1:0-14370 GCA_036392575.1 Thermoleophilaceae bacterium | reverse complement strand
TCGGGGTTGTCGGGCCTCGCCAGCCGAGTCGAGGCGCTCGGCGGGACGCTCAGGGTCGACAGCCCACCTGGTGAGGGCACGAGGCTCGAAGTCTCCATCCCGCTTTCTCCCTGGCGCGACGCGCGCGAGCCGTTCCTCGAGTTTGGCCACGAGGACGACGGCGGGCTCGGCGAACGCCTGATCGACAAGGTCATCAGCGGCGAGAAGACGGCGGTCATCTCGCTCGCGCGCGAGTGGGATCTCGAGGGCGGCCCGCCTCGCATGGGGCAGCGCCTTCCGGTGATGGACCACACCGGCCGGCGCCGGGCGACGATCGAGGTCGTGCGCATGGCCGGCGTGCCGTTCGGCGAGATCACCAAGGACATCGTCGCGGCCCAGACGGGAAGCAGCGAGCCGCTCGAGAGTTGGCGCGCCGTCCAGCGCGAGTACTACGACGGATGCCGCGACGAGATCGCGGTTCTGCTCGGCGAGCCCGGCTGGCGGCTCACCGAGGACGAGCCGATGATCATCGTCTGGTTCCGCGTCGCGGACTAGGCAAGCGCCGCTTCCGCCTCTGGGGCCTTCAGCAGGCTGCCGTAGATGGGCGAGCCCGGCTGCTGCCGGCGCCCGCCCTCGGCGAGCGAGCCGGTGTCGACCGGCGCGAATCCGATCTCCTCGATCAGGCCGCTCACGATCTTTTTCGCGTCTTCGTCGTCGCCTGCGAGGAACACCGCGAGCCGATCGTCGCGCGGCGCGTCCGGGCGACCGTCGTCGCGCAGGTTCTCCCAGTACATCGTGTTGAACGCCTTTACCAGGCGAGCGCCCGAGAGCTGGCGGCCGAGGAGCTCGGTGGAGGTCGTGGTGTCGTCGTCGAGCTCCTCGATGTTGCCATCGCGCTGGGGGTAGTAGTTGCCCGTATCCACGACGACCTTCCCGCTCAGCTGCTCGGCCGGGAGGTCGGGGAAGGCCTTGACCGGTACGGCGACGACCACCACGTCGCCGAAGGTCGCCGCCTTTGCGGCCGTCGTGGCGTGCGCGCGCGGGCCGAGCTTGCCGACGTGCTCCGCTAGCGTGTCCGGGCCGCGCGAGTTGGCCAGTGCGACCTCATGTCCCGCCCGGGTGAGCAGCCACGCAACCGTCGCTCCGATCCGTCCGCTGCCGATGATTCCGATGTTCATCATCGTCTCCAATCAGGGCCAGTGGTGACCAGCCTACCCGCGCGCAAATGGGCCGGGGTCGGCGCGAGAGCCGTACAGGTGGCGTGACCGACCTGGCCGAGGCCGTCGGCCCGCGCGATCACAGCCGCGGGGCGGAGGGCGCCACCACCCTCCTCGTGTACGGCGACTACGAGTGCCCCTACACGCGAGCGGCGTACCGCTCGGTGGAGGTGCTCGAGCGCCGGCTCGACGGCGCCTTCCGCTTCGTGTTCCGGCATTTCCCGCTCACCGAGGTGCACCCGCATGCGCTCGCGGCGGCACAGGCCGCGGAGACTGCCGCCGCGCTCGGCTCGTTCTGGGAGATGCATGAGCTGCTGTTCGAGCACCAGAAGGCGCTCGAGCGGGAGGACCTCGAGGGGTATGCCTCAACGCTCGGGCTGGACCTTGCGGCGTTCCGGGCGGGCATCGACTCGAGCGAGTACCTGCCCGGCATCGAGCACGACGTGCGGACCGGGATCGACAGCGGCGTGCGCGGCACGCCGACGATCTTTCTCGACGGCGAGGTGTACGACGGGTCGTACATGGCCGCCGCACTCCAGCCGGAGATCGAGCGCCGCTTGGCCGCTGGACGCGGTGCGTAGTCTTAGGTCATGGCCGGCGTGAGCTGCACGCACCTCGACATGATCAAGCTCGAAGCGGTTCCTGCGGAGGTTGCGGGCTGCGAAGAGTGCCTCAAGACCGGCGACCGCTGGGTGCACCTGCGCACCTGCCTCACCTGCGGTCACGTCGGTTGCTGTGACAGCTCGCCGAACCGCCACGCGAGCAAGCACGCGGCCGAGGTCTCACACCCGATCGTCCGCTCGGCCGAGCCCGGCGAGGACTGGTCATGGTGCTACGTCGACGAAGAGGCCTTCATCGTCGACATCCCGGTCGTCTGACCTCGGCGTAGCGCTCGCCGTCGCGTAAACGGCAGCGATAACGGGCGGACCAGACGAAAGATCGAAGACTTTTGGTCGCTATAGCGCCTAAAAGTCTTCAGAAGTCATTCGTGGCGGACTTGTGATTGCGGCTGTTGAACGCTGGCACCCAGCGCCGGTCCTTCGGAGGTCGACGGCCGCGTCCACGACGGGAAGCTGAGCCGCAGCAGCGCGCCGCCGTCTTCGGCGTTCATCGCGGTGGCCGTGCCGCCGTGCGACTCGGCCACCTGCTTCACGATCGCTAGCCCGAGCCCTGAGCCGGGCATGCTGCGCGCGTCGGGGGCGCGGTAGAAGCGGTCGAACACGTGTGGAAGGTCCTGTGGCTTGATGCCAGGGCCGTGGTCGCGCACGGTGACCGAGCCGTCGCGCACCTCCACCTCCACGACGCCCCCGGGGGGACTCCACTTCGCCGCGTTGTCGAGCAGGTTCGAGATCGCGCGATGGAGACGCTGCGGATTGCCGGTGACGGCGACCGGCTCGAGGCGCGTCTCGAACGTCACGTCGGGCGCGTGCCGGCGCGCGCGGTCGGTGCACGCAGCGGCCAGCTCATCGAGGCGCACCTGCTCCTTCGCCTCGTCCGGCTTCGCGCCGCGCGCCAGCTCCACGACGTCGGCCACGAGCGCGGTCAGCTCGTCGATCTGCTCGATGATGTCCGACACGAGGCGCTCTCGCTCTGTGGGGTCGAGCCGGTCGCCTTTCGCGAGCACTTCGATGTTCGTGCGAACGCTGGCCATCGGCGTGCGCAGCTCGTGCGACGCGTCGGCCACGAGCTGGCGCTGCGACGCGAGCGAGTGCTCGAGCGCATCGAGCGTCGCGTTGAAGCTCGCGGCCAGGCGGGCGAGCTCATCCTCGCCCTCGACGTCGATCCGCCGCCCCTCGTCCGGGTGCTCGGCGATCTGCTCAGTCTGCGCCGTGAACCGCTCAACCGGCGCGAGCGCGGTGCGGGCCACGAGGCGGCCGAGCACCACGGCCAGCCCGACGCCCGCCGCGGTGATGAACAGGAACACGATCACGAGCGAGTGCAGGACGCTGTCCACCTCGCTGAGCGGCCGGGCGATCTGGATGGCGAAGCCCTCTCGCAGCGGGGCCGTTATCACTCGCAGGTGTGCGCCGTTCACGCGCACGTCGCGCAGGACCGGCTCGTTGTTCCCCTGCGTGACCCGGCGAGCCTCGCCGGCCACCGGGAGTTGCGTCCGCTCGCCCGGTGGGAGCAGTACATCACCATCGGGGGCGACCACCTGCGCGTATCCCGGCGCACCACCGAAGCGCGGCGCGGGCGCGGGCTTCGAGAAGGGCTCGTCGTCCATCTGCCCGGGACCGTTCTGCGCGAGGCTCGACAGCTCGTTCGCGCGTTGGCGCAGCGACGTGTCGACCTCGTCGCGCATCTTCGCGCGCACCGCCAGGTACGACGCGATGCAGCCGCCCGCCACCGCAAGCGCCACGGCCACCGCGGCAGCAACAGCGAGGCGGTTGCGCAGCGTCACCGATCCTCCTCGCGGAGTGCGTAGCCCACGCCTCGCACGGTATGAATGAGCCGGGGCTCGCCGCCCTCCTCGAGCTTTCGTCGCAGGTAGCCCACGTAGACGCCGAGCGAATTGGACGCCGGGCCGAAGTCGTAGCCCCACACGCGCTCGTTGATCTGCGAGCGCGTAAGCACTCGCCGCGGGTTACGCATGAAGAGCTCGAGCAGCTGGTGCTCGGTGCGGGTCAGGTCTATACGGCGCTCGCCGCGGCGGGCTTCGTGGGCAGCAGTGTCGAGCATGAGATCGGAGAACACGAGCACGTCGCCATCGCCGTCCGGCAGGCTGCGCCGGAGCAGCGCGCGCAGGCGTGCGAGCAGCTCCTCGAGCGCGAAGGGCTTGACGAGGTAGTCGTCGGCGCCGGCGTCCAGGCCCGCCACGCGGTCGGACACGCCGTCGCGGGCGGTCAGCATCAGGATCGGCGTGCGGTCGCCCGCGCTGCGCACGCGCTTGCAGACCTCGAGCCCGTCGAGGTCCGGCATGAGCACGTCGAGCACCATCGCGTCCGGCCGCGCTGTCAGGTGGCTGAGGGCGGACAGGCCGCCGTCGGCCAGGTCCACCTCGTAGCCCTCGAGCGTGAGCGCGCGGCGGATCGCATCGCGCACGCTCCGCTCATCATCGACAACCAGTACGCGCGTCACGCTTCCAGGCTAGCCCGCGGATGCACCGGCGAGCGGTTGCAGACCGTCCTGCAAGCGCCCGTCGCGCATCTCGATCCGGCGCGGCGCCCGCTCGGCGATCGAGCGGTCATGCGTGATCAGCACGATCGTCTGGCCCTCGTCATTGAGTCTGCGGAGCAGCGCGAAGAGGTCATCGCCGGTCGCGCTGTCGAGATTGCCGGTCGGCTCGTCCGCGAGCAGCACGCGCGGCTCGTTCGAGAGCGCACGGGCGACCGCCACTCGCTGCTGCTCGCCGCCGGAGAGCTGCGAGGGCAGGTGGTCCACGCGGCCGGAGAGAGCGACCTGGTCGAGCAGCCGCACCGCGGTCTCGCGGCGCTGCGCGGCTGGGATGCCGCGGGGAGCAAGCGCCACCTCTACGTTCTCTCTGGCCGACAGAGTCGGGATCAGATTGAACTGCTGGAAGATGAAGCCGAGCGTGCGTAGGCGTAGCTCAGCGAGCTCGCCGTCGCCCATCGTGGCGAGATCGCGCCCCTCGAACACCACGCGGCCGGAGGTCGGCCGATCGAGGCCGCCGAGCAGCTGCAGGAGCGTGGACTTGCCCGAGCCGCTCGGTCCGGCGACGACCACGAACTCGCCCTCGTCGATCGTGAGCGTCACACCGTCGAGCGCGCGCACCTCGGTGAGGTCCTCGCCATACCGCTTGACCACGCCTTCCACTTGGTAGAGCACCTGGTTCCTCGTTTCGTAGTTGGTCATTCAACGCTCCTGAGGGCCTCGGCCGGACGCAGCCGCGCGGCGCGAAGGCCGCCGACCGAGCCGGCGAGAAGGCCGCCGAGCAGCGCCAGGGCGACGGCCAGCAGGATCAGCCCCGCATCGACCGGCGCGTGCAGCGCGACCGTCGTCGAGCCGCTCGTGACCTGCCCCTGGCCGAACGGCAGCGGTCCGGGCCCGCTCGGCTGCGCGGCCGCAACGGTGGCTTTGAGAGTGGGGCCGAACGCGTTCAAAAGCGCCGCGCCGCAGATGCCGAGCAGCACGCCGACGATGCCGCCGAGCGCGCCCTGCGCGAGCGCCTCCCCGGTCACCTGGCGCACGACCAGGCGCTGGCGCCAGCCGAGCGCCTTCAGCGTGCCGAGTTCGCGTGTGCGCTTGGCTACCGACGACAGGGTGAGAAGCGACGCGATCAGGAACGCGGCGGCCAACCCGACCACCTCGAGCGCCGTGCCGAGCTTGTTCGACAGGTTCTTCGCGTCGACGAGCGAGCCGCCGACGCGGTCGGCGAGGTCCTTCGCGGTTGTCACCTCGGCGCCGGCGAACGTCCGCTGGATCTCGCTCTTCACGCGGCCCACAGCGTCGGTGCTCGCCGCGCGCACCTGCACGGTGTTCACGCGCCCCTCACGCCCGCTCAGCTTCTGGAGCACGTCGAGGCGCATGTAGATGTCGGAGGCCTGGCCGCCGATCGGCGCGCTCATCAGCCCGACGATGGTGAACTTCTTGCCGCTGAGCGTGAACGTGTCGCCGACCGAGAGCCCCTTGCGCTTGGCGTAGGACTCGTTCAGCACGGCGTCGTACTTCTTGCCGCTGCTCGCGAGGTACCGGCCCTTGGTGATCTGTCCGCCGAGCGCCGCCTGCTTCGACACGTCCACGCCGGTCACCGTGCGGGCGTCGAAGTTGATTGCCTTAGGTCCAGCGGATCCGGCGCCCGCGGCGGGGCCGGGCTGCGCGAAGACCCGGGGGCCGCTGTTCGAGCCGGCGTCCTTCGGCACCCGCCCGGACACGTGCACGCTCGAGAGCGTGAGCGCCCCGCTCGCCTGCTGAACGCCGTCGAGAGCCGCGATCTTCGCCACCTCGGACTCCGAGAAGCTGAGCTGCGACGTGGAGATGAAGTCGTCGCGGCTGAAGCGCTCCCCCGGCTTGGCCACGTTGCGCAGACCGAGGCGCGCGCCGCCGTTCTCGTCGCGGAGCTGCTTCTGCTCGTTCGGTGAGAGCCGCGGACCGCCCCCGGGCCCGAACGTCTGGCTGTTTCCGCTTCCGCTCACCTTGAGCGGCCGCGAAACCGACATGTCGGTACCGACGCCGGTGAGCGGCTCGAGCACCTTCGACTGCGCGTTGTCGAGGCCTTTGGAAAGCGCGCTCACGGTGACGACGAGGCCGACGCCCACCGCGAGGCCCAGTGCGGTTAGAAGCGTGCGACCCTTGCGGCGCCTGAGCTCCGAGAGGACGTAGGTGGCGTAGAACAAGCGGCTCTCCTGTCGGTCTGAAGATTTGACGCTCAGCGGCAGAGCTTGAGACGGCGTGCCGCTGAGCGCAGTAACAGCCAACAGCGCGCTTCTAAGACGCGCGGGAGAGCGGCGTAAGAAATTTCGAAGAACCCGTTCGGCCCCTCGATCGCGGGCCTGTCATCACAGCTGCAGTCCGCACATCCCGCGGCAAGGGGAAGAGGCACGACGGGCATACGCTTGCCACATGGACCCCGAGGCAAGGCGCGCTCTGACCAAGTCGGCGGTCGTCGTCGGCGCGCTCGGTGTCGTCTTTGGCGACATCGGCACAAGCCCCATCTACACCATCCAGACCGCGTTCAACCCAGGCGATCCGCATCCGATCCAGACGTCGCTCCAGAGCGTGTACGGAGTCGTCTCCCTGATCTTCTGGTCGGTGACCTTGATCGTCACCGTCAAGTACGTCGGCCTGGTGATGAGCGCCGACAACGAAGGCGAGGGCGGGATCATGGCGCTGATCTCGCAGATTCGCGAGATCGGGAAAGAGGTCCCGGCACGCACCAAATTCGTGCTCGCGAGCGTCGGCGTTTTTGGAGCGGCCCTGTTCTTCGGCGACAGCATGATCACACCGGCGATCTCGGTGCTCTCGGCGGTGGAGGGAACGAAGTCGATCTCGTCCTCGATGGACAGCTTCGTGATCCCCATAACGCTCGCGATCGTCGTGGTCCTCTTCGCAATCCAGCGCTATGGCACCGGCTCTGTCGGCCGCCTGTTCGGGCCGATCATGCTCGCGTGGTTCGCGACGATCGCCGTGCTCGGGGTTCGCGGAATATCAATGCGCCCCGAGGTGCTCCGGGCACTGTCGCCGAGTTATGCCTTCGACTTCCTTTTCCACAGCGGGTCGACCGGCTTCTTCTCCCTCGCCTCCGTGGTGCTCGCGATCACCGGGGTCGAGGCGCTCTATGCAGACATGGGTCATTTCGGGCGCCCCGCGATCACGCGCGCCTGGCTTGCGTTGGTCTTTCCGGCATGCATCCTCAGCTACCTGGGTCAGGGGGCGCTCATCCTCGACGACCCCGATGCGATCGGTGCGCCGTTCTTCCGGCTGATGCCGCATGGCGGCCTGGTCCCCCTCGTGGTCCTGGCCACCGCGGCCACCGTCATCGCGTCGCAGGCGGTGATCTCGGGCGCCTTCTCGATCGCCCACCAGGCGGCCCAGCTCGGCTACCTGCCACGCCTGCGTGTGATCCATACCTCCGAGCGCACATACGGGCAGGTCTACGTACCGTTCATCAATTGGCTCTTGATGGGAGCCGTTGTGGCACTGGTCCTCGCCTTCCAGAGCTCTCAAAAGCTCGCGTTCGCCTTTGGGATGGCCGTGACCGGCACGATCATGATCACGACGATCCTCTTCTTCGTCATCGTCCGTCGCCGCTGGGGGCATCCGCTCTGGCTGGTGGTTCTGGGGGCGGTGCCCTTCCTCGCCGTGGAGCTCGCCTTCTTCGCGGCAAACCTGACGAAGTTCACCCACGGCGCCTGGCTTCCGCTCCTAATCGGGGTGATCGTTTTCACCGTCATGACGACCTGGTACCGCGGGCGCGAGCTCGTCACCGCCGAGCGCTTCCGGATTGAGGGACCGCTACAGGCCTTCGTCGACGGACTCCGGAACATGGACCCGCCGCTGACCAGAACGCGCGGCACAGGCGTGTTCATGAACCGGGGGAAGGAGACTGCGCCGCTCTCGATGCGCGCTTGCGTCGATCACCTGGACGCGCTGCAGGAACACGCGGTCATCCTTTCGCTCGAGACCCTGCCGACCCCGCGGATCAAGCCCGCGGACCGGCTCGAGATAGACGATCTGCGCTACAGAGATGACGGCATCACGTTCGTCCGTGCGAAGCACGGCTACGCCGAGCACTACGACGTGCCCACCCTCGTCACGCAGATCGCGGAGGCTGACATCGAGAGCCGTGTCGACTTACGAGGCACTTCTTTCTACCTCAGCAGGGTGGAGCTGAAGGCCACCGACCGTCCTGGGATGAGCCGGTGGCGGAAGCGCCTCTTTCTCGTGACGGCATTGATCTCCGCCGAGCCTGCGGACTACTTTCAGCTCCCTCGCGACCGGACGGTCACGCTCGGCGCCGAGGTCGAGTTCTGAGGGACTCACCGGCGGAGGCGATTACCTACGACGCCGGGCCTGCTGCGGCGCGGACGGCGCCGGCGGCGACCCCCGCGGCGTCGGCGTCGGTGAGGCCCCCGCGCGAGGCGAGCGTGTCCCAGGTGCGGAACTCGAGCGCCAGGGTGATCGCGGCGCGCGTGCGCGCCGCTCGCTTCCCGCGAAGCGCTCGCCCGCGCATCAGCGCGCCGGTGAGCGCGTCGAACATCGGCGCCCGCCACGCCTCGACCACCTCGCGCAGGACCGGCATCGCGCGCACGTCGCGGTCCACGTTCCCCGTCATCAGCTGGGTGGAGCGGTAATAGCCATAGAGCGCCTCGAGCACCTGTGTCAGGCGCGCGTCCGGGTCCCGCTCGGCGGCGAGCTCCGAGAGGTCCGGCGGCGGATTCTCCGCCAAGTAGTGCGCCTGACAGGCCGCGAAGAGCTCGCGCTCGTCCGGGAAGTGGTTGTAGACCGTCAGCCGCCCAACGCCGGCGCGGCGCGCTATCTCGCTCACCGTCGTTCGCGCCGGGCCGACCTCCTGGTGAAGCGCCGCGGTCGCCTCGGTGATGCGGCGTCGAGTGTCGGCCATCGACTCGGCCCGCTGCTTGAGCTTGTAGCTGCGTGAAGTCACTGAACACAGTGTATAGCGAAACTTGACTCAGCCTCCAATGGAGCGTATATTCGCTGAACACCATGTTCAACCGAAATACAGGAGCCAGCCATGAGTGAGTACGTGCTTCGCCCCTCGGACGGTCGCTACGTCCAGCTGGGCGGTCTCGGAGTGCGGCACATGATCGAAAGCGACCGCACCGGCGGCGCCTTCGCGCTCGTCGAGCATCCGATCGCGCCCCGTGCCCTTGCAGCGCCGACGCACACCCACACGCACGAGGACGAGTACTCATACGTGCTCGAGGGTCGCGTCGGAGTCCAGATCGGTGACGAGGTGCTAGTGGCCGGGCCAGGCGAGCTCGTGTTCAAGCCGCGCGGGATCCCGCACGCGTTCTGGAACGCGGGCGACGAGCCGGCTCGTCTGCTCGAGCTGATCGCGCCCGCGGCTTTCGCTGCGTACTTCGATGAGATCGCGCCGGCACTCCCGCCGACCGTGCGTGAGCCCGACCTCCAGCGGATCGCGGAGATCCAGGCTCGCTACGGGCTGACGATGGACATGGACTCGATCGGTCCGCTCGTCGAGCGGCACGGCCTCGTCATGGAGGCCCTGCCCCCGAGCACGAGTGCGGACTACTCGCGCACCGTCTGATTCGACACAGCGGAGACCTCAGCGGGGGCGCGACCGATGAGTTTCGCGTCCCCGCCTCGTCCCGGGTAACGAGACAGTCTCGAACTCCCCGGAGGTGAACGATGAGTCTTCCGCAGCTCGTCTCGCTAGACGAATGGCTGGCCGCGCGCAAGCGGTTGCTCGAGAAGGAGAAGGAGCTGACGCGAGCGCGCGACGCGCTCAGTGCCGAGCGTCGCAGGCTGCCGATGGTGAGAATCGAGAAGGACTACCGCTTCGAGGGTCCCGGCGGACAAGCGAGCCTGCGGGACCTGTTCGGCGATCACAGACAGCTGATCGTGCGCCACTTCATGTTCGATCCCTCCTGGGAGAACGGCTGCCCGAGCTGCTCGGCCGCCGCGGACGAGCTCTCGGCCGGCCTGCTCGTGCACCTGCGCGCGCGCGACACCGAGTTCGTGACCGTCTCGCGTGCGCCGATCGAGAAGATCGCCGACTACAAGGCGCGCAGGGGATGGGACTTTCCCTGGTACTCGTCGTACGGCAGCGACTTCAACTACGACTTCGCCGTGACGCTCGACGAGTCGGTTGCACCGCTCGAGTACAACTACCGGAGCAAGGCCGAGCACGACGCCGCGGGCACCGGCTACTACCTCGAAGGCGAGCAACCGATCGAGCTGCCGGGGCACAGTTGCTTCCTGCGCGTGGGCGACGAGGTCTTCCACACGTACTCCGTGTACGCGCGCGGCGCCGAGATGCTCGGCGGCTCGTACTACTTCCTCGACATGACCGCACTCGGCCGCCAGGAGGACTGGGAGGAGCCGAAGGGGCGCGCCGCCGCGGTGCGTGAGGCGCGACCGGACTTCGCCTAGGGGAGCTGGCGCTCGGCCTGTGGCGACAGCGCCCTGAAGAGCCGAAGCAGCGCGGGTTTGAGGATCTTCTCCGCCCAGTCGGGCTGGCGATCCACGAGCTGCGCGAACACGAGTCCGCGGGCGAGCGCCTGGAACAGCGGCGCAAGCTCCTCTGCGTTCTCGGCGCCGGCCGCGCGCAGCGCCGCCTTGGTGGTCTTCATATAGGCGTCGAACGCCTGTACCGACGCCCTCGCCAGCTGCGGGTCGCGGGTCGCCTGAAGGTAGAGCTCGAACTGGGCCACCTGCAGCTCGGGCCGGTCGAGCGTTCTCTGCACCTCGGCGGTCATCGCGTCAGCGACCTGTTCCGGGGAGGTGCTCACGCCCTCGAACGAGGCGGCAGCCTGCTCGAGGCGCTCGAGCTCGTCGCGGACGAACAGCAGGAGCGCCTCGGTGAGGAGCTCCTCCTTGCTCTCGAAGTAGTAGGTGGTGGAGGCGAGCGGGACGCCGGCCTCGGCGGCCACGTCGCGGTGCGTGACGGCGTGCAGACCCTGCCGCCCGATCAGCTGAAGCGCCGCGCGCAGGATCGCGTCGCGCCTGTCGGTCGTGCCGTTCGGCTGGGGCTGCCTATCCGAACCCGCCATCCGCCTCACCGCGGAATCTAAAGGGATTGGTACACCTGTACAGCCTTCTGGTACAAATGTACAAGCCCGCGCCGGGGACAAGACTCCCCCGTCACCCGGCGCGGGACTCTTTGGATGAGCGACGAGGGCGGATTCGAACGCCGCAGCTTCCTGGCCAGCGCGGGCTCGCTGGCGTTCGTCTGCGGCCTTGGCGGACAGCCGCTTGCGGCGAGCACGGCCTCCGATGTGCTGAAGGCGGACACCGCCGCCCGGGCAATCAAGCGGCCGAAGACGGTGGCGAAGGACCCGGTCGACTCGCTCACGTTCGAAACCCCGCAGCCCCAACCCGGCGGGCAAGCGCGCGAGTACTGGGTCCTCGCCCGCTCGGTTACCTGGGACCCATGCCCCACGGGCCGCGACGAATGGATGAAGCACCCGGTACCCGGGAGGCGCAAATTCCGCGCGTTCGTCTACCAGCGCTACACGGCCGGCTTTGCGCAGCCGATCGGGCCGCCTCAGATGCCCGGGCCAACACTCGAGGCCGAGGTGGGCGACACGATCGTCGTGCACTTCCGCAACGGCGACCGGCACTTCGGCCAGGCCGTGACCATGCACCCGCATGGCGTGCGTTACACGCCGGACTACGACGGCGCCTACTACGGCGACTTCACGCGCGCCGGCGGCTTCGTGGCTCCCGGGGAGGAGTTCACCTACACCTGGGAGGCGACGCCCGACTCTGTCGGCGTCTGGCCCTACCACGACCACGGCCCGAACCACGTGATCAACCTCTCGCGCGGCCTGTTCGGAGCGGTGATCGTGCGCGAGAAGGGCGCCCGCAAGCCCGACGTCGAGCAGGTGCTGTTCATGCACGCGCTGCTCCCGCAGATCACCGGCAACCGCGTGCCGCTGCAGTGCTTCAACGGGCGCGCATTCGCCGGCAACACGCCCACGATCCGCGCGAAGGTGGGCTCCGACGTGGCGCTGCACGTGTTCGGCGCCGACGGAAACTTCCACACTTTCCACGTGCACGGCCACCGCTGGAAGGACAGCGGCGGGGCGGACGTGGACTCCCCGACCGTAGGTCCGAACGAATCGCTCACGGCTCGCTGGACCGAAGACAATCCCGGGCGGTGGCTCTACCACTGCCATGTGTTCGCACACCAGGACGCGGGAATGGCAGGCTGGTACCTGGTCGATCCCTGAGAGGAGGGGATTTGAGAGCAAAGCTGGCAATCGCCGCTGGACTGGGCCTCGCGCTCGCGAGCGCAGCGCCCGCGATGGCCGTGGACTACCCACCGCCGAAGAACCCGGGCGGGGTGAGCAAGCCGCCTACGGGGCCGCACCACACGCTCCGAGTCGGCAAGCACGAGCAGTACAAGACCATTCAGTCGGCGGTGAAGGCCGCCAAGGCCGGCGACATGATTCGCGTGGCCCACGGCACCTACCGCGAAGGCGTGAAGATCACCGGCTCCGCCAAGCGCTACCTGAAGCTGATCGGCGACCCCCGGCACCCGGACAAGGTCGTGATCGAGGCCAAGAAAGCCCAGAACGGAGTGTTCATCAACGGAGCCAACCAGATCACGGTGCAGGGCTTCCAGGCCCAGCACTACAAGGCGAACGGCTTCTTCGCGGTGAACGTGACCGGCTACAAGTTCGACCGCCTGATCGCCACGGACGGCGGCGTCTACGGCGTCTACGCCTTCAACTCGAAGGGCGGCACGATCTCGAACAGCACGGCGTCGTGGAACAACGACAGCGGCTTCTACATCGGGCAGACGCCGCGCCAGACGAAGCCGATCCGCTCGGTCGTGAAGAACATCACCTCGTACGGCAACGTGCTCGGCTGGTCCGGCACGAACATGCGCTACGTGACGATCACGAAGTCGCGCTTCTTCAACAACGGCACGGGCATCGTCCCGAACGCCCTCGACTCCGAGAAGTTCCCGCCGCCGGAAGACAACGTGATCTCGAACAACGAGGTCTTCTGGAACAACTTCGACTACTACAAGGGCGCGCCGTTCAAGCTCCGCCCGCCGGCGACCGGCGACGTGCCGTACCCGACCGGCGTGGGGATCCTGTTGTTCGGCGGACGCGGTAACACGATCCAGAGCAACCGCGTGTACGGGAACTGGGGCGTGGGCGTCGGGATGCTGCAGCAGTTTCTCCTCAAGCAGAAGGACGCGCAGGACCTGAAGAACAACCAGGTCAAGAACAACCAGTTCGGCCTGAACGGCACGGACCTCAACGGGCGTGACCTGTTCTACGACGGCAACGGCTCGGGCAACTGCTTCTCCGGCAACACCGGGGTGCAGGTGACCCTGCCCGAGGACGGCTCCACGTTCGTGAACTGCCCGTTCAGCGGCAACAACACGTTCAACCAGCAGGCGCAGACGACGGCGATCGGCTTCGCGGTCGCTCCCGACCAGGAGACGTCGTGGATTCAGCATCCGCACGCCGCCAAGAAGGGCTACAACGCGCTCGTGCGGTGGAAGAAGGGGAAGGACATATGGGGCGGGCCCTAGCGGCCGCCGTCTCACTCGTCGTCGCGGGCACGCTCGTCCTGGCCTTGGCGGCCGGGGCGGGCGGCGCCTCGCGCAAGACGGTGAGACTCGGCGACAACTACTACACCCCTCCGAAGCTGACGGTCTCGAAGGGCACGACGATCGTTTGGAAGTGGCCGAGCGACACGGGGGACACGCACGACGTGACCCTCGGCAAGCGTCCGAAGGGCGTGAAGAAGTTCCAGTCGGAGCTCGCGTCGATCGACTACTCGTACAAGCGGACGCTGAAGGTGCCGGGCAGGTACTACATCTACTGCTCGCTGCATGACGACATGAGGCAGACCATCACGGTCAAGCGGTAGGGGTCGCTTGACGGCTTAGCATTTAGGGCGCCCGGTGTGGGGTTGAGCGGCTGTCGTCGCTCGCGGTGAACTATTCACCCTGAGTGACGACGCTCGCCCCTGGCTCCCTCGGTGTGGTCGATCAGGGGCCATAGTGGCCCCTAAGTGACGGCGCTCCCCCCGTAAGTGACCAAGCGTC
>DASVXS010000067.1:0-9537 GCA_036392575.1 Thermoleophilaceae bacterium | reverse complement strand
GCTCCTCGTCGGCCGCGCTGACCACGCGTGACCGCGACTGAGCGACCTCGGCTTCACGCGCACGCAGCGCCACCTCGTGGCGTCGCCGCTCGATCTCCGCGGCCGCTCGCGAGGCGAAGATCGACAGCACCGCGAGCTCGTCCTCGGTGGCCTCGAGTCGCCCCCGCGACATCACGCCGATATAGCCGAGCCGCTCGTCGTCCGAGCTTCTCATCACAACGGCCAGGTAGCCCGAGAGGCCGTGTTCCGCGATGAACGTGTCGTTGGGGTACGCCTCGCCGACGTTCTCCGGGATCGAGACGACGTCGCGCTCGATCGTCCCCTCGCAAGGCGTCTGCGACAGGTCGTAATCGTGTCCCTCGGGCAGCCGGATGTCCTCACGCCCCCAGGACGCGATCACGACCGCGCGCTCCCCCGGCCCGGCTTGCATCTCGGAAGCCCAGGCCACGTCGGCACCGAGCGCGAGTGCGACGTGGTGTACGAGCGAGCGGAAGAACGCGCGCCCGGTCACGGTGGCCGTACCCGCAGCGATTGTCCGGAGCAGGTCGCGCTCTGCCGCGCGCGTAGAGGCAGTGTCTGTACTCATCCTCGGGCGAGTCCTCGGGAAGGCCCGATGCTATTACCCCGACGCTTCAGCCCGGTGGCTTGTCCACAGCCAGTCCGCCGAGCGCGCGGCGCTCGGGTACCTGCTCGCGCCGCTCCTGGCGCTTGAGGAAGAGCAGGATGCCGAGCCAGATGCCGGCGATCGTGAACACGCTCCACACGACGCCCTGAGTCAGCTGCGCGGCGATCGGCGCGGGGCACGAGTCGGCGATGCTCCAGCCCACGCCGAAGATCGCGGCGCCCGCGAAGTGGCGGGGCTGTGGACGCGTGCGCTCGTATGTGATCGGCCGGCCGGTGAGAAACGCCCGGGCGCCCCGCCGCGTCAGGAGCCGGAGGCCCACGAAGCCGACGGCCACCGCGCTCGCCATCATCAGGTACAGGTAGGGATCGCGCAGGAGCAGCATGTCGCGGATGCGGTCCGGGTCGGCGAACTGGCCCCATGAGATGAGGAAGCCGAAGGCGGCCCCGAACAGCGCTGCTGTCGCCTTGGTGCGAGTCATGTGATCGCCTTGATCAGGAACGAGCAGACGATCGCCGTGCCCATGAACGTCGCGGTCGCGGCGAAGCTCGAGGTCGACCCGGCGGAGCAGCCGCCAAGACCGTTACCGGACGTGCAGCCACCGGCCGTCTTCGCGCCAAAGCCGATCAGCACGCCGGCGGCGACGAGAAGCCCTGCCACGATCAGGTGCCCGCCACTCCCACCGAACGTGCGCGTGAGCCAGCCGTAGCCGTCGCCAATGTTCGAACGACCTGCAGCGAGCCGGTACACGAGGCTCCCGCCGAGCACTCCGAACAGCACCCACGCCTTCCAGCCGAGCTTCGGCAGGCGGCCGCTGATGCGCTCGACCACGTTCGAATAGCCACCCACGACGCCGAAGCGCTCGCTGATCGCGGCGTAGAGGCCGAGCACGACGAGCCCGAGCAGCGGGCCCAGGACGTACCAAGCCGGGCGGTGCAGCAGGAGATCCTTCACGGCGCCTTCCGAGAGCGAATTTACACGTTGTCTCCTCCGGTGTTCGCTATAACCCGGGAGTGGCACTCGCACCGCCGCTCGGCATGAAAGTCGGGCGCTACCGCATCGAGGCCGAGGCTGGCCGCGGTGGGATGGGCGTGGTCTACCGGGCCCGCGACCCTCAACTCGACCGGGTTGTGGCGCTGAAGGTCATTGCCCCCGAGCTCGCAAGCGACTCGACGTTCCGCGCGCGCTTCGCGCGGGAGTCCCAAGTGACCGCCGGCCTCGACCACCCCAATGTGATCCCGGTCTATGACGCGGGCGAGGACGATGGACGCCTGTTCATCGCGATGCGCTTCGTGGAGGGGACCGACCTTCAGCGCGTGCTGCGCGAGCGCGGCGCGCTCGAGCCGGCGCTCGCCGTCGAGCTCATCTCGCAGGCCGCGTCGGCGCTCGACGCCGCGCACGCCCGCGGCCTGGTGCACCGCGACGTGAAGCCGGCGAACCTCCTGATCGCCGGGGAGGAGCGCCCGCACGTCTACCTCACGGACTTCGGCCTCGCCAAGCGTGACGGCTCGTCGGGCCAGCTGACGTCGACAGGTGGCTGGCTCGGCACGCCGGACTACTCGTCGCCCGAGCAGGGCGAGGGGCGCGAGCTGGGTCCTGCGAGCGACGTCTACTCGCTCGGCTGCGTGCTCTATGCGGCACTGACCGGCGCCGCTCCCTTCGCCGACGTGCCGCGAGCGGGAAAGGGCTGGGCGCACATGAACGAGCGCCCACCGCGCCTGCGCGACCGCCGCCCCGAGCTACCGGCCGCACTCGAGCCCGTGCTCGCGCGGGCGCTCGCCAAGGACTCGCGCGATCGCCATCACTCGGCGGGCGAGCTGGCGCGCGCGGCGCAGGCCGCGATCGCGGGTGGGCGGACGCGCACGCTCCTTCAGCGCCGGCGTCCGTCCGGGCCCTCGACGGCGCGCACGACGAAGCTCGTCACGTCGCGCCGGCGCCGCCGCGTGGCTCCTGCCCTCGCCGCGCTGGTGCTGTTCGCGGCAGCAGGCTTGGCCGCCATCCTCCTTCTGCCCGCCGGCGGCGGCAGCAGCGACGCGGGCGAGCGTGCCGCCAAGCCTGCGGCCCCGCGCCCCGCCCCCACCCCCGCGGCAAACCCGGTGGACACGGTCAGCTGCGCCGCCACGGAGTGCACGCAGAACGGCGAGAAGGTGATCACTCCGATCGAGGGCCAGACCTGCGGGAGCGGCGAGCGCGCCGGCAGCTGGAGCCGGATCGAGGCCGACGGGGCGCCAATGTTCGCGTGCGTGGCCGACTCACCGCCCGCCGTTCCCGGCGTTGTGACCATGCCGCACATCGAGGGCGCGCAGCTCGACAAGGCCGAGGACTACCTCGACAGCCTCGGACTCGACTACTCGGTGTCCGGCGGAGGCATGCTCGGCGTGATCATCGACAGCAACTACACCGTCTGCGCCACCGCGCCGGGCGCCGGCTCGGCGATCCAGCCCGGCTCGAGCGCGCGCCTGTTCGCCGAGCACAGCTGCTGAGCGGAGGAGCCCCGCGCGTCGCGGGGCCCCTCGCTCGCGTGTGCATCAGCTGCAGCTGGTCGCCCAGGCGCAGACGTTGAGGCCGTCGAGGGTCGCGCTCGGAGCCGACGGAGTGCCGATCACGTGACCATTCGAGTCGATCAGCTGGATCTCCTCCGAGGCCTTCAGACCGGCGTTCTTGCCGTTGGTGGTTCCCGCCGAGAACGGCGTCTTCGTGAGGTTCGGCAGCGGCGCCAAGCCCGGGCTCGTGCCGATCAGCAGCGGCGTCTCCTCGATCCACTCAGCGGTCGCGTGCGTGGAGCTGTAGGGAACGGTCGTTGTGAAGGTCTGCCCCTTGGTCACGTTCTTGAGCGTGATCTTCCAGACGTTCGCGCCCGCGACCGTCTCGGCGATCTCCGCATTCATGTGGTCGCCGGGCGACACCGGGAAGTTCGAGATGTCGATCGACGGCCCCGGGATCAGCTCCCACCAGGCGCTGTAAGACGAATTTCCGGCGGTGTCCACGTCCTGCTCCGTGCCGGTCTGTATCAGCGTGCTGTCGCCAATCGTGCAGTTGGCGTCCACGCAGCCGCCGCCTATCCCGATCCAGTCTGAGGAGTAGGCGTCCTGGTCCTTGGTGTGCTGGCTCGCAGTCGGCACGGTCCAGTCGCCGGTGATCGAGTTGAACTGCTTTCCGCCCTGCTCGAGCGTGCCCTGGTTGTAGCCGAACCAGTTCGTGCTCTGGTTGGCGTTGGCCTTCGTGCGGTGCTTTTGGATCTTCACGAAGTGCCCGTGCGCGAGCGGGCTCGCCGATGCCTGCGCCGTGACTCCCGCACACAGCGCCGTGACGACGGCGGCCGCGCCGACCGCGGTCCTGAGGTTCATGTCGCTCCCTTTGGCAGCTTCGGACGCAACGGGCCCGATCGAGAAGCCGCCGGTTCGCCCTGCCCACGTGGGCCCGCGGGGCGGCAGGATACGCAGCTGAGCGCCGCCGCGCGCTGCCCGCTCCCGGAACGGAAGGAACTGCACATGGACTTCGAGGAAATCCGCTACGAGGTGGCCGACAACATCCTCACGATCACCCTCAACCGGCCGGATCGGCTCAACGCGTTCACGCGCAAGATGGGCGAGGAGCTGGTCGCCGCGTTCGACGCCGCCGACGCCGACGACGACGTGCGCGCGATCGTCGTGACCGGTGAGGGGCGCGGCTTCTGCGCGGGCGCGGACCTCGAGGCCGGCGGCGCGACCTTCGATTGGCGTGGGCGTTCGGAGGGCGAGTCGGTGCCGCGCGACGGTGGTGGACAAGTCGTGCTCCGCATCCACGAGTGCACGAAGCCGGTGATCGCCGCGATCAACGGGCCGGCCGTGGGAGTCGGCATCACGATGACGCTGCCGATGGACATCCGGCTCGTCGCCGAGGGCACGAAGATCGGTTTCGTCTTCACGCGGCGCGGCATCGTGCCGGAGGCGTGCTCGAGCTGGTTCCTGCCCCGCATTGTCGGCATCTCGCAGGCGATGGAGTGGGCCGCGACCGGGCGGGTGTTCAGCTCCGAGGAGGCGCTCGCCGGGCGGCTCGTCCGCAGCCTCCACCCCGCCGATCAGGTACTCGCTGAGGCCCGGGCGCTCGCGGCCGAGATCGCGGAGAACGCGGCGCCCGTCTCGGTGGCGCTGGCGCGGCGGCTGATGTGGGCGGGACTCGGTTTCTCGCACCCCATGGACGCACACCGCGCGGACTCGCGCGCGATGTTCTCGCGCGGCCAGTCGGCCGACGCGGTCGAGGGCGTCACGTCGTTCCTCGAGAAGCGCCCGCCGCGGTTCACCGATCGCGTGAGCGACGGACTGCCGGAGATCTTCCCCGGGCGGGAGGAGCCGGTCTTCTCCTAAGCGGTCAGCTCGGCGGCCAGCTCGGCGAACACGCTCACGTAGCGGTCGATGGCCTCGTCGGTGTGCGTCACCGACAGCGTCCACTCCTCCTCGCGGCCCGGCGTCATGAAGATGCCGCGGTTCATCGACCACAGCCACGCGAGCTCTGACAGCTCGGGATCCTGCGAGCGCTTGAAGCTTGGGTAGTCCACCACCTTCTCGGCCGCGAACGTGACGCAGCCCTTCGAGCCGATTCCGACGGTGTAGGCGGGCAGCCCGTGCCGGTCCACCACCTCCTCGCAGCTCGCGAGGATGCGGTCGTTCAGGTGGTGAAGGTGCGCGTAGGCGTCCGGCGTCATCACGTCCTGGAGGTTCGCGCGCGCGGCGGCCATGCCGAGCGGGTTGCCGTTGTAGGTGCCCACCTGGTAGACGCTGCCGTCCTCGACCACGCGGGCGACCTCTTCGCTCATGCCGATCGCGCCCGTGGGGAGGCCGCCGCCGAGCGCCTTCGCGAGCGTCACCATGTCGGGCTCGACGCCGAAGCGCTCGACCGCCCCGCCGGCGGCGATCGTGAGGCCGGTCTTCACCTCGTCGAAGATCAAGACCACGCCGTGCTTCCGCGTGATCTCGCGCACCGCCTCGAGGTAGCCGTCCTCGGGCAGCACGACCCCGAGGTTCATCATCGCCGCCTCCATGAGCACGCAGGCGGGCTTTCGCCCCTCGGCGTCGAGCTCGGCGATGCGGCGGTCCATCGTCTCGGCGTCGTTGAAGTGCACGGCATGCACGTGGTCAACCGTGGACTGCGGAATGCCGGCGCCGTAGGGCAGCGAGTTCGGGCGGTCCGGCGGGCCGATCTGGTCGTACGCCACGCCGATCGAGACCATCACGGTGTCGTGATGGCCGTGGTATGAGCCGAAGATCTTGAGCACGTCGTCGCGGCCCGTGAGCCCGCGGGCGATGCGGATCGCGTCCATCGTCGACTCGGAGCCCGAGTTCGTGTAGCGCCAGCGCGGGAGCCGGAAGCGCTTGGCGAGCTCCTCCCCCACCACGATCGCGTCCTCGGTGGGCGCCGCGAAGTGCGTGCCCTGCGCGTAGCGCTTCTGCACGGCGGCGCCGATCGCGGGGTGCGCGTGCCCCTGCACCATCGAGCCGAAGCCGTTGTGGAAGTCGAAGTACTCGTTCCCGTCCACGTCCCACACGCGTGCGCCCTCCCCGTACTCGAGGTAGATCGGCCACGGCTCACGCAGCTGGTAGGAGGAGGCGACTCCGCCGGACAGCACCTGCTCGGCGCGGCGATAGGTCTCCCCGGACTTCTGCGTTCGTTCGTTGAGCGCGTCGAGCTCCCGGGCGGTGAGCGCGCGGATGCGGCCACGGTCGAGCTCACGGGTGGTGGGGGTGGTCATAGACGCGCAGCCTAGTGGGGCAGCGCCGATTTTCACTTGTCCCGTGCGGCAAGTCTGCGGGTTTGTCGATGTCCTGACCGGACTCTTTATGCGGTCGCGCCGCGCGCCGATGAAAGAGGCGACTAACCGAATGGTCGCCACCGGATCCTCGAAGCCCCCAGGCCGGCAGGGAAGCTGGCTTTGCGCGGACGACTTCGCGCGCCGCAGGCTGCTCGACATGGAGCGCCACCTCAAGCCCGCGCGAAGCGCGGTCTTCGCCCTGCTCGCTGTGTCACTCATGGTGCTCAGCCCGTGGGTGGGCTGGTGGACGCTCGGACCGCTGGCCGGGGCGGTGATCGTGTTCGTGATCGCCGACCAGATGATGGTGCACAGCGACCGTCCGGAATACTGGGTTGCGGGGGCCTGGGCGTTCTGCCAGCTGATGATCGGCGTGGCCGTGGTGATCCAGGGCGGAGCGGGATCGAGCTTCTTCCCGTGGCTGGCGATCCCCGTCGCGACGCTGAGCGCGCGCTTCACCGCGCGCGGAATGATCGTCGGCGTGGCGTGGACCGCCGCGATCGCCGTCGCCGTCGCGCTCAGCCGCCAGCCGAGCGCCGTGCTCCACAACCCGCAGATCCTCGTTGTGCCGCTGAGCGTGATCGGCGGCATCGCCGTCCTGACGACGGCGCTGATGCGGTCAGATGTGCTCCACCGCGCGGAAGCCGCGCTCGATCCTTTGACTGGCCTGTTCAACCGCCATGCGCTGCACCGCCGGGCGGTCGAGCTCGTGGAGCAGGCGCACCTGACGGATGCGCCGATCGCGGTTCTCGTGGGCGACCTCGACCACTTCAAGGAGGTCAACGACGAGCACGGACACCTGGTCGGTGACAACGTGCTGCGCGACGTGGCGTACATCCTCCGGACGGCGCTGCGCTCGTTCGACCTCGTGTACCGCTACGGCGGAGAGGAGTTCGTGGTGCTGCTGCCGGGCGCCTCGCAGGGCGACGCGGTGGCGATCGCGGAGCGCATGCGGAAGGCGGTGTCGGAGGCGCGCCCCGGCGGGCTCGACATCTCGATTTCGTTCGGCGTGTGCTCGGCGCGCGGGCTGGCGCTCGACTTCGAGCGCCTCTTCCACAGCGCGGACGAACTGCTCTACCGAGCGAAGCTCGAGGGGCGCAACCGAGTGGTGGCGGGCGCGCCGGCGTTCGCCTGAGCGAGCAGTTCTCTCAGTAGCTCCGCGATGGCTTGCGGCTCCTCTCGCAATCGTTTCGCGGTGATCCTTATTACCCGGTAGCCCCTGCGTTGTAGTTCGGCGTCCCGCCTGCGGTCTTCTTCGAATCCTGCGCCGTCGTCGTGGTAGTCACGGGTGTCGAGCTCGACGATCAAGCGCTCGCGTTGCCAGGCGGCGTCCACGGTGTAGCCGCACACCACAACGTTGAAGGCCGGAACCGGGATGTCCCAGTCCCGGCAGAAGGACACGAATTCGCGCTCCAGGTCTGACCGTGTGTGGGTCAGCTCGGGCTCGAACGCCTGAACAGCAGCTCTTAGAGCTCTCAGCCCGGAGTGGCGAGGGTTTCGCTTGCACGCCTCCGTTATCGCCTTCTTGTCGAAGCGCTGCTGGCGCTCGGCCTGTTCGATCGCGTACGTCAGTTGACGCTCGTTGAGGACGGCCGCGAGGTCGAGGAGCGTGCGGGCGATGGTTGTGACCGGAATCCCGTCACGGGTCATGACGTCCCGCTTGTCAAGGCGCGTGACTTGATGAACCCGGATTCCTTCGCGCCTCCGCCGGCCGCTGCTCTGCACCGTTACGTCTACGGCAGCACTTAGAGAACGGCGTAGACCCCACAGGTCGGCGGCGCTTCGGTGGCTCAGCACCGCCCCATCGCCACACGCGAGCACCGCAGCCATCAGTCGTCCGTTGGGTGTGAGAACCGTGTGACCGACCGCGTACACGCCGCGGTGGACGCGATGCAGGCGTCCCGCGCTCACTCGCCAATGAATAGCCGTCTTCCCCAGCCCAAGCGTCAACAGCTGCCAGTGAGCAACAACACCATGCTGCCGACGCGCCAAAGCCGCGATGCGGCGGTCCAACTCCTGAGTTTGGTTCTGCATATCAGAACCAAAGTCAGGAGGAAGGGATTCTCGTCCCTGGAGAGAGCTATGACGCGGCGCGCGCCTTCGTCCACTCCGCCTTGTGGATGCGCTTCGCCGCCTGGTAGTCGAGAAGCGCCTGCGGGGAGTCGACGTCGCCCAGGGTGGGATGCGGCGGCACGAGGTCGTCCGCAACCGCGAGCCCAAATCGTTTAGAGAGCACGGCGCCGACCGACTTGATCTTCATCTCGCCGAAGCCGGGCAGCGCCGACAGGTTCTCCCGGAGCTGCGATGAGTCGGTCGCCTCGGTCCACACACGCGCAGCGTCGCCGTCGTAGTTGTCGCGTATGTGGACAGCGAGGTCATGCACTCGCCGCGCCATCGAGCCGGGGTAGCGGTGGATCGCCGGCTTCTCGCGGAACACGGGCTCGAGATCCGCGTTGGCGAGTGTGTCGGCGTCGAACGCGCCCAGCCGCTCCTTCATCACGAGGGGACCGGTGAACGCGTGCTGCACAGTGATCTGCTGGTCGAGGACAAACCCCACCAGCAACGCCAGCGGGTCCGAGGCGATCATCTGGTTCGCTTCGTCGGAGTTCGTGTAGTAGAGGCGGTCCGGCACCTAGCCGATCGTAGACGAGAAGGCACCGGGCGCCGGCACTACCCGCCGTTCGCCAGGTGCTGCTCGAGCTTGTCGAACGTGTCCGTCCAGCCGTCCCGGTGAAGCTCGCGGCGCCCTTCGGTCTTGAAGGGACCCTGAGTGAGGACGACCTCCGTCGAGCCATCCAGATCACGAAACGAGAGATCCGCCAAGGTCTCGACATCGTCTGGATCCGGGTTCTCCCATACGAACGTGAAGGCGAGGCGCACGGGCGGATCGATCTCGGTGAACTCGCCCGTCAGACGGAACGGATCGCCCTCGGGCGGCTGCATCTCAATGCGATACCCGGCTCCGACGCCAGGGTCGAAGTCGAGGCTCCGAACGCTGAACCCAGCCGGCCCCCACCACTGCGCGAGCTCGTGCGCAGTGCTGAATGAGCGAAATACAACGGCAGGCTCGACGGGAAGGACGCGCTTGATCTCGAAGGTCAGCCCGGCTGGCTGCGCCGCCATCCCTCGA
>DASVXS010000066.1:0-17657 GCA_036392575.1 Thermoleophilaceae bacterium | reverse complement strand
AGCCTCATGTCCGAGCTGTACCACCCGAACGATCTCCTAGCCCAAGCAGCGAGGGCCGAGGCGGCGGGCTTCGACTTCGTCACCATCTCCGACCACATCCATCCGTGGCTGTACTCGCATCACCACAGCCCGTACGCGTGGAGCGTGCTCGGGGCGCTCGCCGCGCAGACGCGAGAGCTCGAGATGGTCTCGTTCGTCACCTGCCCCACCATTCGCTACCACCCGGTGATCGTGGCCCAGAAGGCGGCGACGGTGGCGGCGATGAGCGGCGGTCGCTTCCACCTCGGACTCGGCGCCGGCGAGAACCTGAACGAGCACGTGGTGGGCCGCGGCTGGCCGCCGGCGAGCCTTCGCCACGAGATGCTCGAGGAAGCGATCGAGATCATCAAGGCGCTCTGGTCGGGCGGCTTCCACTCGCACGAGGGCAGGCACTACACCTTCCACGACGCCCGCGTGTACAGCCTGCCGGACGAGCCACCGCCGATCCACGTCGCGGCGAGCGGGCGCGAGTCGGTCGCCCTCGCGGCACGCGCCGGCGGCGGTCTGATCGCCACCGAGCCGCGCGCCGAGCTCACTCGCTCGTTCGACGAGGCAACCGGCGGCGGCAGGCGAAAGTACGCGCAGCCCGCGGTCGCGGTCGACGACGACGAGGCACGCGCGCGGCGGCTCGCGCACGAGCTGTTCCGCTTCTCCGCGGGCGCATGGAAGGTGCAGTCCGAGCTCCCGAACCCGATCAACTTCGAAGCTGCCACCGCGAACGTGCGCGAGGAGGACATCGCTGAGATGGTCTCCTGCGGTCCGGATCCCGAGCGCCATGCTGAAGCGCTGCGGAAGTGGACGGACGCCGGCTTCGACCACATCGCGATCATTCAGGTCGGCGACCCCGAGCGCTTCTTCCAGATGTGGCAGAGCGAGCTGCGGCCGCGGCTCGACTAACGCGCTCTCACGCGTTCGACGCCGACGCTGCTGCGGTCGCAACGTCCTGCGGATAGGTGCGGCGAGCCCGGAGCAGGATGTAGCCGGCCGCGGCAAGCGCGATGAGCATCAGGAGGAAGCTCACCTCGAGTCCGCGGCCGGTGCCAGGCGGAAGCGCGGGCTTCGTGCCGACCGGCGCCTGCTCCGGCGCTATGCCTGCCACCAGATCAGCGACCGCGCCGAACAGCAAAGGGGCGATCGCCTGGCCCACCGTACGGAGAACGGTCCGCACGCTCTCGGCCCGTCCCCACAGCCCCGGAGGCATGATGTCGAGGCGCGCAGCGTCGAGCGGTGGGTTGGCCGCCGAGAGCGCCGCTGCGCCGGCCATGAAGAACCAGATGGCCGGCGTCAGAGAGGTGTTGATGATGCCGAAGACGAGCAGCACGGCGGCGACCATGTAAGAGATCGCAGGCACCCAGATGCGGGCGCTGATGAGCCCCCGGCGCAACAGCCAATCGGTGAGCGGACCACTCACGAGCGTGCCTACGAGCGCGCCGAGCACGAGCAGGCCGAGGACCCCGGTCGCGGTGGTCTGACTCGCCCCGTAGTGGGCGCGGATGAAGACGACGGCGAACGTCTGCAGCCCGGCGAGGAAGAAGTAGCCGAGGGCCGACGAGATGATCAGCTCCACGTTGGTGCGGACCCGGAGCACGTACGGGACGGCACGGCGGAGCGGCATTCCGGCCGCGTCCTCGGTCAACACAAGCTCAGGGTCGGGGCGAATGCCGCGCGCTCGCACCGCCTCCTGGGCGGCCTCGTCGTCCCGGACGAACTCCTCAGGCTGCTGATCGCCGGCGGGATTCTCCGCGGCAGCCACCAGGTCGACCGCGCCGCGCTCGAGGCGGCTGGTTCCTCCGCGACGAGGTTCAGGCAGATCGCGCCACAGCGCGCGCGCAAGCCAGAACCCCGGTAGCGAGAGGGCGAAGAACGCCCACCGCCATGACAAGAGCCCGGCGATTGCGCCGCTGACCAGGAAGCCGACCGCGCTGCCGGCGATCTCCCCGCTGAGGATGTAGCCGTAGACCTTGACGCGCTCGCGGACCGGGAAGTAGTCGCCGGTGAGCGAGGCGATTGCGGGACCGGCAGTGGCGGCGACCGCACCGAGCGCCAGCCGTGAAAGCAGCAGGTGCGAGTACGTCCCGGAAAGCCCGCCGGCGAACGTGGCAACGCTCCAGAGAACGATGCTGATCGAGAGCAGGCGGACCCGGTGGATGCGGTCGACCAGGATGCCGATCGGGATCGCCGCCAGGGCGCCCACGATCAGCGAGACGGACGTGAGCAGGCCGACCTTCGTGTTGCCGATGTGAAGGTCCGGCTCGAGCTGCGCGGCCACCGCGCCGACCGTCGAGGCGTCCGCCGTGTTCAGGGCCAGAACGCCGCCGAACAGGAGGATCACGCGAGCGCGCGCAGGACCCCCGACCGCGTCGACGACCTGCGCCTGAACCTGGCCTGCGCCCCAGCGGGCAGCCGACACTACGCCTGCGACCGCGCGCCGTGGGATGTCGCTGAGGAGGCTGCCTAGCTCGATAGCCCCACGCTAGAGCGCTGGTCGCTCCAACGGCACATGTCCGACGACGAGAAGCAGATCGGCGAACCGCCTGTGGCTCAGGCTCGGGCTGAGTAAAGAAAACGGGCGCTGGATCGTCGCCCATGAGCGCCACTCGTTCCCGCACACGTAGCAGGCCCGGAGCGCAAAAGGGGAGCGTCCCTACCCATAAGGGCACAGCGGTTTGACGCGCTTTGATCGGCGGGCGTACGGTCGAAACACCCCCAGCAGAACGACGTAGAAGGAGCCCGGGTGAGAGATTGGACTCGTCGCGGGTGCGCGATCGCGGGCGCGGTGGCCTGTGTGTGTGTGCTCGCATCGCCAGGAACGGCACATGCGGTCACGCTCGCGGCGGCCGGCAATATCGCGTGCGGCCCAGTGCAGACTCCGAGTGCGAGTGAGTGCCAGCAGGGCGCGACGGCCTCGCTGGTCTCCACGCTGGATCCCGACGCCGTAGCAGCGTTGGGGGACCAGCAGTACGACCGCGGGACCTCATCGGAGTACTCGCAGTTCTACGCAAACACCTGGGGGACGCTGACGCTGCCGGTCCACCCGGTCCCCGGCAACCACGAGTACATGGATCCGGCCGGCAACGCCGCGGGTTACTTCGGCTACTTCGGCCCCGCGGCGGGCGACCCGAGCACGGGTTACTACTCATACGACCTTGGCTCCTGGCACATCATTGCTCTCAACTCGGCCTGCAACGTGATCAACAACTGCGCGCCGGGTTCCGCCCAGGAGCAGTGGCTGCGCGCGGACCTCGCGGCCCACGTCGGCGTATGCACCCTCGCGTACTGGCATCACCCGCTGTTCACCTCAGGGGAGACGAGCGGCGATCCGAACAACGCAGCGACTCGCTCGTTCTGGCAGGCCCTCTACGAGCACGGCGCAGACGTCGTGCTCAACGCCCATGACCACAGCTATCAGCGCTTCGCGCCACAGACGCCAAACGGCGCTTCAGACCCGGCTCACGGGATCCGCGAGTTCATCGTCGGGACTGGCGGCAGAAGCCTCTTTACGGGAACGGTGCCGGCCGCGAATCTTGAATTCAGAGACGTCAGCAACTTCGGTGTCCTCCTGCTGACGCTCGACGCGGACCATTACTCGTGGCAGTTCCGGACCCAGAGCGGCGGCGTTACCGATCCGGGGTCCGCCAGCTGCCACAAGACGGCCCCTCCGTCGCCGTCTCCCCCACCCGCGTCTCCTCCGCCGCGCTCGTCTCCGCCGTCCTCAGGTACACCGCCGTCCTCCCGGCCACCCTCCTCGTCGTCGCCGCTTTCCCACAGCGCCGTACTTCGCCTCAGCGCGCACTGGGTGACGATCAACGTGAGAACCGGCAAGGGGGCGGTCCGAGCCAGGTGTGGTAACGCCCCTGCGGACAGGTGCGTCGTCGCGCTCACGCTGTTCAGACGAGGCACGAGGATCGGCACGATGAGCGGCACGATCGCGGGCGGCAAGTTCGGGACTCTGCGCGTGAAGCTGAACCGCACCGGCCGGCTGATGCTCCGCCGCAGCAAGACCTACAGACTCGGCGTAAATGCGGTCGGGGCCTCGAGGAACGTGGCGGGCCAAGCAACGGGGATCGACCGGCCGCTGAGACTGAAGGGCACGGCGCGGCGACACCGCTGACCGCGTAAGCGACGAAGACACCAGGTCGTCGGTCACGCAGCCGGCTTCTCCCGTCTGTCGAGTTCCGTGTCCGCGAACGACTTCGGATCTTCGACCGGTTCGAGATGAGTGAAGACGGTCGCGTGGCGAAGCACATCGCGCAGCCGGCCCTCGATTTGCTCAACGAGATCGTGTCCCCGCTTCACCGACCACTCACCCGGGACGAGCACGTGAACCGACACGAACGCGCGCTGCCCAGCACGCCGAGTTCGTAGCGCATGAAACTCGACGTCTTCGCCGGCGAAGTCGGCGAGGACGGACTCGACCGCCGCGCGCTCCTGCGGCTCGAGGGCGCGATCCATGAGTCCGCCGGTGAACCGCTGAATCAGCGAGATCCCGGTCGCCACGATATTCGCCGCAACGACTAGCGCGATGATCGCGTCGAGGCGGTCCCAGCCCGAGACGGCGACTGCTGCAACGCCGACGACGACGCCGGCGGACGTCCAAACGTCGGTCATGAGGTGCCTGCCGTCGGCCTCGAGCACGATCGAGTTGCTTGAACGTCCAGTCGTGATCAGCTTCCGCGCAACGAACAGGTTGATTGCCGATGCGGCAACCGACACGCCGAGGCCTAGCGCAACATCGGAAAGCGGCTCGGGGTTGATCAGCCGGCCGATGGCTGAGTAGGCGATCCCGACCGCGGCGAACAGGATCAGCGCGCCCTCCACGCCCGCGGAGAGGTAGTCGGCCTTCTCGTGACCGTATGCGTGCTCCTCGTCCGGAGGCCGAGAAGCCCAGTGCACGACGACGAGGGCGAAGACCGCGGCCACCAGGTTCACCACCGACTCGGCCGCGTCCGAGAACAGGCCTACCGAGCCCGTCACGAGCCAGGCGACGGTCTTGAGGCTGATCGTCGCGACCGCAGCGGCGACCGACAGCCAGAGAAGCCGCGCGAGGTCGCTACGGGTCTGGTCCTGCGTACTCACCACTCAGATGGATCTTGGCAGCGATGAGGGGCAGGGTTGGCGGGGCACGCACGACGTGAACCTGGACACGCTCGTCTCGGCAGAATGGGTGCACTGATGGTTGCGGTCACACCGCTTCATCCAGGCCCGGCGCGATTCGAGGGCGGCTTGACCGAGGTCGGCCCTGCCGTCCATGCTTGGCTACAGCCCAACGGGCTGCTCGGCGAGAGTAACGCCGGCCTGGTGATCGGCGAGGGCGCGTCGCTGCTCGTCGACACGCTGTGGGATGCGCGGCTTACGCGCCGCATGCTCGCCGCGATGGCGCCGCTGATTGAGAAGGCGCCGATCGAGACGCTTGTTAACACGCACTCCGACGGCGATCACTGGTGGGGAAACCAGGAGGTCCAAGGGGCGGAGATCATCGCCACCGAGTCGGCCACGGCTGTGATGGAAGCGCAGTCGCCGACTGAGATGAAGCGGTTCAGGGCGCTCACGGGCGCCCTGCGGCTCGCCGGATCGCTGCCGCTTCCCTACCCGCGGCGAGCCGACGCCGCTGTGATCGCGGCCTACGCGGGCGAGGCGCTCAAGCCCTTCGACTTCGATGGGGTGCGGCTTGTACAGCCGACCCGCAGGTTCTCCGGAGAGTTGGTGCTTGACGTCGGGGGGCGAGAGGTTCGCCTACTCGAGGTCGGCCCCGCACACACCCTGGGTGACCTGATCGTCTGGGTGCCGGACGCGCACATCGCGTTCGCGGCCGACATCCTCTTCATCGGCATCACCCCGATCATGTGGGCCGGGCCGCTTGAACGCTGGGTGGCGGCGCTCGAGCGGTTGCTCGAGCTCGACGCCGAGCGGTTCGTCCCCGGGCACGGTCCAGTCTGCGGCCCCGACGAGGTGCGCCGCCTGGTTGACTACTGGCGCTGGCTCGACCAGGCGGCCAGACAACGTCTCGCTGCGGGAACGTCGCCCTCTGACACCGCGCGTGAAATCGTCCTTGGCGACGAGATCGCCGAGCGGGGCTTCGCCGACTGGCTTGCTCCGGAGCGGGCGCTGGTCAGCGTCCGCACGATCGACGCACATCGTCGCGGCGTCGCCAACCTACCTGGCCCCCGCGAGCTGATCGCCGCGTTCTTCGGCATGGCGCTACTGGCGCGAGACCACGCGGCGCGGCGCGGCGTGCGACAGATGCCGTGACCGACGGTCCACTGAGCAAGTCGAGCAAGACGAGCGCGGGCCTACTGCTCTACCGGCTGCGCGACGATCGGCTCGAGGTCTTCATCGCCCACATGGGCGGGCCGTTTTGGGCCAGCAAGGACGAGGGCGGCTGGTCGATGGTCAAGGGCGAATACCAAGACGACGAGGATCCGTTCACCGCCGCCTGTCGTGAGTTCCTCGAGGAGACCGGCAGCCATCCACCGCCCGGCCGAACGCTCGAGCTCGGCGAGATAAAGCAACCGAGCGGCAAACGAATCGTGGCGTGGGCGATCGAGAGCGACTTCAACGAGGCGAGCGTTCGGAGCAATACGTTCAGACTCGAGTGGCCGCGCGGGTCGGGTCAGCAGCGCGAATTCCCGGAGATCGACCGCGCCGGGTGGTTCGACACCGCGACCGCGCGGCAGAAGCTGGTCAAGGGTCAGATGCCGTTCATCGAGGTTCTCGAGCGCCAGGTTCTCGGCGTGGAACAGAACCAAGAGCACGCCGAGGCCTGGCAGGCAGATCGCGAAGGAGACCCAAATGCCGAATGAATCCACTGAGGCACTGGGGAGGCTCGAGGCCTTGATCGGCCGGTGGAGGACCGAGGGATGGACCACCGATGCTTCGGGAGGTCTGGGGGGGCGAATCGATGCTGTCGATACCTATGAGCGGTTGCCGGGCGGGGCGCTGCTGCACATCGTCGACGCCCGGGTCGGAGAGCAGAGGGTCGAGGGCGCCGAGCTCATCGGCTATGACCCGGCCAGCGCGAGCTATGTCACGCACTACTTCGGTAGCGACGGGCCGAACGCGTACGAGGCGCGCCTGGTCGACGAGGACGGGGCGCTGGTGTGGACCATGCGCAGCGAGAGGGACCGGTTTACCGGAAGTTTCAACGACGCTCGCGACGTCATCACGAGCCACTGGGAGGCGCTCGACGCCGACTCCGGCTGGCAGCCCTGGATGGACGTGGCCCTAACCAAGGACGCCAGCTGATTGTGGGCGCCGGCGTTGGTGGCTGGTTCCGCACCGAGCGGGTTATGAGCCCGCTTCGAGTCGGGCCTGGAACGCGGCGCGGAAATTGGGGCAGGTGAGAAGGTCGTGATGGGGGCAGTTGAGGACGTGTTCGAGGAGGTCCTTTGCGCGTTGTGCCTCGGCGATACGGGCGTCGAGCTCCGCGATCTTGTGTTCGGCAAGCGAGGTCCAGCTCGCGCCGCGGCGACTGCCTGCGGCCAGCAGCTTGCGGATCTCTTTGAGCGTGAAGCCGGCGTACTGGTAGAGGCGCACTAGGGCGAGGCGCTCGGCACTCGCGGGCGAGTAGTGGCGTTTGCCGCCCGCGCGGTCGGCGGGCGGAAGGAGGCCGATTCGCTCGTAGTAGCGCAACGCCGAGGGCGCGGTTCCGGCGCGCCGGGCGAGCTCGCCGATGGCGAGCCGGGCGTCGTTGTCGGGCATCGGTTTCCCCTTGACTTGAAGTGCGCTTCAACCTGCACCATAGGGACCCGACGGGGACAGGAGGTACCGAGGGTGCAGTTGGAGCAAGAGGTCATAGAGCGCGTCCGCGCTCAGTTCGGCCGACCGACCGGCTTTCCGGGCCGGATCGCGGGTTGGGTCATGGCCCATCGCTCCTCGAACCTTCGGCGCAACGCCTGGGCGGTGTCACTGCTCGAAGTGCAGCGCGACGACCGCGTTCTCGAGATTGGCTTCGGGCCGGGGATCGCGATCCGCGAGCTGGCGCGCCTCGCCCCAGACGGCTATGTGTGCGGGCTCGACCACTCCGAGGTGATGCTGCGCCAGGCTGCACGGCGCAACGCGGACGGAGTGCGACTCGGCCGGGTCGAGCTGAGGCTCGGTTCTGTCGAGCGCTTGCCGGCGTTTGAGGCGCCTTTCGACAAGATCTTGGCTGTCAACGCGCTGCAGTTCTTGGACCAACCGGTCGAACCGCTCAGAGAACTACGCCGCGGGCTGAGGAGCGGGGGTCGGATCGCGATCGCCTTTCAGCCACGCGGCCCCGGGGCGAGCGACCACGCGGCGAGGACGCGAGGTCAGAAGATCGCCGCGGCGCTGCGCGACGCAGGCTTCTCGCAGGTTCGGCTTGAGACGCTCGAGCTCAAGCCCGCCGTAGTGTGCGCGCTCGGCGTCAATGCGTCGGGCGACGATTGACTCCAGCACGGGCGCGAGGCCCGGTCCACTCGGATCCTGGATGGGCTCTGAGGTGCCGCCCCGCCGAGGGCGAGCTGCGCGCAGCGCACGCCCTGGTCATGCAGCGACTTAGCCAGCCACACCAAGGCGTCTGAGCTCGGCGGAGGCGCACCGTTCTCTTGGGGATAGATGCTTCTCAGCAGGCCGCAGGCGGGTCAGTCGCTACATCGCGGCCGGCTGGGCCGACGGACCCGAAGACGATGGCGAGGGCGTCGAGAGATCGATCGCGAGGTCAACGAAGTTACGTACGGCAAGCTGGTGGTTATCCGAGTGCCAGGCGACCGCGACCGTCGAGGGGGCGATGTCGCGGACCTCGACGAACGCGAGCTGCGACCAAGACTGCGCGCGGACCACCGATTCCCCAACAAGGCCGGTCGCCGTCCCGGCCCGAGCGGCCTCGAGGAGTTCTTCGCAGCTGCGACAAATGGCGCCGACCTTGGGTGGTCCTGACCTCAGCTCGGCGACCCGCCAGAAGTCCCACCAGATCGGATCGGTCGCGATATCCATCCACGGCTCATCGGCGAGCTCGGCGAAGTCGAGGGCCGCGCGGTCGGCGAGCGGGTGATCGGCCGCCAAGACGGCAAAGCGGGGCTCCGTCGCAATCACGAGCAGCTCGAGCCCATCGTCGTTGAACGGCGGCCGGACGATCGCGACGTCGCTGCGGCGCTCGCGGAGCCCGCCCGACGGATCTTGGCAGTCGAAGTGCTCAATCGCCAGCTCTACAAGCGGAAAGCGTTCGGCGAACGTGCGCAGCAGCCGCGGCGTGACGTCCAGCGCTGCCGTCGCCGCGAGCCCGACGCGAAGCTGGCCCGCTCGACCGGCCGCCAGATCCCGCGCCGCCGCGGCCGCCCGCTCGGCCGCAGCGAGGGCATCGCGCGCGTACGGAAGCCACGCGGCTCCGGCGTTCGTCAGCGTCACGCTGCGCGTCGTGCGCTCGAATAGTTTGATCCCCAGCAGCGCCTCGAGCTGGGCGATCGCCGTGCTCAGCGACTGCTGCACCAAGTTGAGTCGCTCGGCCGCGCGTGTGAAGTTCAGCTCCTCAGCGACCGCGATGAAGTACTGAAGCTGACGCACGTCCGGACGCATCGCAGGCGAAGTTACCACCCCCGATTCATCGCAGCACCGCGTGAGCACACCACCAAGTTCTGTTTCCGGTTTAGGAGCCGGACGCCTAGGTTCGCCAACACATCATCGGACAGCGTTGGCGCGAGAGCACCATGCCAAGCAAGCAATCAGAAGCGGTAAAGAACCTCTACCGGAGCTGGACCGAGGCCCGGATAACGGATCCGGACCGGTCGCTCGAGGAGCAGCGCGACGACCTCGAGCGTTGGGGTGACCTCACCGCCGAGCCCGGCGGCGTCGACTACATCGAAACCGACGCCGGCGAAGTGCCCGCGATGTGGGCGGTGCCGAAAGGATGCGTCGAGGACCGCGTGATCCTCTGCCTACACGGCGGGGGCTTTGTCGGCGGTTCGATGTATACGCACCGGAAACTCTTCGGCCACCTCGCCAAGACAATCGGCGCCCGGGCGCTGATCCCGAACTACCGCCGTACGCCTGAGCACCCGCACCCGGCGCCGGTCGACGACGCGACAGCCGCCTACCGCTGGCTGCTCGAACAGGGAGTCAGCGCCAACCACATCGCGCTCACGGGCGATTCGTCCGGTGGCGGACTCGCCATCACCGCAATGCTCCACGCCCGCGTGCTGGGCCTGCCGACCGCGGCGGCGTTCATGCTGATCTCGCCCTGGGTCGACATGGAACTCACTGGGAACTCCTACGAGTCGAACCGGGAGAAGGACGCCTTCTTTTACAAGGAGGTTGTCCAGGGGCTGGTAGACATGTTCCTGGGCGAACGCGGCAACGGTAAGGACCCGCTCGCCAACCCGCTCTATGCCGACCTCACCGGCCTACCGCCGATCCACATCCAGGTGGGCGGTGACGAGACGCTCTTGGACGACAGCCGCCGGCTCGCCGAGCATGCCCGCGGGGCCGGCGTGGATGTCCGCGTCGAGATCTTCCCCGACCAGCAGCACACCTTCCATATGGCTGCAGGGCGCGCACCCGAAGCCGACGAAGCGATCGGTGCGTTGGCCCGGTGGGTACGACCCAAGCTCGGCCTCGCCGACGCCGCCCGGGCCGCGTGAACAGCCTGAGCGTCACCAGCGCCGCCGAGCCCCAATCGATCCGTGTGCAAGCCTCGGGGATGACGTTCGCAGCGCTCGCGTGGGGTTCCGAGGCAGCTCCGCTGGCGCTCATGGTCCACGGCTATCCGGACACGGCCTGGACCTGGCGCCACCTCGGCCCGTACCTGGCGGAGCGCGGCTGGCATGCCGTCGCACCGTTCACCCGCGGCTATGCACCCACCGACCTGGCGCCGAACGACAGCTACATGATCGCCGACCAGTTCGACGACGTCCTCGCGCTCCACACCGCGATCGGCGGCGATCAGCGGGCTGTTCTCATCGGACACGACTGGGGCGCAGCGACGCTGTGGGCGCTGACCGAGCGCGAGCCGACCCGGTTCCATCGCTACGTGGCGATTGCCGTGCCGCCTACCCCCGTACTGCTTAGACCCTGGACTTCGCGCAAGACGCTCGGCGACGCGGCGCGGCAGGCGCGGATGAGCTGGTACTTCCTCTACAACCAACTCCCGGGATTGTCGGAGCGCGGGCTCGACCGCGTGGTCCCAAAGCTGTGGCGAGACTGGTCGCCCGGTTACGACGCGAGTGAGGACCTAGATCACGTGTGGGAGTCGCTGGGTGGGCCGGGACGCCGCCGCGCGGCGCTGCGCTACTACCGCAACAACCTCCAGAAGGGGCTCGTCAAGTCGTTCACGATCAAGGCGGGCGCGCCGGCGCTGTCACTGCACGGTGCCACCGACGGCTGCATGAACCCCAAGATCGCGGCCGACAACACCGACGCGCTACCGCCCGGAAGCCGCTTCGAGTTGCTCCCCGGCGTCGGGCACTTCGTGCAGCTCGAGGATCCTCCACGGGTCAACGCGCTGATCAGCGACTGGATCGGCTCGCCGTCCTGAGGCCCAGCCATCTCATGGCGTGCCGATGAGTTCAGGTGCGTAATGCGGTCTCCAGGTTTGATGACCGAGAACCTCACCGAACTTCGCGCTTTAGTCACCGGCGAGGTGCTGGGGCCCTCCGACCCCGAGTTTGAGCAGGCGCGCCTCTGCTTCAACCTGCTCATCGACCGCCGGCCGGCGGCGATCGCACGGTGCGCTAATGCCCGAGATGTCGCGACGGCTCTGGCGTTTGCCCAGGAGCATGACCTTGAGATCGCGGTCCGCGGCGGCGGCCACAACCCGGCTGGGCACTGCGCGGTGGACGACGGTCTCGTGATCGACCTCTCGCGGATGCGGAAGGTCGAGGTCGATGCCGACGCGCGGCTAGCCCGCTCCGAGGGCGGGGCGACCTGGCTCGACTTCGACACTGCGACGCAGGCCCGCGGCGTGGTCGCGCCCGGGGGCGTCGTCGGCTCGACCGGGGTCGCGGGCCTCACGCTCGGCGGCGGGATTGGCCACCTGACGGCGCAGTGCGGCTTGACCTGCGACAACCTGGTCGCCGCCGAGCTGGTCACGCCCACGGGCGAAGTGATCCACGCCAACGGCGACGAGACGCCCGAGCTGCTCTGGGCGCTGCGCGGCGGCGGTGGCAACTTCGGTGTGGCGACGCTGCTCACCTTCCGCCTCCATCCGCTTTCGACGGTGGTCGGCGGTCGCTTCGATTACGCCGGAGAAGGCGTCCGCGAGGCGCTCCGGACGTTCCGCAATGTCGACGCGGGGGCCGACGACGATCTGAGCTGCCAGGCCCAGCTCAAGCTCGACGAGGCCGTGATCCCGACCCTCACGGTCGCGCCCTGCTACACGGGCTCGGACGAGAATCCGGAGGAGCACCGCGCGCTGCGTGCGGCGCCCGGGCTCGTCAGCGACGGCGTCCGCCGCCACGGGTTCCTCGATCAGCAGCGGGTCTTCGACCCCGCCTACGGGATCGACCGGAACTACTGGAAGAGCCATTTCGTCCGCGAGCTTCCCGATGAGCTGATCGACCTGCTGATCGACAGCATGAGCGCGCTCGGCCGGCCGCCGGGCGCGATCCTGATCGAGTCGCTGCGCGGCGCGCCGAAGCGGATCGACCCGGGGAGTGCCGCACTCGGCTACCGCGGGGCGGCCTTCAACGTCAGCGTCATGGCCAGCTGGATCGACCCAGCCCTCGACGACGAGGAGATCGCCTGGGCGCGCGAGACGGCGGCGGCGATCGAGCCCTGGTCGGTCAGTGGCGGCTACGCCAACTACATGCAGGCGGACGAGCCGCTCGAACGGATCAGCGCCGCCTACGGCCCCGAGTCATTCGGCCGGCTCCGCGTGCTAAAGAGCCGCTACGACCCCACCAACGTCCTGCACCGCAACCAGAACATCCCGCCGCTCTGACGGGATCTCGAAGGCCCGACAGCGGTCATGTCACATCGGCTTGGGTCGCCGTGTCAAGTGAGTAACGAACCCGTATGCGCTGTGACCAACGAACACCTCGAGAGGAACAGGACATGACCATGGCCACAACACCGGAGAGCGAGTTCCGCGAACTTGATCGCAGGACGAACGACGGAATCGACGTGAGGTTGCTCTGGAACTCACACACAAACCGCGTCTCGGTGACCGTCAAGGACGAGCGCTCCGGCGAGTCATTCGAGTTCGAGATCGACTCGGCCGACGCGCTCGCCGGATTCCACCACCCCTTCGCCCACGCGCAACCGGCCAGGCCGCCGGGCGCGATGCTTGCATGGCTCGCCGGCGGGCACGGCGAAGCCGATGACATCGACGCGCGCGCCGGGAAGCGTCAATGAGCGACGAGGCCCGCAGGCCACTCGTGCTCGTCCCCGGGCGTGCCTGGGTGGCTGGGCGTCGCGGGAAGTCGCCGTGCCGCTCCGGCGCCGGGTTATCGCGGACGCATCCGAGCCGTTCCCTCACCAGCGCGGGGTTGGTCGAGGTGTGCCTCAGGCGTGGATCGCGCGCGGCGAGTTAAGGCGGCTGTGTCGGATTTCGCGTGCTGCGGCGCCACGCGGCGGGCGTGAGCGTGTGATCGCGCCGGAACTGCTTGATGAAGAAACTCGGTTGTCGGTAGCCGGTGCGGGTCGCGATCGCCTCGACGGTTAGATCGGTTTCGCGCAGCAGTCTGCGAGCTTCGGCCATCCGGCGTTCGGTGATCCAGCGCTGCGCGGGGCGCCCAGTCTTGCGGCGGACGACCGTCGTCAGGTGACCTGCCGTCAGCCCGACCGCGGCGGCTATGTCGGATAGCGAGATCGGCTCGTGATAGTGAGCCTCGATGAACTCGAACACGGCCGCTAGCAGCGGCTCGCTGCGAAGCCGCAGGTGGTCGCCGAGATCAACTGAGATCCGCGCGACACTGACCAGCAGCAGCGTCAAGTGCGCGAGCGCCGCTTCGCTGGAGCCATCGCGCGGCCTGCGCAGTTCCCGCTCGATCGCCGCGACGTGACCTGACCACGCCGCTCGCTCGCTCGGCGGGACGCGTAGCCGCTGAGCGCCGCCCGCCGTGCGGCCGACGAACGGGAACAGCAGCGGATGCGCTGCCCAGCCCAGCGACCCTCCCAGCGCTCCGGAGGCGATGATCTCCGGCGGGAAAAAGACGCTCCAGCCCTCGGCCGCCATACCGTGGCCGTGATCGCTCAGGCGCACGACCTCACCCGGGGCGATCAGAAACGCGTCACCAGCCGCGAGCGGCCACTGCCGGTTGTCAAGGCCGATCGTGCCCCCGCCGCGCTCGCAGTACGCCAGCACGAGGAAGTCGTGCGCGTGCGCGTGATCGCGCGCCGGTAGGTCCGCGGCAGAGAAGCGCAGCACGGTGACTGGAGGCGCGTTAGGGCCGCGAACGTATGCATAGATCGGGACCCCGTCGGCCCGCCGCCCAGTCAGCCGTGTCGTCTCCACTAGAACGACAGATCGTTGCATACCGGCCAACGAATCGCTCTGGAAGCCCGACAACACAGGGATTATCACTCGTCAAAGCACTAAGCATCCTCATACCAACGGAGAATCGAATGCACGAGCTCGCTTCATCGCAACCGCTCCGCCATCCCTCCGGCGACGCCCGCCGCTATCTGCCGGGCATGGGCCGCATCTGGCTCCTGCCGCTCTACGACCCGTTCACGCGCCTGATCGGGATCGAGCCCGTCCACCGCAAGCTCGCAGATCAAGCCGAGCTCGCGTCAGCCCAGCGGGTGCTCGAGATCGGCTGCGGCACCGGCAATCTCGCGCTACTCGTCAAGCGGATGCGGCCGCAGCTCGAGGTCGCCGGACTCGACCCCGACCCCAAAGCGCTCGCCCGCGCGGCCCGCAAGGCCCGCCGCGCCGGGATCGACCTCAAGCTCGTCCGCGGCTTCGCCGACCAGCTTCCCTATCCCGACGCGAGCTTCGACCGCGTGCTCTCGGCGCTCATGTTCCACCATCTCGAGGCAGACCTCCGCGTGGCGTCACTGCGAGAAGTCCTGCGCGTGCTACGCCCCGGCGGCTCATTGCACCTCGTCGACTTTGGCGGCAACAGCCACAATCTGCACGGGCTGGCCCGCCTCTCACGCCGCACTCACACCCTGCAAGACAACTGGGACGACCGCATCCCCACCCTGATGCGCGACGCGGGACTCAGCGACCCCACCGAAATCGATCACCTCACCAGGCGCATCGGCCGCCTCACCTACTACCGCGCGACCCGTGCCGAGTGAGAAGGCCACCCCGCGCCGGCGCGCAGGCGACCACGTGAAAGCGCCGCTCTCGAAGATCAGCCACGTCGATCTCGGTCAGCTCGAACGAGCGAAGCCTGCCCTTCTATCGCGGCCTGCTCGAGCCGATCGGCTGGTCGGGCCTTCGCGAGGTGGATGGCGAGCAGGGCGAGACGATCTACTACCTCTCCGCCGAAGGCCCGCGCGAGGTCGTCGATGAACGCGCTCGGTGGCTCCGCGAGCAGCGCACCCCGATCGAGAGCGGGCCCACCGAGTACGACTACACGCCGGGCTACTACGCGGTCTTCTTCTACGACCCGGACGGGATCAAGCTCGAACGGATGCACCGCCCGACGTACTGGGAGTGGCTGCGCGGCGCCCCCGACGACCCCTAGCTGCGGGCGCGACACAAGAGCTTAGGCCCGGTTCGAGCGCTCTATACCCAAGCGGTGTAGATCGAGACCCGACGTGTGTTGCTCGCGCCCGGACGCAGGTTCAGCCTATTTGGCCAGTGGGCCACGGCAGCCAGAAGCGTCGATCAAGGAGCGCGGCGCGCCGGAGGGTCACTCAGCCCTTGATCGAGGCCCTCGGACTCTGAGAAATTTGAGCAGCATGGGACGCCAGCCTTTCCGATGACGATGTCGCGAGCCACCCGCCCGTCCCCCCCAACCGGACAGGGCCGTCTCGCGGAGGTCCTGGCCTCACGCGGCGGCAAGGCAGCACCCGAGGCGCCGTTCGTGATCGAGCACCGCGAGGCGCTGATCTACATGCTCTGTGAGGCGGCGGAGCTCGAGCACGGGATCATGTGCCAGTACCTGTTCGCCGCCTTCTCGCTCAAGCAGCGTGAGGACGAGGGGCTGACACGCGGCGAGCTTGCCGCGGTCGATCGCTGGCGAAAGGCGATCTCGCATGTGGCGACCGAGGAGATGCTCCACCTGGCGCTGGTACACAACCTGCTCTCGGCGATCGGTGCGGCACCGCACTTCGGACGACCCAACCTGCCTGCCCCCGCCCACCACTATCCGGCCGGTGTGAACTTGACGCTCGTGCCTTTCGGGGAGCAGGCGCTTCAGCACTTCATCTTCCTCGAGCGACCGGAGGGGATGGAGTACGAGGGCGCCGAAGGGCTCGACATGCCGGCGCACGAGGCGGTGCCGCTGATGGCCGAACGCGACATCGTCCCCCAGCCACAGGACTTCGCGACGGTAGGCCACCTGTATCGCTCGATCGAGCAGGGCCTCGCGCACCTGTCAGAGAAGTTCGGCGAGCAGAACCTGTTCGTCGGGCCTCAGCGGGCGCAGGCGATCCCGGAGAACTTCGGTTGGGATGAGCTTGTGACGGTGACGGACCTTGCGAGCGCGCAACAGGCGATCGACACGATCCTTGAGCAGGGCGAGGGCGCACGCGGGCGCTGGCAGCACGCGCATTTCGGCCAGTTCGTGCAGATCCTCGACGAGTACCGCGCGATGGTCGCGGCGAACCCGAACTTCGATCCCGTTCGACCGGTGATGTTCGCGACGGTGCGCCGGTGCGAGCACGACGACACCGTGCCGCGGATCGGCGAGCGGGTCACCTCGAGATGCGGCGACCTGTTCAACGTCAGCTACGAGCTCCTGCTGCAGATCTTCGAGCGCTACTTCGCGCACACCGAGGAGACCGATGCGCAGCTGGGGACGCTGGCCGACGCGACGATCGCGCTCATGCTCCGGGTTTTGAAGCCGCTCGGGAACCTGATCACGACACTGCCCGTCGGGCCCGAGTACCCGGGAATGAACGCGGGCCCGAGCTTCGAGCTTTTCTACGAGAACGACTACCTGATGCCCCACCGTGATGCGGCGTGGGCCCTGCTCGAGGAGCGCCTCCGCGAGGCCGCCAACTTCTGCGGATTGATCCAGGAGATCGCCTCAGAGCAGGTCGCGGGCGAGCTCGCGTCGGTACACAAAGCACTGGGCGACGTCGCCGACTCGCTGGCGGGCCGCTTCGCCGAGTGGGGAGCCACGAGCCGGTTCGCACGTGACGCCGAGCAGGAGCCCAGTTCCGACGGCCGGGCGGCGAAGGCGCTCGCGAGACGAGCGGGGGCGCTTGCTCGGACCGTCGCGTCGGCCGACGGCGGGGGCACGAGCACCAAGCGGCTTGTAAGTCTCTTCAGCGCGGCGCATGCCGCGTTCGATCAGGCCGGCAATCGCGAGCCCGCGAAGCGCCTGCTCGAGAGTGTTCTCCGCCCGCTCGCCGAGGCCGTTGCCGGCAAGCGGCTTCGGGCGCGAACCAACATCGCCGCCCAGGGCGGTGCCGACAACGCCGCCGCGCTCGACGGCCTCCTGTGGGCGCTAGCCCAGGACGCGACCAGGCTGCTCGGGCGGTGGCGCGGCGATCCTCAGCGGAGGACGCTGCTGATGGAAGCAACGGCGGCGCTCCAGGACCTGTCC
>DASVXS010000065.1:0-22222 GCA_036392575.1 Thermoleophilaceae bacterium | reverse complement strand
TCGCTTCCAACGCGCGCAGGGGCTGAGGTCCGATGGAATCGCGGGCCCGGCCACGATCAAGGCGCTGAAGCACCCGCGCCGCCGGGCGCGGGCCCACGGCGCCCCGCGCGGACCGGTGCGCTTCCTGCGACCCGTCGACGCGCCGATCGGCGACGGGTTCGGCTGGGTGTCCGGTCGCCGGCACACCGGGATCGACTTTCTCGCCGACGCGGGCGCGCCCGTGGGCGCCGCCGGCGTGGGCGTCGTCGCATCTGCCGGCTGGGACGACGGCGGATACGGCAACCTCGTAGTCGTTCAGCATCGACTCCACTGGCAGACGTGGTACGCCCACCTCTCCTCGATCACGGTCGCGCAGGGTCAGGCGGTGAGCGGCGGCACGCTGATCGGGTACGTCGGCTCGACGGGCCGTGCGACGGGCCCGCACCTGCATTTCGAGACGCGCCACCGTGGCGTCCCGGTCGACCCCATGCCGCGCCTGCTCCCCTGAGCGCTCGACGCGCCTCACTACGCTCTCTTAATGGCTTCTTCTGGCCCGGCGCTGCCGCCTGAGGCGCGCGTTCCACTCAAGCGCATAGCACGGCTCTTCCGCTCCTACCGCGGGCGGCTCTCCGTGCTGCTGCTCTTGATCGTGGTCGCGGCCGGCGTAGGCGTCATCAGCCCGTTCCTCCTTCGCGCCGTGCTCGACGACGCGATCCCGAACAAGGACACCGAGCTGCTCACGTTCCTGGTGCTCGGCATGATCGCCATCTCGGTGCTGAGCGGCGTGATCGGGGTCGCGCAGACTTGGTTGTCGAACACGGTCGGGCAGCGCGTGATGCACGACCTGCGCTCGGCGGTCTACTCGCACCTGCAGCGCATGTCGCTCGCGTTCTTCACGCGCACGCACACGGGCGAGGTTCAGTCGCGCATCGCCAACGACATCGGCGGGATCGACAACGTCGTGACGAGCACCGCCACGTCGATCATGTCGAACGTCACGACGGTGCTCGCCACGCTCGTCGCGATGATCGCGCTCGACTGGCGACTCGCGGCGTTCTCGCTCTGCCTGTTGCCGTTCTTCGTCTGGCTCACGCGGCGAGTCGGCAAGGAGCGCAAGCGCATCACGTCGGTGCGCCAGGGGCGCCTCGCCGACATGTCGACGCTGGTCGAGGAGTCGCTGTCGGTGTCCGGCATCCTGCTCGGCAAGACGATGGGCCGCGGCCCGGAGCTCGCGGGGCGCTTCCGTGACGAGTCGGCAGAGCTCGCAGACATCGAGGTCCGCAGCCGCATGGCGGGCCGCTGGCGGATGGCATCCGTCCAGATGAGCTTCGCGATCCTGCCGGCCGCGGTCTACTGGTTCGCCGGAATGAACATCGCGAGCGGCGGCCACGCGATCTCGATCGGCACGGTGGTCGCGTTCACGACGCTGCAGACGCGGCTGCTGTTCCCGATCCAGTCGCTCCTGTCGGTGGGGCTCGACGTGCAGACGTCGCTGGCGATGTTCGCGCGCATCTTCGAGTACCTCGACCTGCCGGTGGACATCGACGAGCGCCGGCATCCGGTCGAGCTCCGCGACGTGCGCGGCGACGTGACCTTCGACGACGTGTGGTTCCGCTATGACGAGGACGCGCCGTGGACGCTCGCCGACGTCGACGCGGTCGTGCCCGCCGGGACCACCACCGCCATCGTCGGTGAGACCGGCTCGGGTAAGACGACACTGGCCTACCTGGTCGCGCGCCTGTATGAGCCAGAGCGCGGGCGGGTCACGATCGACGGCGTTGACGTGGCCGAGGCGAGCCTCTCTTCGCTTGCCGCCACCGTCGGGCTGGTGTCGCAGGAGACGTACCTCTTCCACGCGAGCATCCGCGAGAATCTGCGCTTCGCACGGCCCGACGCGACCGACGCGGAGATCGAGCAGGCGGCACGCGCCGCCCAGATCCACGATCTCATCGTGTCGCTCCCCGACGGCTACGAGACGATGGTGGGCGAGCGCGGCTACCGCTTCTCCGGCGGTGAGAAGCAGCGCATCGCCATCGCCCGGACGATCCTCCGCAACCCGCCCGTGCTCATCCTCGACGAGGCCACGAGCGCGCTCGACAACGAGACCGAGCGGGCGCTGCAGGAGGCGCTCGACGAGCTCGCGCGCGGGCGCACGACGATCGCGATCGCGCACCGCCTCTCGACCGTGCGCGACGCCGACCAGATCCTCGTGCTCGACCACGGTCGGATCGTCGAACGCGGCACGCACGCCGAGCTGCTCGAGCTCGACGGGCGCTACGCCGAGCTCGCGCGCGGCACGGTGGCCGGCGAAGAGCCGTCCGTAGCCGCATAGCGTCCAAGCCGCCCTTTAGGGTTCCGCGCGTGTACGACACGCTGCTCTTCCTGCACATGCTGTCTGCGTTCGCGCTGATCGCGACGGTGGTGATCTTCAGCGGCTTCGTGCTCCGCCTCAGGGGCGACGCGCGGATCCTCTCGATCGGCAACGTGCTGTGGGCGATCGGAGGACTCGGCACGATTGTGTTCGGCGTCTGGCTCGCGATCTACGTGGACGGCTACGACCTGCTCGACGGCTGGGTGATCGCGGCGATCGTGCTGTGGGTGATCGCCTCCGGGCTGGGCGGCCGCGTGCAGGCGGCGTTCAATGAGGCGTTCTCCGCGCGCGAGGGCGGGACGGCCGTCGCGCTGCCCTCACAGGCCGTGACGCTCCACTGGCTGCGGACGCTCGCGGTGCTCCTTCTGCTCATCGACATGGTCTACAAGCCGGGGCACTGACATGGACGTGCTCGCTGCCATTCGTCCCGACTCGTGGAACTTCCCGCTCCTCGTGCATCTGATCGGCGCCACCACGCTCGTCGGCGCGCTCGTGCTCGCCGGGTCCGCGCTGCTGTTCGCGTGGCGCGATGGCAATGCCACGCTTGCGATGGTGGGCTACCGCACGATGCTGCTGGGCGTCCTTCCTGCCTGGATCATCATGCGCGGCGGTGCGCAGTGGATCGCCTCCAAGGAGCACCTGGAGGACTCGAACGCATCGTGGGTCGGGATCGGCTTCACCACCGCCGACGCCGGTCTCGCGGTTCTGGTGGTCGCCACGCTGCTCGCCTGGCTCGCGGTTCGGCGCACGCGCCGTGAAGGCGGCACGCCCGGCGGCCTCGGCGTCGCGTCGGCGTTCCTCGTGGCCGTGCTCGTGATCGCCTACCTCGTCGCGGTCTGGGCGATGACGACGAAGCCGGTCTAGCGCTTCTTCGGCGAGGCGACGATGCGGAAGCGCACCTTCGTGGTGCCGCCCTGGCTGCCGTCGGGATCCACCGGCGCGGCGACCAGCCGGTAGCTCCCGGGCCTGAGCACTGCGCCGGGGACGCGGCCGGTGAAGCGAGTGCGGGTTATTCCCGCGGGCCGCTTCCTGAGCTTGAAGTTGCTGCCGAGAGCGGTCCAGAAGGTGCGGTGCCGCCCCCTGCGGAGCTTGTCCACCCGGAACGTGACGTCGGCCGCCGCGCTCAAGCGGAAGCTGAGACGCGCGCCGGTGCGCACGGCGAAGCTCGCTCCCCGCGGGGCGGCGCGGAACGACGCCGGGATGAGCCGCAGCGAGCTGAGCAGCACGCCGGATGGCGTGGGGCCCCCGGCCGGATCGTGCGGGGCAGGCGTGGGTCGCGCCGGAAAGTCGGGCGGCGGGAGCGGCGAGGGCACATCGGTCGTCGGGCAGGCTCCGAGCAGCGTGTCCGCCACGTCGCTCGTGACCGTGTCAAGGCCGGTGCAGCGGTTCACGGTGTCGGCAAATCCGTTCGCCGCGTCGAGCGAGTTCGTCCCGGTGCCCGGGTCGAGTACGTTGCCTCCTCCGGCGCCCGCGACCAGCGCGTCGTTTCCGGCCTGGCCGAAGAACTGTGTTGCCCCTGCGCCGCCGCGTAGCGTGTCGTTGCCCGGGCCTCCGTAGATCCGAGCCGCCGTGGGCGCCGTGATCGTCACCTGGTCGGTGCCCGTGCCGGTATCGATCAGCAGGCTCGTGATCCCCGCGGCAGGGCAGAGCACGCTTTCGTCGTCGAATGTGTGCGGCACGCACGGGAGCTCGTTCGTGATGCCCGTGCTGTTGGGGTCGTCGACCTGGAAGTACTGGTCGCCGTCGATCGTCTTGTAGGTGATCGAGAGGGCGTTGTCGGGCTGGCCCGGCGCGAGCCCGGGGTACTGCTGGTAGATCAGCGTGGAGCCGTCGACCTTCACGTAGTCGTTGTGCGCATCAGCCGCGGAGGCAAGCGCGCCCGACACAGCGAGCGTGACCGTCGCCGCGAGCGCCCGGCGGCTCACGGCTTGAACAGCCTCTTCCAGCTGCGGCCGGCGTCGCTCGAGACCTGGACGATGCCGCTGTCGAGCGCCACGTAGAGCTTGTCGTCGGACGTCTCGACCAGCTTGCCGGGGTTGCCCTCGAGCCGCCCGACCTGCTTCCAGCTGCGCCCGCGATCGCTGCTCGTCCCAACGATTCCTCCAGCGTCCGCGCGGTACAGGCCGTGCTCGCCCCACGCGAGCTGGGGCGAATCCGCCGGCCCCAGCTTCTTCCAAGAGCGAGCCTGGTCGGTCGAGACGAAGAGCGAGTTCACGCTCGCGGCTAGCAGGTAGTTCGCGTCGCGCGGGTCGGACGCCAGGTCGGTCACCGGCTCCTCCGGTGCGCTGCGCTCGGCGAAGGTCTTGCCGCCGTCGCTACTCACGATCACCCCGCCGAGCACCGTGTCGTAGGCGAACACGAGACCGCCCTGCGGCTTGATCACATGCAGATCCGAGAGACCGACCCGCGAGACTGCCTTCCAGCTCGCGCCGCCGTTGTTCGACTGCATCAGCCCGAGATTGCCAGGCACGGTCGGGTCATCGGGGTGGCCCGAGCCGATCAGCTTGTCCGGTCCCACGAAAGCGAACGCGGACACCTTGTCGCCGAAGCCACTGCCCTTGTTCGACACCTTCACCTCGCTGCGCAGAAGGCGCCCCTTCTTGCCGTCGGCGTCGATGTGGAATAGGCCTTTGTTCGTGGCGAGCAGGAGAGATCCGCCCTTCGGGTTCACGGCGAACGCGTCGATGAACGGCCGCTTCGACTTCGCGTCGACCACCTGGAGCGCAGTGCCGCTGCAGCCGGTCGCAAGGGCGAGGAGCGAGGCCGCCAGGAGTGCGAGTGACAGCCCGGCGGCGGGCCGGCGGCGCGGTGAGCCAGATTTGAGCGCCACTGCGACCAAAGATACGATCGCTTCGGCTCGCACGCGAATTGGATCGCGATTGAGATCGGCCCCCTCAAGCTCGGCCAGGCCCCGTCGAGCGCTTGCGCTCGTTGGATGCCTCGTGCTCGTTGCGGCTGCTGTGGTGGCGGTGTTTGCGGGGTCGGCCTCGGCGGTTCCGGCGGTCGGCTGCGGCAAGGTGAGGGTCGGGCACCATCACTATTCCGTCCGTGCTCACGTGCTCGCCTGCCGGAAGGCGCGCTCGTGGACGGTTTCGTACCTCAAGGGGCGCGGCGCGCCGCGCGGGTACGAATGCCGGCGCTTCTCGCGGAAGCTCACGCGTGTCGTCTTTGTGTGCGAGAACCCGAGGACGCGCAGCCGCTCGGACGGACCGCAGAGCTTCAGCGCATCGCGCTAGGCGCTGCACGCGCGGCCGCGAAACAGTAAGGTACGCGTCAGTACACAAATGTCGGACGCCACTGACACGACCGGGTTGCCACGCGAACACTTTGATGTGCTGATCGTTGGCGCCGGAATCTCCGGCATCGGCGCGGGTTACCACATCGAGTCGAGGTTCCCCGGCAAGACGTACGCGATCCTCGAGGCGCGCGACGACATGGGCGGCACCTGGGATCTCTTCCGCTACCCCGGAATCCGCTCCGACTCCGACATGCACACGCTCGGGTTCAAGTTCCACCCGTGGACCGAGGCTGAGGCGATCGCCGACGGCCCGGCGATCCTGCGCTACGTGCACGACACCGCGCGCGAGTACGGCATCGATCGCAACGTGCGCTTCAACCACCGCGTCGTGCGCGCGGAGTGGTCTACACCGGACGCGCGCTGGACGGTCGAGGCCGAGCGCACGGACACCGGTGAGACGGTGGAGCTCACCTGCGGCTTCCTGTTCTCGTGCAGCGGCTACTACCGCTACGACGAGGGCTACCTGCCCGACTTCGAGGGAGTCGAGCGCTTCAAGGGCGTGTTCGTGCATCCGCAGCACTGGCCCGAGGACCTCGATTACGCGGGCAAGCGAGTCCTCGTGATCGGCAGCGGCGCCACAGCGGTCACGCTCGTGCCGGCGATGGCCGACGACGCCGCTCACGTGACGATGCTTCAGCGCTCGCCGAGCTACATCGTCTCGCTGCCGGGGCAGGACCCGATCGCGAACTTCCTACGCCGTGTGCTACCCGACAAGACCGCGTACGCGGTGACCCGCTGGAAGAACGTCTTCATCCAGGCGCTCGTGTACCAGCTCTGCCGCCGCCGGCCGGACCTGATGAAGCGCCTGATCCGCCGAGGCGTGATGCGCCAGCTGCCGCCCGGCTACGACGTCGATAAGCACTTCACGCCCAAGTACAACCCCTGGGACCAGCGCCTGTGCCTCGTTCCCGACGGCGACCTGTTCAAGTCGATCAGCGAGGGGCGCGCGTCGATGGTCACCGACACGATCGAGACCTTCACCGAGAACGGGATCAAGCTGAGCTCGGGCGAAGAGCTCGAGGCGGACATCATCGTGTCGGCGACCGGCCTCAACCTGCTCGTCTTCGGCGGTATCAGCCTGTCGGTCGACGGCCTCGAGGTCGAGGTCCCGAAGGCGATGGCTTACAAGAGCATGATGCTGAGCGGCGTACCGAATTTCGCGTTCGCGCTTGGTTACACCAACGCCTCCTGGACGCTGAAGGTCGACGTGACATGCGAGTACGTGTGCCGTCTGCTCGCCTACATGGACGAGCGCGGCTACCGCCAGTGCACGCCGCAGATCAACGACCCGTCCGTCACCGAAGAGCCGTTCCTCGACTTCACGGCGGGCTACGTGCTGCGCTCGATCCACAAGTTCCCGAAGCAGGGCAACAAGCAGCCGTGGCGGCTGCCGATGAACTACGCGCTCGACATCAGGACGCTGCGCTACGGACCGATCGAGGACGGCGCGATGGTCTTCTCGTCGCCCGAGCCCGGCGCGGAAGTGACCGAGGAGGTCGAGGTAGCGGCCTGAGCGAACGTGGCTTCGATGCCACGGACGTCGCCGTCTTCGTCGGTGAGCACGCGGGCGTCGGCGTAGCCGAGTCGAGCCAGGTCGTCGCGCAGCAGGTCGGCCTGCTCGCCTCCCAGTTCCAGCAGCAGGCCGCCGCCGCGGCGTAGAAAGCGAGTGCTGTCGGTGATGGCGCGCCGGAGGATGTCGGTGCCGTCAGCGCCGCCGTCGTAGGAGAGCGGCGACTCGAACGTGAACGTGTCGCGCTGCAGCAGGCGCAGCTCGGGCGTCGGGACGTAGGGCACGACGCCGACCACCACGTCCACCTCCCCCTCGAGCTCGCTCGGCACGGGCGCGAAGAGATCGCCGACGTACGCGTCGACCCCATTCGCCCTCGCACACGCGACCGCCCGTTCGTCGATGTCGGTCGCGAGCACGCGTGCGCCTGGATGCTCTACGACCAATGTCTTGGCGATCGCGCCCGTGCCGGTGCATATATCGATCGCTGCACCGTCGTGCGGCAGGCGCTCCACGGCTCGCTGCGCCAGCGCCTCGCTCTGCCAGCGCGGCACGTAGACGCCCGGGTCTACGCGGATTTCGTAGCCGCAGAACATCAGACGTCCGGTGACGTACGCGAGCGGCTCACCGGTGAGGCGGCGCTCGACGAGGGACTCGAGCAGCTCGCGGTCGCCGCCCGCGCACGCGACGAGCTCGCCCGCCTCCTCGTCGGACGCGACGAAACCGGCCCGTGCGAGCCGGGCCGTGACCAGCTCACGGTCGTCGTGTGCCGTCATGCCGGCTCAGTATCGCCGCACGGCACCTCATCCATCCGCCTCGCCGGCGGCCACGCGGCGGGGCAGCGAGGGCTCCACCCGCAGCAGGCGCGCCGGCCATTCGGGGAGCCACCAATTCCAGCGGCCCATCAGCGCGATCACCGCGGGCACGATCAGCGCGCGGATCACGGTGGCGTCGAGCAGGATCCCGGCGCCGAGCCCCGTGGCGAACATCTTCAGGTCGGTACCTGGGCCGGACGCCATCGAGACGAACGCGAGGAACAGGATCAGAGCTGCGCTCGTGACCAGCCGGCCAGTCCGTCCGATGCCCTGGACCACCGCGGTGCGGGTCGAGCCCGTGCGGTCGTACTCCTCCCGCATGCGGGACAGGATGAACACCTCGTAGTCCATCGAGAGGCCGAACAGGAAGGCGAACACCATCAGCGGCATCCACGACGGGATCGAGCCCGTCGCGTCGATCCCCCAGATCAGCTCGGAGCCGTAGCCCTTCTGCCAGACGAGGACCATTACGCCCCAGGCCGCGGCGACGCTCAACACGTTCAGCAGGATCGCCTTGAGCGGCAGCAGGAGCGACCGGAAGGCGCGCGCGAGCAGGATGAACGTCGTCACCGTGATCAGCGCGATCATCAGCGGGAAGCTGCCGTAGACGGCGTCGATGAAGTCGGCATTCGAGGCCGGCTGACCGCCGACGCGCACGCCGGGTCCACTGGCGTGCGCGGTGTCGCGGACCTCGTCGAGCGTCGTCTCTCCCTGACCTGAACCGCTGTCGGGTACGGGGACCGCCTCCACGATCGCCGTTCCGCCGCGGCGCCAGTCGGATCCCTGCGGAGCGACAGCGCCATGGATGCCTTCCACCTTGCGGAGCGCTGCTGCCACACGGTCGGGGTCGCTGCCCTGATCGACGAGGATCTCGTGGGGAAGGATCGAGCCTTCGCCGATCCCTGCCTTCTCGAGAGCGACGAGGCCCTGCTTGGCATCGCCGGACCGCGCGACGGTGTCGGCGTCGGACGCGCCGAGCTGCAGATCGGTGGCCGCGATTACGAGCGCCAGCACGATCGCCATGCCGAAGCCGGCGGCCACCCATCTCCGCCGCGCGACGGCGTCGGCCCAGCGGGTCCACGTGCGGCTCGCCTTGTTGTCGGTGCGACGGTGCGGCCAATCGAGCCGGTCGCCAACCTTGGCCAAGATCACCGGCAGCAGCGTGATCGCGACGAGCGTCGAGACGAGCGGGATGAGCATCCCGCCGTAGCCCATCGAGCGGAGGAACGACAGCGGCAGCGCGATCAGCGCGAGGAGCCCGATCGCGACCGTGATCCCGCTGAACACGACCGCGCGCCCGGCGGTCTCCATCGCGCGCTGGACGGCCTCGTCGCCGGAGTGCCCGTGCGCGCGCTCCTCGCGCCAGCGGGTGACCACGAGCAGCGAGTAGTCGATCGCCACGCCGAGTCCCACGAGCGCGATCAGGAACTGCACGATCGGCGAGATGCTCGCCACCTTCGTCAGCCCGAGCAGCATCAAGAACGTCGTAGGGATTGCGACTATCGCCATCAGCAGCGGAACGATCGCTAGGAACGACGCGAACACGAAGCTGAGCACGATCAGCGCGCCCGCCCCGCCCAGCAGCGCCTCGAGCAGCACGCCCGGCCCGCCGTCGCCGCCGGAGTCCTGCTGAAGCGCGTCGAACCCGGTCAGGTGCACCGGTGCTCCGCCCACGGTTGTGTCCTTGAGCGCGGCGCGCGCCGCCTTCTCGGCCTCGGGGTTCTCGCCGAAGGTGGAGTCCGCACTCGGCGTCGGGTACGCGAGCGCGAAGGTGGTTCGGCCGTCCTTCGACACGAATGTCCTGTCCCCGGTCGACGCGTAGGAGGCGATGCGAGCGCGCGGCAGCGCCTTGCGCAGGTCGGCGTCGACCTTCCTCAAGTCGGCGCGAACACCCGGCGAATCGACTGACTTACCCGCAGGGAGCGCCACGACCGGCACGAGCGGCGAGCTGTCGCCTCCGGTTCCGAAGTAGCGCTTGGCGATCGCCACGTTCGTCTCCCAGCCCTCCTTGTTCGGCACGGAGAATTCGGAGTCGAGGGCCTTCGAGGCGGGTCCAGCCGCCGCGAAGCCGGCGATCGTGAGCACGATCCAGGTGAGGACTACGGTGCGTTTGTGGGCGAGGACCCAGCGGGTGATAGAGGACAAAGCGTTATCTCCAGGGTGGTCGTCTGATCCGTCCGTCTTGAGACCGGGAAGAGTGTCGAAACTCATCGCCGGGTCCCGGAAAGGTAGGGAAGCGACGGCGGATCGGAAACGCCCGGCGGTGGGATTCCGCGTACCACCACGGGTGGATGCGACGTCCACCCGGCGAGCGATTTCGGTGCACGCACTGACCGCTACGCTCGACTCGGATGGCAACACACGCGGCATTCCCTCGGGCTCCACGGCTCGTGCGCGACGAGCGCCTCTCCGACGCGGGGATCGCCGTCGTGGTGTTCGCCGTGTCGCTTGCGCTGTTCGCCGCCGGGACGCACCTCGAAGGGCATCGCGGCCAGATCGACGTGCCCGGCGTCGCACTCACGGCGCTCGCCTCGCTGCCGCTGGCGGCGCGACGCGTAGCGCCCTTAGCGGTCTTCGTGGTCACGGCGGTCGCAAGCGCGGCGCTGTTGGGGATCGCGCTGCCTGCCGGCCCGCCGCTCGGGCCCACGCTCGCGCTCTACTACCTGAGCGCGGCCGAGCAGCCGTCGCGAGGTCGCCTGCGTCTCACCGCAGTCGTCGTCGTCGCGATGCTGATCGCGCATGTGACTGCCAGCGGGCTCGCGGCCGACCGCTTCCCGGGGCCCGAGCTCGTGTTCGGCGTGGTCGTGTGGGGCGGCGCCTGGCTCGCTGGTGAGCGGTCACGGCTGCGGCGCGAGCGGATCGCCGAGCTCGAGGAGCGGGCGCTGCGCGCCGAGCGCGAAGCCGATCGAGAGCGACGGCTGGCGGCGGCCGAGGAGCGGGCACGCATCGCCCGCGACCTTCATGACTCGGCGGGCCACGCCATCAACGTGATCCTTGTGCATGCGGGCCTTGGGCGCCTTCGCTCCGCCAACGAGCCCGAGGCCGCGCGCGACGAATTCGAGACCATCGAGCAGGTGGCGCGCGAGACCATCGGGGAGATCGACAAGCTCGTGGGTGCCCTGCGTGAGGAGCCGGCGCACGCACAGCGTCGCGACGAGGTCGAGCCGCCGCCGGGCCTGGCCGCGCTGGATGCGCTCGTCGAGCGCCATCGCGCTGCCGGCCTAGAGGTGACAAAAACGATCCGCGGTGACCGGCGGTCGCTTTCGCCGTCCGTGGACCGCGGCGCGTACCGCATCCTCCAGGAGGCGCTCACCAACGCCGCGAGGCATGGCGACGGCGGCGCGCAGCTCGAGCTCAACTTCGAGCCGGACCTTCTCGAGCTCAGCGTGGTCAACCCGCTGCGCAACGAGCCGGGCACCGACGCGAACGGCGGTGGACACGGGCTCATCGGAATGCGTGAGCGGGCGACGCTGCTCGGGGGCAGTCTCGTAGCGGGCGCGCGACAGGGCCGGTTCGAGGTCAGGGCGCGGCTTCTGACCGACCGGGAGACATGAGCGAAGAGCGCGTCCGGGTCATGGTCGTCGACGACGACGATCTCATGCGGGCTGGGCTTCGCGGCGTGCTCTCGAGCGACGAGGCGATCGAGGTCGTCGGCGAGGCTCGCGACGGGCGCGATGCGCTCTACCGCGCACGCATGCTGAACCCCGAGGTCGTTCTCATGGACGTGCGCATGCCCGATCTCGACGGCATCGCGGCGACGCGCGAGCTGCTCGCGGCGTTCCCGGAGCTGAAGGTGGTGATCCTCACGACCTTCGAGCAGGACGACTACATCTTCGGCGCGCTCAGCGCAGGCGCCTCGGGGTTCCTGCTCAAGCGCACCTCGCCGGAGGATCTCGTGGCCGCGATCCACACGATCGCCGCCGGCGACTCTCTGCTCTCGCCCTCGGTCACGAGTCGGGTGATCGAGCGCATGGCCGGGCACCCGCCGCGCGGGGACTCTGCCGACGGGCGTCTTGCCGAGCTAACTCCGCGCGAGAAAGAGGTGCTCCAGCTGGTGGCGCGCGGTCTGTCCAACGCCGAGATCGCCGACGCGCTGGTGATCGAGGAGTCGACCGTCAAGACGCACGTGAAGCGGGTGCTTGCGAAGCTCGCCCTGCGCGACCGCGTGCAAGCCGTGATCTTCGCCTACGAGAACGGCCTGGTCCCGTAGCCCTCGCTACCTTCCGGTCCGTGCGAATCGCGACCTGGAACGTCAACTCGGTGAAGCAGCGCGTGCCGCGGCTGCTGCCGTGGCTGGACGAGCGCCAGCCGGACGTGGTGTGCCTGCAGGAGACCAAGCTGGCGGACGACGCGTTCGTGGCGCTGCTGGGCGACGAGCTCTCGAACCGTGGCTACGCGCTGGCGCTCCACGGCGAGGCGACCTGGAACGGCGTCGCGATCCTCTCGCGGGTCGGCCTGGAGGACGTCGTGCCGGGTATCGAGGGCGCGCCGGGCTTCCCGCATCCGGAGTCGCGCGCTGTGTCAGCCACCTGTGACGGCATCCGCGTGGTGTCGGTGTACGTGCCTAACGGCCGCACGCCTGGCTCCGAGCACTATGCCTACAAGCTCGCCTGGTTGGCGTCGCTTCGCGAGATGGTCGCCTCCGGCCCCGAGGCGACGATCGTCTGCGGCGACATGAACATCGCGCCCACGGACGACGACGTGTTCGACCCCGACGCGTACATCGGCCAGACACACGTGACGCCGCCCGAGCGGGAGGCGCTCGCGGAGCTGCAGGCGGTGGGGCTGCACGACGTGGTGCGCGATCGCTGGCCGAACGAGCGCGTGTTCACGTACTGGGACTACCGCGCCGGAATGTTCCACCAGGACCTCGGCATGCGGATCGACCTCGTGCTCGCGAGCGCGCCGGTGGCCGATCGGGTGAAGGCGGCGTGGGTGGACCGCCAGGCCCGCAAGGGCAGCGGTCCGAGCGACCACGCGCCCGTGATCGTCGACCTCGACGAGGCGCCGGACGGCGACATCGGCCCCGTCGTGCCGCCGCCGTCGCGGCCGGTCACGAAGCGCGGCGCGAAGAAGCTGCCGCAGGCGTAGCCGCGCGCGCTACTCGGTCTTCTTCCGGTCCCGGTCGCGCGACGGCTGCACGCGCTTTGGCTCGCCCGGCATCTTCGGGTAGTCGGGCGGGTACGGCATGTCGGTCAGGCCGTCGGAGGCGTCGCGCTCGTACAGGTCGAGCAGCGGCTGCAGCGAGTACGCGGCGTCGTCGATGGCCGCGTGGCGGTCGCCGATCTCGGCGAAGCGGGCCGGCATCGTGGCGACGGTGAAGTCCTCGGGCGCGACCTCCGGGAGCTCGTCCCATGTGACAGGCGCCGAGACCGGCGCACCCGGCTTCGGCCGCACGCTGTACGCCGAGGCGATCGTGCGGTCGCGCGCGTTCTGGTTGTAGTCGACGAAGATGCGCTCGCCGCGCTCCTCCTTCCACCACTTCGTGGTCACCTGGCCCGGCAGGCGACGCTCGAGCTCACGACCGAATGCGATCGCGGCGTGCCGCACGTCCGTGAACGTCCAGCGCGGCTCGATGCGGACGTAGATGTGGACGCCGCGGCCGCCCGACGTCTTCGGGAAGCCCACGTATCCGAGGTCGTCGAGCAGGACGCGCGCCTCAGCGGCGACGCGCACGGCGTCGTCGAAGTCGGTGCCCGGCTGGGGGTCGAGGTCGAGGCGGAGCTCATCCGGATGATCGACGTCGCTGCTGCGAACCGGCCAGGGATGGAACGTGATCGTGCCCATCTGCGCGGCCCACGCGACGTCCGCGATCTCCTTGGGGCAGATCTCATCCGCGGTGCGGCCCGAAGGGAACTCGATCCGCGCCGTCTCCACGTAGTCGGGCGCGCCCTTCGGGATGCGCTTCTGGAAGAAGGCGTCGCCGCCGCCGCGTTCGCGGGTCGAGAGGCGGATGCCCGGGTGCACGCCCTTCGGCCAGCGCTCGAGGGTTGTGGGCCGGCGGTTGAGCGCTCGCAAGATGCCGTCGCCCACGGCGACGTAGTAGTTGACGATGTCGAGCTTGGTGATCTCGCCGGTGCGCTCGGTCGCCGGGAAGATCACACGGTCGGGGCTCGTTACGCGCAGATCGCGCCCGCCGGCGTCGATGATCGTCGCTTCGGTGGTGGCCATGCCCACTAGTTCTACAGGGGAACCCTTTCGCCCTTGGCGAGGCTGGTTTACTCCCGTGCGTAATGGCTGATCTACCGCTGCCTGCGCACTTCGACCCGGGCCGCGTGGGAGAGGTGTGGCGCGTTCCATACGAAGTCCGGGCGCTCCAGGCGGAGTCGTGGGCGGAGACTCACGGGCTGAGCGTGGCGTCTGAAGACTCCTTCCGCGTCTGCCTTCTCGCGGTCGACGTTCAGAACACGTTCTGCATCCCGGAGTTCGAGTTGTTCGTGGCCGGGCGTTCGGGCACCGGCGCCGTCGACGACAACCGCCGCCTCTGCGGGTTCGTCTACCGCAACCTCGGCACCATCACCCAGATCTTCCCGAGCCTGGACACGCACCACGCAATGCAGGTGTTCCACGCGATCTGGCTCGTCGACGAGGACGGAGACCACCCCGCGCCCTACACGCTCGTCTCGGCCGAGGACGTCCAAGCCGGCCGCTGGAGGATGAACCCGGCGGTGGCCGAGGCGCTCGGAATCGACCTCGACTACGCGCAGCGCCACCTCGCCCACTACACGCAGCGGCTGGCGGAGGGCGGGAAGTACGACCTCACCATCTGGCCCTACCACGCGATGCTCGGCAGCATCGGGTACGCGCTCGTGTCCGCAGTCGAGGAGGCGGTCTTCTTCCACACGATTGCCAGGCGCAGCCAGCCCGACTTCCAGGTGAAGGGCCACAACCCGCTCACCGAGCATTACTCGATGCTCGGCCCCGAGGTCACCGAGGGACCGGACGGCGATGCCCTGGACGGACGGACTACCGAGCTCATCGAGAAGCTGCTGACCTTCGACGCCGTCGTCGTCGCCGGGCAGGCGAAGAGCCACTGCGTCGCCTGGACTATCGACGACCTGCTTACGGATGCCGAGGTGCGCGAGCGACTTGCGCCAAAGACGTACCTCCTCGAGGACTGCACGTCGCCGGTGGTCGTGCCCGGCGTCGTCGACTACACCGATGAGGCGAACGCCGCCTTTGAGCGTTACGCCGCCGCGGGCATGCACGTGGTGCGCTCGACAGAGCCCATCGCGAGCTGGCCCGGGCTCGCGAAGCGGGTCGCTTGACCCGCTTTCTTGAACGGTTTAGCGTCGCGCACAAGAAAGGGTTGATCGGCCGCTTCGCCCCGAGCGTCCGCGCAAGCCCGGCCCGGCGATCTGGTCCCGCCGGCGCTTCACGGTAGGTGCGCAGCGACAGACCGGCCTCCACGACTCGGCAACCTGAGGCTCGTAGCGCCAGCGGTCCGACGGGGCCTGAAGGAGGCAATCATGGCCATCCGCGTCGCCACCGGAAACGGTGCCGGATCGGCCGTCGCCAGTGCCGTCGATGCGATTGACGTCACGCGCCGCTTCGGCGAGGGCGACTCGGCGGTCGACGCGCTTCGAGGCGTCTCGCTCGATGTGCCCGAGGGGCAGTTCACCGCGGTCATGGGACCGTCGGGCTCGGGCAAGTCCACGCTGATGCACATCCTCGCCGGCCTCGACTCGCCGACCAGCGGGCGAGTGTCGATCGGCGGCGAGGACATCACCGACATGGACGACCAGGAGCTGACTCTGCTCCGCCGCCGCCACATCGGCTTCATCTTCCAGTTCTTCAACCTCCTGCCGATGCTGACGGCCGAGGAGAACATCGTTCTCCCGCTGTCGATTGCGGGCGAGAAGCCGGACCGCGCTTGGATCGACGAGCTCACCGAGAAGGTCGGGCTCGCGGATCGCCGCAACCACCGGCCGTCGGAGCTGTCAGGCGGACAGCAGCAGCGCGTCGCGATCGCGCGTGCACTCCTTTCGCGCCCGACGGTGCTGTTCGCTGACGAGCCGACCGGCAACCTCGACTCGAAAACGAGCGAAGAAGTGCTCGCGCTCCTGCGCGACTCGGTGGACACCTACGGTCAGACCACGCTGATGGTGACCCACGACCCGCCGGCAGCTTGTACGGCCGATCGGGTGCTGTTCCTCGCCGACGGCAAGCTGGTCCGTGATCTCGGCCGCTCGAGCTCGCACGAGGTGCTCGAAGCGATGGAGGAGTTCAGCGTGCGATGACCAAGGCCGCCGTAAAAGGGCTACTCGGGCGGAAGGTCCGCACGAGCCTGACCGCGTTTGCCGTCGTGCTCGGTGTGGCGATGGTCAGCGGCACCTACGTCCTCACTGACACGATCTCGAAGGCGTTCGACTCGATCTTCAACGACTCGTACAAGGGCACGAGCGCCGTCATCAGCGGCAAGGAAGTCGTGACCGGGTCGACAAGTGGCACTGCACCCGTACCGGCCTCCTTGCTGCCCAAGGTCAAGAACGTGAACGGCGTGGACGCGGCCGCCGGAGCGATCTTCGACGTCCGTGGCAACACCGACTTCGCGAAGCTGATCGATTCGAACGGCAAGGTGATCTCCAGCCCGGGCGGCGCGCCGAACTTCGGCTGGGGCATCGATACGAGCCAGCCGCGCTTCAACCCGTTCACGCTCGAGAAGGGAAAGTGGGCGGCCGGACCCCGAGACGTGGTGATCGACTCCAACACCGCGAGCAAGAAGCACTTCAACGTTGGTGACACGATCGGCGTGTCCGCGCAGGGGCCGACGAGGCAGTTCCACATCTCCGGTGTGGCGAAGCTCGGCTCGGTGAGCTCGATCGGCGGCGCCACCTTCGCCCTCTTCACCGTGCCCACCGCACAGCAGGTGCTGGGCAAGCAGGGTCAGTACGACGAGATCTTCATCGCGGCGAAGCCGGGCGTGTCCGAGCAGGCGGTTGCCAACGAGGTGAAGCCTCTGTTGCCCGCCTCGGCGACGGTGAAGACGGCGCGCGACCAGGCGAAGGACGTCTCGAGCGACGCTCAGAGCGGCGTCGACTTCATCCGCTACCTCATGCTGGCGTTTGCCGCGATCGCGCTGGTGGTGGGCTCGTTCGTCATCTTCAACACGATCTCGATGACCCTCACTCAGCGCGTGCGCGAGCTCGCGACGCTGCGGACGCTCGGTGCCTCGCGGAAGCAGGTCAGGCGGTCTGTGCTGCTCGAAGGGCTCATCATCGGCGTGGTTGCCTCGGTGATCGGGCTGGCGCTCGGGATCGCGCTTGCGAAGGGACTGAACGCACTCTTCGTCGCCCTGGGGATCGACATGCCGCAGCAGGGAACGGTCGTCCGCGGCAGGACGATCCTCGTCTCGCTGCTCGTCGGCGTCGCCGTGACCGTGCTCGCGACCTGGGGCCCCGCGCGACGGGCGACGCGCGTGCCGCCGATATCGGCGGTGCGCGAGGGCGCAACCCTGCCCCGTACGCGGCTCGCCCGCAACAGCACGAGGACCGCCGCAATCGTGCTCGGTCTCGCGGCGGGGCTGCTCATCTACGGGCTCTTCGCCGAGGGCCTCGCAACCGGGACCGTTCTGCTCACCGTCGGCCTTGGCTGCATCCTGCTCTTCGTGGGTGTGGGGCTGATCTCTTCCCGGCTCGTGGGACCGCTGGCCGCGGTCGTCGGCGCGCCGGCGGAGCGGTTCGGCGGCGCACCGGGGCGGCTCGCGCGCGAGAACTCCGTGCGCAATCCGACGCGGACTGCGAGGACCGCCGGCGCATTGATGATCGGGCTCGCGCTCGTCGCGCTGATAGCGACGCTCGGCGCAGGCGTCAAGAACACCGACAAGAACGCCGTCAGGAAGCAGGTGACGGCCGACTACGTGGTCACCTCGAGCAACGGCTTCGAGAGCTTCATCGCGGGCGCCGGCGACGCCGCCGCCAAGGCGCCTGGCGTCGAGGTCGCGTCGAGTGTGAGAGCCGACAAGGCGCGTGCGCTCGGCTCGGACATCGATGTGACGGGAGTCGACCCGGCAACGATCGGCCAGGTCTACGCGTATGGCTGGACAAAGGGGTCAGATGCGACGCTCGGCACGCTCGGGACGAACGGCGCAGTCGTGAAGAAGGACTTCGCCAACGACAACCACCTCGCCGTGGGCAGTAACTTCACGCTCACCACACCGGCGGGCAAGAACGTGCCGGTGCAGGTGAAGGGCATCTACGAGCCGCCGAACAAGGACTTCGACCCACTTCTCGGGTCGGTGAGCATCCCCCAGCGGACCTTCGACTCGACATTCCCGCGCCCGAAGAACCTATTCACCTTCCTGAATATGAGTGGCGGCGAGAGCTCACAGGCGGCAGCGGGGATCGAGCGCGCGCTGGCGCCGTTCCCCGACGCCAAGGTGCGCACGGAGTCGAGCTTCGTCGACAGCCGCACCGCCGACTTCGACAAGATCCTGTCGATCTTCTACGTGCTGCTTGCGCTGTCGGTGATCATCAGCCTGTTCGGTGTGGTGAACGCGCTGGTGCTGGCCGTGTACGAGCGCACGCGGGAGCTCGGGATGCTGCGGGCGGTTGGCATGACGCAGCGGCAGACCCGCCGCATGGTGAGGGACGAGAGCGTGATCATGGCGCTGATCGGCGCGGCGCTCGGCCTGCCGCTCGGGATCTTCCTGGCGGCGATCATCACGCGGGCGCTGCGCTCGCAGTCGTTCGCGTTCTCAGTGCCGGTGCTGATCCTGGTGATCATGGCGGTGTTTGCGTTCGTGGCCGGCGTTGTCGCCTCGATGCTGCCGGCCAGGAGGGCGTCGCGCCTCAACGTGCTGAACGCGCTGCAGTACGAGTAGCCATGCACACGCCTGATTGACGCCTCATGGCGAGCTACGCAGCCGATATCAAGCCGCTCTTCCGGGAACACGACCGCGAGTCGATGAAGAGTTTCTTCGACCTCTGGTCCTATGACGACGTCGTCGAGAACAGCGACGTGATCCTCACTCGCCTCGCGGCGGGCGACATGCCCTGCGACGGTGCCTGGCCCTCGGAGCAAGTAGAGCTCTTCAGGGGCTGGGTAGAGGCGGGCGCCCCTGCGTAACCGTGGTCGTCAGGTTTGGTCGTCAGGTTCCGAGGACGCGCGCCTTCTGGGCGGCGAATTCCTGCTCGGTCAGCACGCCCTGCTCCTTCAGCTGTGCGAGGTCCGTGAGCTGAGCCGCGATGTCACGTGCGGGCGGCTCGGCTGGAGCCGGCGCCGCTGCGGGCGGCTCCTCCTGGGCGTAGCCCACGCGTTGCACGGGCGCATAGCCCGAGCCCTGCTGCGACCAGCGTTCGGCCTGACGCCGGCTCACGCGGTTTGAAACGGCCGTGGCCGTCCCCGCGACTACCGCGGTACGCGCCATCCCTCCTATGAGGCCCATTTCAGCTCTCCCTTCGACTCACGGCGACGCCGCTTCGATCCGGTCCAGGGCGTCGATCACGGCTTGGTGCGGAATTCGGTGGTTGTCCACCACGACGCCCCCGTTGCGTCGCACCGCGGCCGCAAATGGCGCGGCCCAGCGGTTCTCATAGAGGATCAGGACGGCCGCCGTCCCCGGCTCGATCGCTTCGGCGGCTATTGCAGCGTCCTCGTCATCCAGGAGCCCGGAGGACGCGCCCTCGAACACCGTGAGATCGCCAACCGAGTTCTGGTCGAGTCCTCGCGCGTCGAAGCCGGAGAAGCTTCCGTCCGCATTCTTCTGAACGAACATCGCGTCCAGCACGCGGATGATTCCGCGATCGACGAGATCGAGGAGGAGCGGTACCGCCTCGCCGGTGAGCGGTGCACCGGGCGGATAAGCGATCACCACGAGGTCGATGGGGCCGAGCTCGTCATGCTCCGCGGCGTAGGCCGCGGAGAGGTCTGGGGTGCCCTGTGGCACTGCGCTCATGTGGCGTCCTCCTGATCAGGTAAACGCGATCATTGAGCGCCGAGGCAACTGCTCGCATCGCCCGAACCGGATGAATGTCCGCGGAGCTCAGGCGGCGCGGCGGCCGCGCAACAGCGGCAACGCCAGCTCGTCGGCGAACTGCTCGCCCGTCACACCGGTCACGAAGCGCCCGCCCCGGATCAGGCCGCGGGCCTCGAGGCGGCGCAGGGCCCAGAGGATCTCCCGCCAAGGAACGGCGAGCCGTTCCTTGAGATACACGTCGCGGAAGACCACGCCCCAGCGCAGCAGGAGCTGCCAGGCAACGGTCTCGGCCAGCTCGTCGACGTCGTCGATCGGATCGCCGGCGGGCAGCAGCGTCCAGCGGCCCTCCACACCCTGTCGCCAGGTGCCGCGCCGGCCGCGAGAACCCGAACGCCGGTAGGGCCGCTCGCGGCTCGCGAACCGGGTGCGCGCCTCGAGAAGTGACCGGACGGCGTTGAATCCATCTGCGCTGATGAGCCCGCGCGCGACGCCGTCCCACAGGCCTTCCTCGACCTCAGTGGGGAGGCGATCGGTCAGCGCCTGGAGCTCAGAGTGGAACAGGGCGCCGCGCCCGCGTAGCGCGTCGAGCACGTCCCGCCCGGCGCCGGCGGCAGGCTCGGCCGGCGCGACGTCGCCGCGATGGGCGTTGAGGAGCCAAGGCAGGTCCTGCCGGAGCATGAAGGTGATGGGCGTCCGGCGCGACGGCGTCTTGCTCGCGCTGTCGGGTGTCCCGGGCGCGGGATCGTCGCCCTCCCCGGCGGGCTCGAGCACGGACAGGCGGCCCCACACCACCTCGCCGGACAGACAGAGATCGTCGAGCCACTCGCGGCGGTAGGCCTCGACGCGCTCGGCGAAGATCCGCTCCCATTCGCCCGCCGGGAGCTCGAAGCCCTGGAGCTGCTCGATCACTTCAGCAAGGCCGGCCCGGCCCTCGAGCTGGGTGCCGGGAGCGGCGTGCAGCCAGGACTGGAGGAACCGCTGCCACTCTTCCTGGCTGATCGGGCGGACCTCGGCGCGCCGGCGCTCGCGCGTGTAGCCGTGGATGCGGGCGAGCAACCGGCGGGCGCACCACTGCTCGCCCCGATCCGGCTCGAACCGGCCGCTCACCGCGAACCCGGCCGCGCGGAGCGCCTCGAGGCTGATCGTGACTGTTGACTGTGAGAGACCCGTGGCCGCGGCGAGCTCTTCGGTGGTAACTGGACCAGAGATGTCGAGGTGACCGCGAAGGAGAGTCGCTGCCGCGTCGTCGGCCGCTTCTGCGTCAAGGACGGGGACCAGCCCAGGCGGAAGCGGGTGATCCGGTACGAAGCTCGCCCCGGGGAAGAGCGCATCGATCTCGGCGCGTCGCTCGGTCGGCGCCCACAGGACATCGCCTCGGTCGGGAACGTGAAGCTCGAAGGCGCGGCCAGAGCTCGCAAGAGCCCCGAAATGCTCGGCCCACTCGGGTCGCGGCCGGGCGACTACGAGCGAGAGGAGCACGTCGTGAAGCTCGTCGCGGTCGCGCACGTCGGGAGTCGCCTCGGCCCGCACCCGCTCGATGGCGTCGGGGTCTAGCCTTCCGAGCTCGCGAGGCTCGACGGGCAGGCCACGCGGCAGCGGTAGGGCGCGCGATCGGCGCTCGCCGATCTCGGTGTCCTCGTCGAGGTAAGTGAACGGCGCGCCGCCAAGGATCTCGTGAGCCAGCACGCTTGGCTCGACTGTGTCGACGAAGTGGAGCCGAACGGTCCCTTCCTCGTAGCGGCGGACCAGTGCCTTTAGGCCGTCGATGTCCATGGCCTCGCTCAGGCAGTCATGCAGCGTCTCGCGCACGAGCGGGTGATCCGGGATTTCGATCGGACCGGCCGGGGCGTTGTCCTGGCAGGCGGCGAGCGAGGGGAAGACGGCCGCCATCAGGTCGGCCGCTTCCATGCGCTGGATGTTGAACGGGTTGACGCGGCCGCCCTTTCGTCGCAGCACTGCGAGCGACCGGTTCAGGTTCCAGCGCCAGCGGGCGATGAACATCGGGCTGCGCAGCACGGCCTGGCAGACGGCGTCCTCGACGGTGTGCGGGCGAAGGAAGGCGGGCACGTCCTCGAGCGGGAACGAGTGCTGCGGGCCGAGCGACAGGAGTACGGCGTCGTTGCTGGCCGCCGCTTGAAGCTCGAAGTCGAAGGTCAGGCAGAACTTCTTCCGCAGCGCAAGGCCGAGTGCGCGGTTGATTCGCGCACCGAGCGGCGCGTGGACGATGAGCTGCATCCCGCCGGTCTCGTCGAAGAAGCGCTCGAACACGATGTCGTCCTTCGTGGGTAGCACTCCGCCGAGCCCGGTCCGCGCGGCGCGGAGGTAGTCGACGACA
>DASVXS010000064.1:0-12704 GCA_036392575.1 Thermoleophilaceae bacterium | reverse complement strand
TCGGGTATCGACGTACGCGGCGACGGCTCCACCGAGAGCTACACCGGCTGGATCCGCCGGCAGCTGATCGAGCAGCGCGACGGCGAAGACGCCTACGAGGCACTTCGCCGCCGGGTCACGCCCCAATGAAGCCGGTGTGGCGGGTCCCGCTCCCGCGGGGAGCCGAACCGCCCTATCGCGTGTTCGTGAATGGCGTGCCGCAGCAGGAGGGCACCGATTACCGGCTCGAGGGGCGTGAGCTCGTGTTCGAGCGCCGGCTGACGAAGGAAGGCCGCCTGGGCTTCTGGCGCTGGACATCGATATTTCTCGGGCTGATCGGCACCTACCGTCAGAACGACTCCGTCGACGTGCAATACCGGCTGCACGGGCGGGAGCGCGTCGCGACCGGACTCGACATCGTGCCGCCCCCGGACGATCAGCCGCAGGGATAACGGTCCCAACCGCGTACCCTTCCACACCATGCGAATCGACCGGATACTCGACGACCGCTACCCGTGCTTCTCGTTCGAGTTCTTCCCGCCGAAGACCGACGAGGGCATGGAGAACCTCTTCAACGCCGTCGCGGAGCTGAAGCACGACGAGCCCGGCTTCGTGTCGGTCACGTACGGAGCGATGGGCTCCACGCGCGATAGGACCATCGAGATCACGAAGCGCATCAAGCGCGATCTCGGGGTCGAGGCGATGTCGCACCTCAGCTGCGTCGGCACCACGCGGGAAGAGCTGCGCGCGATCCTCGACGAGATCGGCGAGGCGGGAATCGAGAACGTGCTCGCGCTGCGCGGCGACCCGCCGCAGGGGGAGACCGAATGGAAGCCCACGCCGGGCGGCCTGAAGTACTCCACGGAGCTCGCGGAGTTGATCACGCAGAACTACGAGTATGCGGTAGGCGCGGCCTGCTTCCCGGAGGTGCATCCGGAGGCGGCGGACATGGAGTCGGACCTGCGCTTTCTCAAGAAGAAGGTGGGGGCGGGCGCACGCTTCCTGATCACGCAGCTCTTCTACGACAACGAGCTGTACTTCAATTTCGTGGACAAGGCGCGCGAGTTCGGTATCGACGTCCCGATCATCCCCGGCATAATGCCGATCACGAACTACCAGCAGATCAAGCGCATCACCGGCATGTGCGGCGCGACCATCCCGGCGGAGCTCGAAAGAGAGCTCTCAGCACGCCAGGAGAACCCGGCCGCCGTGCAGGATCTAGGCGTGGCGTACGCCACGCTGCAGTCCGCCGACCTGCTCGCGCGCGGCGCGCCGGGCATTCACTTCTACACGCTGAATCGCTCCCCGGCCACGCGCGCGATCCTCTCCGCGCTGCGCGCCTGGCGGCCGTGGGAGGGCGGCGAGCGGCCGAAGCCTGTGCTCGCCGCGGCAGGCTAAGAACGGCAAAGGCGCCCGCTGCCGGTTGGGCAGCAGGCGCCAGTGCCTTCCGCGAGCGCCCTGGGATTGGCGCTTCGGCTTTGCTATCGAGCGGTCAGCCGGTGAAGCGCGGCTGCACCTTCGCCTTCGGCTTGGCCTGCGCGCAGCGAGCCAGCACCTTGGTGGTGGTCTTGCTGCCGCCGGCCGAGTCCAGCACGGTCACACGCAGGCGGTGACGACCGGCCTTCAGCCTCGTGGCGTTCACCTTCAGCGTGAAGGTGCCCTTCTTGCTCGTGTAGAGGCGCTTGCCGTCGAGCGTGACGCGCACCTGCTTCAGCGTCGTGCCCGAGGCAACGGTGGCCTTGACCTTCACGCTGACGCGAGCCGAGGACGTGCAGGCGCGGCGCACGCCCGCCACGGCCAGCTTCGGCGCGCCGGGCTTCTGCTGCTGCTGCACCGGCTGCACCGGCTGAGTCGTGGGCGGTGCCGGAACCTCGACCTCGAAGGCGCCGATGTCGGAGGCCGCACCCTGCGGGCGCGAGACATCGCGCTGGTCGGTGGCCGGAGCACCCGGGCCGGCGGTGTTGATCGCCGGACTGCCGTCGAGCAGCGCGCGGGTGTCGGTCTGGCCGCCGTTGTTATCGAGCCCACCGAGCTTCGGATCGGTGTTCTGCAGGTCGCCGGTGTTGGCGAACGAGCAGTCCGTGTCGTCCTCGATGTTGTAGCCCGCGCTGGTGATGCCGGGGCCCGCGCAGTTGTTCAGCTCCGGCGTGCCGCCCACGCTGAGCGTTCCCTCGCCCTCCACGGGACCGAGCGTCTGGTTGTTGGCGACGACCGTGTTCTGCACGGTCATCGAGCCAGAGGGCTCTTCGGAGACGCCGTCGCTCGAGAAGTCCTCGGACGCGAGGCCCGCGGTCGGGTCGGCGCTGCAGGTGCCGTCGAGGTTCACGTTGTCGACGATCGTGTCGTTGAGCAGCGTGATGTCGGCGTTGAAGCCGGTGACGGCGCCAATGCCGGCGCAGCCCGCGTTCGAGTCGGCCGTGTTGTCCTGAATCGTCGAGTTCTCGATGTGCGTGGTCGCGCCGTCGTAGCTCACGACCGCGCCGCCGTCGGACTCGGCGAAGTTGTTGCTCAGGAGGCTGCGCGAGATCGTCAGATCACCGCCGTCGTTCTCGATGCCGCCGCCGCTGCCGCTGACCTCGTTGCCGCTCACGGACACGTGATCGAGGCTGAGGCTCGCCGAACCCACGAAGCCGGCGGGCGTCTGAATCGGGCCCATCAGGCCGCGAATACGGATGCCGCCGCCGCCGCCGAACTGGCTGCCGCCCTGAATCGTCACGTTCGAGATCGATGCACGGGCGTAGACGTCGAACACGCGCTCGGACTCGATCAGGTTGTCCGCGTCGGCGGTCCCGAGCCCATCGATGATCGTGTTCCGGGCGCTAGTGCCCGTGATCGTGATCGAGCCGTTGTCGAGCAGATCGAGGTCACCGTCGGCGGCCTGGTCCTCTTCCGACCCCTCGATCGTCAGGTTGTAGTGACCGGGGTCGAGCACGATCGTGTCGTCGGCCTCGGTCGAGTTGGCCGCGATGACGGCCTCGCGCAGCGAGCAGTCGCTGTCGCAGGTGCCGTCGGCGGTGTCGGCCTCCTTGGTCACCGTGTAGGTGTCAGCCTGCGCCACGGACGCGAATGCAAACACGCCGATCACGGCGAGCGCGGTCGCCATCAGCGTGCGCAGTAGCTTGGCTTGCGATCCCACTTCTTGGGCCTCCTTTAGGGAAGAAATCCTCAACGGATGTCCTAAGCCCGCCAGGGGACCCCCGTCAAGCGGTTTCGACACCTCCTTTGGGGCCGCAGAGGCGTCCAGATGAGGATTCGGGTGCTACCCGTACAGGGAATGGTGCGGCCACCCGAACGGGCGACAACTCATGCGACCAGTCGCCAGCGCTCAGGCTCTGAGTCGACTTTCTCCGCCTCGCCGAGGCGCTCCATGTGGCGCAGGTAGACGAGCGTCTCGGACATGCCCCAGATCATCATCAGCTGACTGGGGCTGTCCTCACCGAGCAGAAACGGCACGATCTCGTAAGCGGTGCGCGGCTCGCCGTCGATCGCGGCCCGCACACGCCCGACCTTCTCCGCGACCAGCTGGCGATTAGCCTGGATGTGTCCCTTCACGTCGCGGAAGGGGCGGCCGTGCCCGGCGAGGCACAGGCCCACGTCGAGCTCGTCGACGACGTCGAGCGAGCTCAGGAACTCACCTGCGGGGTCGGGTGACCAGCCGTAGTCGTAGTAGAGCGAGACGCGCCCGAGCAGGTGGTCGCCCGAGAGGAGCAGCCCGCGCTCGGGCTGGTGCAGGACCACGTGCGACGGCGCGTGGCCGGGCGTCTCGTAGACGTCCCAGGCGCCGAGGTCGGTCTCGACCTTCACCCCGGGCACGAGGTCGCGGTCCGGGAGCACGATCCCCGCGATTCCGTAGCCCCGGCTCTTTCGCTGCTCCTCGTAGCGGCGGATCGCCTCCTCCGGTACGCCGCTCTGGCGCGCCACCTCGATCCGGCGCTCGAATGAGCGCTCCGGATTGGCGGCCGCCTTCGTCATGTGCTCGTGGTTCGGATGCATCCAGAGCTCGGCGCCCGACGCCTCCACGATCGGCTGCGCGAGGCCGTAGTGGTCGGAGTGCGCGTGCGTGCACACGAGCAAGCGCACGTGCTCGAGATTCAGACCGGCTTGGTCGAGCGCGCGCTCGAGCCGGCCGAGCCCTCCTGCCTCCGCCAGGCCGGTGTCGACCAGCACGACGCCGTTGCCCGCGGCGATCGCAAAGGCGTTGACGTGCGGTACTCCGGGCCACACGACTATCGGCAGGCGTAGCCGCCAGAGTCCGCGCATCACCTGGTCGGCGCGAGCGAGCTCGCGCTTTCGGCGCGGGGTGCTCACGCGAGGGGCTCAATCAGGACGCCGGGATTGAGAATGGCAGCGGGGTCGACCGAGCCCTTGGCTGCGCGCAGCGCCGCGGCGAACGGCTCGGGCCGCTGGCAGTCGTACCAAGGGCGGTGGTCGCGCCCAACCGCGTGGTGGTGGGTGATAGTCCCGCCCGCCGCCTCGACGGCCTCGCTCGCCGCACGCTTGATCGCGTCCCACTGCTCGATCTCGGAGCCGCGCCGGGCGGGCGCGAGCACCGTGAAGTACGGCGCGGCCCCGTCGGGATAGACGTGCGTCAGCCGGCAGCTGACGCGGCCCGCGCCGCACTCGGAGGCCACCGCTCGCTCCGCGGTCTCACGGACCTGGGCGACGAAGCCGCCGAAGCGGTCCCAGGTAATCGCGGTCTCGAACGTGTCGGCCACGATGCCCGCCGCCACGAGCGTGTCGCGCAGGTAAGGCGCCTGCAGGAACACGTCGCGCCAGGCGCCCGTGCCGTCGCCGGAACCGCTCTTCTCCTCGACCGCTCTCCCGCCGTGATCGCCGCAGAGCTCGAGCGCGCGCGCCATCCACGGGCCGAGCTCGTGGTCGGCCGACTCGAAGCCCAGAACGAGCAGCGCCACGCCACCGGGCGCGGCGCCCGTGATCTCCGCCTCCGTGGGGTCGAGCAGGCGGCAGTTCGAGGGATGCAGGCCGGATTGCGCGAGCGCGCGAACCGCCGCCGCACCCTCCTCGAAACCCGGGAAGTGGACTCCGGCCGACGCCCGGAAGCGCGGTCGCTCCTGAACCCGCACCCACGCCTCGGTGATCACGCCGAGGATGCCCTCCGAGCCGAGCAGCAGCCGGTCGGGGCTCGGGCCGGCGCCCGACGCCGGCAGGCGCCGGCTCTCCCAGGTTCCTCGCGGTGTGATCGCGCGGACGGACTCCACCAGGTCGTCGATGTGCGTGTAGAGCGTGGCGAAATGGCCGCCCGCGCGGGTGGCGATCCAGCCGCCGAGCGTGGAGTACTCGAACGACTGCGGGTAGTGGCGCAGCGTGAGCCCGTGCTCGCGCAGCTGGTCCTCGAGTAGGGGACCGGTCGCGCCCGCCTGTATGCGCGCGGCGCGCGACACCGGGTCCACCTCGAGCACGCGATCGAGCGCTTTCAGGTCGATCGAGACCGTCCCGGCGTAATCGCCGCCCACGCGCGGCTCAACGCCGCCCACCACGCTGGTGCCGCCGCCGAACGGGATCGCCGCCAGCCGCGCCTGCTCGCACCACTCGAGGAGGGCCTCCACCTCCGGCTCGCGCGTCGGGCGGGCCACGACGTCTGGTGGATGGTCGATCCGGCCGCGAAAGGAGCGCACCACGTCGCGGTACGCCTTGCCGTAGGCGTGCGAGGCCCGCTCGTGGACGTCGCTCGAGCAGATCCGGGCGAGCGAGGCGGGTGGCTCGACGCGCGGCGCCGGCAGCTCCAGATCCTCCAGCCGCGGCGGGCGCTCGACCTCGCCGTCGCCGAAGCCGACGTGCGCCCGGATGCCGGCGGCCGCCTCGGCCACCTGCTCGTGCGACGGCTGCTGGTCCTCGAAGCCCCAGCCCCAGAACTTCATTCGGCGCGAATTCATCCGGCCGGGAACTGTCGCACGCTCTAGAGTTACGCGGCGGGCACATGTCGACGCGAACCACCGTCCAGATCACCATGCCCCAAATGGGCGAGTCGGTGACCGAGGGGACGATCCTCGAGTGGCGCAAGCAGGTCGGCGAGGCGGTCGAGCAGGACGAGCCGCTCGTCGACGTCTCGACCGACAAGGTCGACACAGAGATCCCCTCGCCGGCTTCCGGAACGCTTGTCTCGATCTCGGTCGGGGCGGATGAGACCGTTCCGGTCGGCACGGTGATCGGCGAGATCGCCGTCGGCGACGGCGAGGATGGCGCGCCCGCTCCCGCCGCGGCCCCGCCGGACAGCGGAAACGGTGCCGCCGCGCCCGAGCAGCCCGCCGCCGCGTCCCCCGAGCGGCCCGCCGCCGCGAGCGGCGAGCTCGTGGACCTGGTCTTCCCGCAGATGGGCGACTCCGTTGCCGAGGGCACGATCCTCGAGTGGACCAAGCAGGTGGGGGATCAGGTGGAGGCCGAGGAGACGGTCGTCGAGATCTCCACCGACAAGGTCGACGCCGAGGTGCCATCTCCGGTGTCCGGGACGATCGCGGAGATCCTCGTGCAGGCCGATGAGACCGTGTCGGTCGGCACCGTGCTCGCGCGGATAGCGGCGGGCGCCGGCGCGCCAGCGCCCGCACCGCAAGCCACGCCGCCGAGCGCCGAAACCGCAGCGCTCGAGGGCCAGCCGCAGCCACGCCCGAGCGCGGGCAATGGCGCCGAGAACGCGACGCCCGTCGCAGCGCGCATGGCGAGCGCCCACGGCCTCGACGTGAACGAACTGAGCGGCAGTGGTCCCCGCGGGCGCGTGACGAAGAGCGACGTCGAGGCCGCAATCGGCGGCAACGGCGCCGGCGCGCCTGCACCTGCCGCGGCAGCACCGGCGCCCAGCGTGCCCGGCGTGAAGCCGATCCGAGGACCGGCGGCGATGCTCGCCAAGTTCATGAACGAGAGCCGCTCGATCCCGACGGCCACGAGCTTCCGCACGCTCTCCGTCGACGAGCTGGACCGGCGCCGCAAGGCGCTCAAGGGAGCCGGCAAGCGCCTCTCGTTCACGCACCTGATCGCCTGGGCGATCGTCGACGCGGCGCGCGAGATGCCGGTCATGGGCAACGCCTACGCCGAGGTCGACGGCAAGCCGCAGCGCGTCGAGCCCGCCACCGTGAGCCTGGGAATCGCGGTCGACGTGGAGCGCAGGGACGGCACGCGCTCGCTGGTCGTGCCGGTCATCCGCGACGCCAGCGAGATGGACTTCCCGTCCTTCATCGCTCGCTACGACGAGCTGGTGGCCGGCGCACGCGACAACACCCTCGCGCCGGACGACTACCAGGGCGCGAACGTCAGCCTCACGAACCCCGGCGGCATCGGCACGGTGGCTTCCGTGCCGCGGCTGATGCCCGGCCAGGGCACGATCGTCGCCACCGGCGCCATCGGCTACCCGCCCGGTCTGCAGCAGGTTGCGCCCGAGCGGCTCACCGAGCTTGGCGTGAGCAAGGTGATGACGATGACGAGCACCTACGACCACCGCGTGATCCAGGGCGCGGAGTCGGGTGCATTCCTGCGCAGGATCGACCAGCTGCTGCAGGGGGACGACAACTTCTACGAGTCGGTGTTCGCATCGGTGGGCGTCGACCCAGGCGCACCCGCGCTCGACGGCGCCGGCCCGGTCACCGCCGACGAGCCCGCACCGTCGACCGTCACGCCCGACGTCGTCGGCAAGCCGGACGAGGCGCTCCTCCAGGCAGTGCAGGCGGCCACCTCGATCGTGAAGGCGCACCGCATGCACGGGCACCTCTCCGCCCGGCTCGACCCGCTGGGATCGGAACCCGTCGGCGACCCGGCGCTCGACCCCACCACAGTGCACCTCACGCCCGAGCTGATGCGCGCGATCCCGGCGTCGGTGCTGCGCGTGGCGGTGCCCGGTGAGACGTTCGCCGACGCGCTGCCGCACCTGCAGGAGACCTACTGCGGCACGATCGCGTACGAGATCGAGCACATCTCAGACCACGAGCAGCGCGTATGGCTGCGCCAGACGATCGAGTCGGGCGAGCACCGCACGCCGCTGACCGCCGACGAGAAGCGCGCGCTGCTCGAGCGACTCTCACAGGTGGAGGCGCTCGAGACCTACCTGCACAAGGCGTTCCTCGGCAAGAAGCAGTTCTCGGTGGAGGGGCTCGACATGCTCGTGCCGATGCTCGACGAGACGATCGAGGAGTCCGCGGAGGCGGGCTCGCGCGAGACGCTGATCGGCATGGCCCATCGCGGGCGCCTGAACGTGCTGGCGCACACCGTCGGGCGGCCGTACGAGACGATCCTCGTGGAGTTCGAGGGCGAGGGCTCGCTCGACGCCGACACCGCCAAGCCCGAGGAGGGCACCGGCGACGTGAAGTACCACTACGGCGCCTCGGGCACCTACAAGACGCGCGAGGGCAAGGGCGTGACGGTCTCGCTCTCGCACAACCCAAGCCACCTCGAGTACGTGAACCCCGTGGTAGAGGGCCGCGCGCGCGCCGATCAGACGAGCCGCAAGGGCCGCGAGGAGCACCACGATCCGACCGTCGTGCTGCCCGTGCTGATTCACGGCGACGCCGCCTTCCCCGGCCAGGGCGTCGTCTCCGAGACGCTCAACCTGCAGGCGCTTGCCGGCTACGCCACCGGCGGCACGCTGCACATCATCGCCAACAACCAAGTTGGCTTCACGACCGATCCGTGGGAGGGGCGCTCCACCCGTTACGCGTCGGACCTCGCAAAGGGCTTCGACATCCCGATCATCCACGTGAACGCCGACGACGCCGAGGCCTGCATCGCCGCCGTCCGGCTGGCGATGGAGTTCCGCCACCGCTTCGGCCGCGACGCGCTGATCGACCTGATCGGCTACCGCCGCTTTGGCCACAACGAGACCGACGAGCCTGCGTACACCCAGCCGCAGATGTACGAGGCGATCAAGAAGCACCCGACGGTTCGGAAGATCTACGCCGAGCTGCTCACGGAGCAGGGTGTCGTGACCGCCGAGGAAGCCGAGCAGATGGCGACGGCGGCCTACCAGGCGGTGGCCGACGCGCACAACGAGCTGAAGGCCTCGATGGCCGCGCCCGGGCCGGACACCGGCGAGTTCCAGCTCGACCGCTCCGCGAGCGCCGAGCCGCGCACGGCGGTGCCGGCCGAGCAGCTCCTGTCGCTGAACGAGCAGCTGCTCAAGGTGCCGGAGGGCTTCAACATCCACCGGAAGCTCAAGCCGCAGGTCGAGCGGCGACGCGACGGCGTCGCAGACGGCGCCATCGATTGGGCGCAGGCGGAGTCGCTCGCGTGGGCGTCGCTGCTCACTCAGGGCGTGCCGATCCGTCTCACCGGCCAGGACTCCGAGCGGGGCACGTTCAGTCAGCGCCACCTGGTGTTCCACGACGCGAAGAGCGGCGAACGCCACACGCCGATCCAGAATCTGCCGAACGCCACGGTCCCGTTCGAGCTTTACAACTCGCCACTGTCGGAAACCGCGTGCCTGGGTTTCGAGTACGGCTACAGCGTGCAGGCCCCTGAGGCCCTCGTGCTCTGGGAGGCGCAGTTCGGCGACTTCGTGAACTCGGGCCAGGTGATCGTCGACCAGTTCATCGCCTCGGGCCTTGCGAAGTGGGGCCAGTCGTCCCGGCTCACGCTGCTGCTTCCCCACGGCTACGAGGGCTCGGGCCCCGAGCACTCGAGCGGCCGCCTGGAGCGCTTCCTACAGCTGGCAGCCGAGGGCAACATGCGCGTCGCAAACTGCACCACGCCCGCGCAGTACTTCCACCTGATGCGCCGCCAGGCGCTGGTGTCGAAGGAGCGCCCGCTCGTGATCATGACTCCGAAGAGCCTGCTGCGCCTGCCGGCCGCCGCCTCGCAGCTCGAGGACCTGAGCGAGGGCTCGTTCCAGCCGGTGATCGACGACGCGACGCTTCCCGGCTCACGCGACGAGGTCACTCGCCTCGTGCTCTGCACCGGCAAGGTCTATTACGACCTCGTCTCCCACGAGGAGCGCGCGAACGCTCGCAACGTGGCGGTCGCGCGAGTTGAGCTGCTCTATCCGTTCGCCGCGAGCGAGATCCAGGCGCTGATGGCGAGCTACCCCAGCCTGCGCGAGGTCGTGTGGGTGCAGGAGGAGCCGAAGAACATGGGCGCGCGCGCGTTCATGAAGCCGCGCCTCGACGAGATCCTGCCCGACCCGATCGCCTACGACTACGTGGGCCGCGAGCTGCGCGCCTCCCCCGGCGAGGGCTACCCGGCGGCGCACCGCGCGGAGCAGAACCGAATAGTGCGCGCGGCGCTGAAGACGGCGTCCTGAGGCCTTCGACTCGTTCGAGCTCTCAACGCCCGGGGCCCGAACAGCAGCAATAACAGGGGGTCGAGCAGGATCTCATCCCCCGTTCGGCCGCTCGCCGGAGCGAGACGGACACTGAGGGCCGAGGGCCCCGGCGGCGCCGGGGTCTGAGGGCGAGCATGGCAAGGACGCAGCCCCCGTGGCGTGCTCTGCACGCGAGGGGGCGAGGACGCCGCCAGGCGACGCCATCAGGCCCCGGCGGGGGCTGGATCGCTAGCTCCCCCCGCATAGCTACCAGCCGCGCCCGCCAGAGCCGTTTCGAAAAACCTTGTGGACGCGCCAATCCCCCGCGCAGCGTCCGAGAAGCTCCCCCTGCAACGACCGTGATTCCCAGCCAGTGTCCGGCTAAACCGCGATAGCGGTTCCGGAGTCGCGGAATGGCCGCCCTTCTCGGAGCTGTCCGCCACGTACGCGCGAAAGGTCGGGAACCGCGATTCGGCGAGACGCCAACCGACGAAATGCGGGTGTGGCGCGCAAAACGTCCGGTTTCGGTGGGCGGAAGCGAGCTTCCCGACGAAATGCTGCCTAAGCGGCGGCCGCCGCCGCTTCCCGAACAGCTCGATCGAGGTCAGCGCTTTCCGAGCTGAGCGCGCGCGGTCGCGGCCGAGAGCTTGCGGCCGCCCCCGAGGCGCGAGAGCGCGGCCGTCACTCCGGGCGCGAATCCGAACAGCCAGCCGCCGAGGCGCAGCGAGACCGGCGCCACGTCGATCTCCGCGACGTTCTTGTCGATTCCGCGGACAACGGCTGCTGCGACCTGCTCGGGCGTGCGCGTGCGCACGCCGGCTGGCAGCTCGAGCCCCGTGTCAGCCCACATGCCGGCGCCACGGATGAAGCTCGGGAACACCGTCGTGACGCCCACGCCTGTGCCGCGCAGGTCCTCGTGCAGCGAGAAGGCGAAGCCGCGCAGCCCGAACTTCGTCGCGCTGTAGACGCTGGTGCCCAGCGCGGCGACCTTGCCGGACAGCGACGACACGAACACGAGATGCCCACGCCCGCGCTCCACCATCCCGGGCACGAGCTCGCGCGCCATTTGAATCGGCGCGCGCAGGTTCACGTCAATGGCCCGGTCGATCTCCTCCGGCGAGAAGCTGTCGACCTCACCGGAACCCGGCAGCGCGGCGTTCGCCACGAGCACGTCGACCTTGCCGGCTCGCTCGAGTAGTGAGCGCACGTCGAAGGCGTCTGCGAGATCGGCCGCGATCACCTCCGCACGAGGGCCGAGATCGCCGGCCAGCGACTCGAGCGCGTCCGCACGCCGTCCGCTGAGGATCACGTGGGCGCCCCTGCTATGAAGCTCCCGCGCGATTGCGTTCCCGATGCCGCCCGAGGCGCCCGTGATGAGCGCCCGCTGGCCGCTCAGGTCGAGCGGCACCGGCTTCGCTCCGTTGGGTGAGGACGCCCGGGCGGCATTCGCGTGAGATCGTATCCCCGCACGCCATCGTCTTTCCAGGAGGTCGGATGCCCGCAGGACGCTTCGTCGAGGCTCTCAACGAGCAGATCGGAAACGAGTTCGGCGCGTCGCAGTCGTATGCCGCGATGGCCGTCCACTACGACGCCGAGACGCTGCCCCAGCTCGCCACCTTCTTCTACCGCCAGTCGGTAGAGGAGCGGAACCACGCGATGATGATGGTCCGGTACCTTCTCGACGCGGGCGCGGAGGTCACGATGCCGGGCGTGGAGCCCCCGCGCACGCAGTTCGCCGACATCGTCGAGCCGGTCGCCGCCGCGCTCGAGCAGGAGAAGCGCGTGAGCGACCAGATCGAGCGGCTCGCCCAAGTCGCCCGCGAGCAGAACGACTTCACGAGCGAGCAGTTCATCCAGTGGTTCCTCAAGGAGCAGGTCGAGGAGGTCGCCACGATGTCGGCGCTCCTCGCGGTGGCGCAGCGCAGCCGCGACAACGCGATGCTCGTGGAGGACTTCATCGCCCGCGAGCACTCGGGCCGCGAGGACAGCGATCCGACGGCGCCGCCGGCCGCTGGAGGCGCGCTCTAGACCGCGTACTGGCGGCTGCGCCGGTCGCGCTTGCCCGCGAGGAGCGCGTGATCGGCGCGCGCCACGAGCGCGTCCGGGCTCACGCCGTCCTCGGGGAACACGGCCCAGCCGATGCTGGCGGTGAGCGGGCGACCGTCGACCTGGATCGAGGCGAGCGCGGCGCTCAGGCGAGCTGCGAGCTGCTCGGCGTCGCTTGCGTCGGCCTCAGGGGCGAGCACCGAGAACTCGTCGCCGCCCTGGCGTGCGAGCGTGTCCTGCTCGCGCACGCTGAAGGCGAGCACGCGGCCGACCTCGCGAAGCACGCGGTCGCCCTCGAGGTGCCCGTGCTCCTCGTTCACCTGCTTGAAGCGGTCGAGATCGAGCAGCGTGAGCACGAAGCGGCGGTTGTGGCGCTCGTGCCGGGCGATCTCGTAGGCGAGCCGCTCGTACAGCGTGCGGTAGTTGCCTACGCCGGTCAGCG
>DASVXS010000063.1:0-2043 GCA_036392575.1 Thermoleophilaceae bacterium | reverse complement strand
GAACCCGAGCCCGCCCGAACGGCGCATGAAGGCCTGGCGGAAGCCCCAGAACGCAAGCACGAACACAAGCACGCCCACGGCCACGACGATACCCAGGACGGCGAGCCCGCTCGCGCCGCCGATTGCCGAGACGAGGATCATCGACAGCACGGCGGTGCTCGCGGCCAGCAGCGTCGTGTGCGACTTGTAGCCGGCGAAGTGCTCGCGGATCGACACCTCGAGCCCGCCGAGCGAGCCGAGCACCATGCCAGCCACCAGCAGCGTGCGGCCCCGGTCGCCCCAGACCACGAGCCCGGCGATCACGAAGACGATCCCGAGGAGGATGACCAGCTCGCTTAGGGGGAACGAGCCCCAAGGCGCCGGCGGCTTCGGCCGCGTGCGGGGCCGCGCGCTCACGCGGTGCGGGCGGCCGGGTGCCTCTCCGCGCTCGAGGGCCTGGGCGCGGCGGCTGCGCGCGGCGTCGCGCTCGGCGCGCGTCGACCCCGTCGTCGAGACGGCCTCTGGGCCGGTACCGGCCGAGGCGCGCTTGCGGCTTCGCCTACCCATCTGCCCGGAACGGGGTCACGGCCGCCGGCCGCGCCCCCTGGCTAACGGACAACCGGAGGAGATCTTCACGCGCCACCACCCCATCAGCATGCCAATGACGCCGTAGCGCGGCAGCACGTGCCACTGCTTGCAACCCTGCTCGCCGATGTCGGTGTTGCGCACGCGCTCCCACTTGTGCGCGGCAGGATCGAGCAGCATCTGCTCGATGCGACGCCGGTTCGCCTCCTCGATCCAGGTGCGCTCGGAGAGCTCCCGGCGGTTCTGCTGGAGCTTCGCCGCGAGCTCGTCGCGCACCCGCTCGAGCTCCCCCAGCGAGAGGATGCGTGGCCCGCCGCGCGAGTTCACACGCCAGTCGAAGCCCGGGCGCGGGAAGGCGGCGCAGAAAAGCGACGCCAACTCGCCCTCGAGCCGAGCGATCTGGTCGAGAAGAGTCCGCCGGGCGTCGCGCTCGTCGATCCCCGGCTGAATCAGGAAACCGGGTGTCTGCGTCGGCGCGTGTTGCTGCATCAGCTCGGGCACGGCGCTTTCCTCCCCACTCGTTGCCTCGATCGTACCACCCAACTTGGTACCCCTCATCCACCTGTCACTACCTCCGTGACGGTCCAGAGCGCCTCGTCCACGCTGATCTCGGGCACGCCCTTCACACGGATCGCGGCGATCAGCATGCGCCGCGAGGCCGGCGTGACTCCGACCCCGTCCGACATGTCGGCGAACAGCACCGCGAGCGGGCGGAGCTGGTCGGCGATCACGATCTGGCCCGCCGGGACGTCGCGGCCGTCGCCGCCGAGCCGCTCGCCGGACTCGGCGAGGCGCAGGCCGATCGGAAGCTGCACGCGGTCGGCGTCGAACGCCGCGAGCGCCACGCCGGTCTCCACCGTGGCGATCAGCAGCGCGTCGTCGACGAGGTTGCGCGTCTGGAAGCCGCCTGCGCGCAAGCGTTCGAGCGCCGCCTCCTCGGGGGGCGTGCGCCGATGGTCGGGATCGATCCCGATCTGGCGGAAGAAGACGCGGTACGCCCACGGCACGGGCTCGCGGCGGAGCTGCACGGCCCTCCCACCGGTGAAGCGGTTGCTCATCTCCCGCAGCCGCTCGCGCACCTCGGGCGGGCTCTTGCGGGGCCGCACATCGAGCGTCACGTGCATGAGTCCCAAGAACGGGAACTCGTCGCGCAGCGGCGCTGCGACCCAGCCGCGCTCGATCGCCGGCTCGCTCACGACGCCTTCAGCAGCGCGCGCACCTGCGCGCTCAGCTGCTGATCCGTCAACCTGCCCAGCTTCGTCACCAGCACCTTGCCCCCCGGCTTCGCGAACACCGTCGCCGGGCAGACGCCGATGCCGTAGACGTTCACGAGCTCGCCGTCGTGATCGACCGCGACCGGGTAGCGCAGGCCGCGCTCGCGCACGATCTTCGCCACCTTCGCGCGGTCGTCGCCGCTCACCACGCCCACGAAGCCGACGCCCGGGAATTGCCGCCGCACCTGCTCCACGCGATCGAGCT
>DASVXS010000062.1:0-9129 GCA_036392575.1 Thermoleophilaceae bacterium | reverse complement strand
TCGCAGATAGCGGCCCTTCGCCGCGGCCGGCTTCGCTCGGACGATCTCGTCGATCAGCGCCGCATAGTTCTCGAGCAGTGCACGCTCCTCGAAGTCGGTCTTGCCGATCGCGAGGTGCACGATCGCCGAGCGGTCGGTGCGGTACTCGACCTTGCCGGCCTTCGACTCCTCGACCGCCTGCGCGACGTCGTTCGTGACCGTACCGACCTTCGGGTTCGGCATCTTGCCCTGGGGACCGAGGATGCGGCCGAGGCGACCCACCACGGGCATCATGTCCGGCGTGGCGATCGCGACGTCGAAGTCGGTGAAGCCCTCCTCGACACGCTTGGCGAGATCCTCGTCGCCGACCACGTCGGCGCCGGCGTCCTGCGCCTCGCGCGCCTTGTCGCCCTTGGCGAAGACGGCGATCGTCACGTCGCGCCCCCCGCCGTGGGGCAGCGTGATCGTGCCGCGCAGCTGCTCATCCGCGTGGCGTACGTTCAGGCCGGTGCGAATGTGCACCTCCACGGTCTCAGGGAAGGCCGCGCGCTGCAGCGACTTGACGAGGGAGACGGCCTCGTTCGGCTCGTAGTCGCGCTCGCGGTCGACGTTCTCGTAAGCCTCGCGGTACTTCTTGCCGTGCTTGGGCATCAGCCGACCTCCACTCCCATCGAGCGGGCGGTGCCCTCGATGATCTTCGACGCGGCGTCGAGGTCGCGCGCGTTCAGGTCCTGGAGTTTGGTCTCGGCGATCTGGCGCACCTGGTCGGGGGTGATCCTCGCGACCTTCGTGCGGTTCGGCTCGGCTGACCCCTTGTCGAGCCCGGCGGCCTCCTTGATCAGCACGGCGGCCGGCGGCGTCTTCGTGATGAAGGTGAACGAGCGGTCCTCGTAGACCGTGATCTCGACCGGGATGATGCGGCCGTTCTGGTCCTGGGTCTGCGCGTTGAACGCCTTGCAGAACTCCATGATGTTGACCCCGTGCTGGCCCAGCGCAGGGCCGACCGGCGGAGCCGGATTGGCCGCACCGCCCGGAACTTGCAGCTTGATGAGTGTCAGAACCTTCTTCGCCACGGCTAGATCTTCTTCACTTGGTCGAAGCCCACTTCGACCGGCGTCTCGCGACCGAAGATAGATACCAGCACCTTCAGCTTGGCGCCGTCCTCGTTGATCTCCGAGATCTCGCCCGAGAAGTCGGACAGCGGGCCGGAGACGACCTTGACCGACTCGCCGATCGAGAACTGCGCGCGCGTGCGCGGGCGCTCGGCGACCTCGCGGTTGAGCAGCCGGTCCACCTCGCCCTGGCTGAGCGGAACCGGCTTGTTCTGCGGACCCACGAAACCGGTGACGCCGGGGGTCCCCTTCACGAGCGTCCAGGAGTCCTCGTTGAGGTCCATGTTCACGAGCACGTAGCCCGGCATGGTGCGGCGCTCGGTCTGCACCTTCTGGCCGTCCTTCACTTCGGAAACCTGCTCGGTGGGGATCACGATCTGGCGCACGTTGCGGCCCTGGTTAAGCGAAACCACGCGGTGCTCGAGGTTCTGCTTGACCTTCTTCTCGTGTCCTGAGTAGGTGTTGACGGCGTACCAGCGAAACATCTGTGTCCTTCTCGAAAGTCTGTGTTAGAGGATGGCTTGGATCAGGCGCGAGAACGCTGCGTCCAGTAGCCCGAGATAGCCGCCCATGATCAGGACGAAGAGCAACACGACGCCGGTGAGGACGGTGAGCGTCTGCCGGTCCGGCCATTGGACGCGCTTGAGCTCCGCCCAGACGGCTATCAGGAAGGCGATGACTCTACCGTGCCTGCGGTGGGAGCGTCCATCCCGCTCGAGCGCACGCTCGCGCCCGTGCGCCTCGGACTCGCCGAGGATCTCCTCTTCCTCCTCGAAGGACGGCTCCTCGAGCACGGTGTCGCTGCGGCCCTCGTCCTCCGGCGGCGCGCCGGCCGCGAGATGCGCGGCCTCCTCGACCAGCTCAGGGTCGGGGTTCTCAGGCAGCGGCGGCGCCGTGTCGGCGCCGGCCTGCGCTATGCGCGCGGCGCGGCGCTCGGCCTGGCGCTGCTTGGCCCTCTGACGATTGCGTGCCATGACGGATGCTCAGGCGGGACGCGCGACGAGCTGCGCGTCAGCGGGTCTCGCGGTGGGGCGTGTGCTTGCCACACCACGGGCAGTACTTGCGCAGCTCGATCCGGTTTGGATCGTTCCGCTTGCTTTTCTCAGTCTGGTAGTTGCGTCGCTTGCACTCCTCGCACGCGAGCGTAACCCCAATTCGAACGTCTCCGCGAGCCATTGCTCCCTCTCGGCGGTGTATGCACCCCGGGCGAACGAAGACCCCGCCCGGAGCGCGAGGTCAAGTGTCAGTCTAGCGCGGTCGGATCGCGTCCGATCTGCGCTCAGGGCATGGGTTTTCGGCAGGGCGGCCGTTTCTGAGAGAGCCGACTATCGGACTTGAACCGATGACCCGTTCCTTACCATCTAGTGGCACCGTTCCCGGGTGTTCCCGGCTGGTCCCCTTTTGCTCGCTAGTGGGGGCTTTCTGTGGTTCCACGGGCGGACGCGTTCCCCGGCGATTCCCGGCTGTGACGTTGCCCAGGCGTTGCCCACATGCCGCCCCGTTCGCGGACCGGGATTGAGGAGTCGTTGCGTCGTCGTGTCCCTGGTTTCTCAGACGTGATAGTCGATCGCTGCGATGACCTCACCTGACGATGCCGTAGCCGGCGAAGCGGCGGATCGCCGAGTGGCGCCGGGGACGATTGATCCGGTACGTGGGCGCCGTCATGCCCGCCGGAGTGTGGCTCTTGATGTGTCGCATCTGGTGCATGTCTTGCTCCCGGTGTGTCGCTGTCAGCGGCTTAGACGAGGACGCCCGTGGTCTGCAAAGCGTTCCCGCACGTCGCGGCTCCATGTCAGAAGTCCATCGGTTGAATTGCGTCCGCGCCGATCGCGCGGACGAAGCGATTGACGAAGTCGACCATGTTCGCCTGGATGAAGAGGGACAAGTCGGCGGCGAGGTCGGCGTCGCCGCGTTCGAGCTCTAGCTCGAGCTCATCGACCGCGCTCTGCTCGAATTCCCCTAGGCTCGTGAACTCGCATTCCGGGCAGCGGAGCGTCAGATACCAACGGTTGTCTGGGCACTCCTCCCATGAGGTCGGGTAGACGAGCTTCGAGTCGCAGCCGGGGCAGACGTGCAGGCCCTGCTCGGACGGCCCCACGGACTTGGTGGCAGGGCGCTCCGCGGGGGCGAGCTGAAGTGCGACGGACTCGAACGAGGCTCGGCTTGCTCCGCTCATGGCAGCGGCACCTCGCGGACCTGCTCGACCATGGCTCGCTCGGCCACGTAGGGCGGAAGCTGTCCCAGCGCGGCGGCTTCGTCAGCGGCTTCGACCGTCCACCACAGCCGATGTCCCCCAGTTACGCACGAGCCAAGGGGGCGCCCGTGACGCAGCGGGCTGCGAAATCCCCGCCAGGCGGCGACCGCTATCGCACATTCCTCGGGTCGATGGCCGTGACAGAGGATGAAGGTGGGCATGCGCCAAGGCTCGCAAGCGGCGTGCGACCGCGGTACGGGGCGAACCCTGGAATCGCACCCCCAATCCGGGGTGGGTCGGGCCTCAAGGTCCGGTCAGCTGTGGCGGCCGGCCGCCCTGTCGGCGGCGCCTCTCTGCCGAGCGACGATGGCGGTTAGCGCGGACCGTGAGTGCACGTCGAGCTTGGAATAGATCCGGACCAAGTGGCTCTCTATCGTCTTCTCGCTGAGAAAAAGCGTGGCCGCGACGTCGCGGTTGGTCTTGCCCGCGGCCACCTCTTCTGCTACCTCGCGTTCGCGCGGACTCAGGGCCGCCAATCCCACGCCGCGGTTCGGCCGCGCCCGGCGCGGGACGCGGCGGCCGAGGCGCCGGAGTTCGCGTGCGGCGGCGTCCGCCTCGCGCACCGCCCCGCACGCCGACAACGTCCGCTCGGCACGCTCGAGCTGTCGGGCTCCCCTCTCGCGCTGGCCCGCAGCGGCGAGCGTGGCCCCGGCCTGGCTCAGGCAGCGGCCGGTCAGAACCGGATTTCCGGTCCGCTCCGCAATCTGAACCGCCGCCTCTGCTGCCTCGGCGGCCGCATGCGCGTCGCCCGAGGCGAGCATTACCGAGGCGCGGGCGCTACGCAAGGCGGCCGTCCGCTGCTGCAGCCGAGTGGAATTCACTCGCGACTCTGCTGTGGCAGCAGCGTCACCTGCGGCGGCGACATCGCCGGCGGCGAGCCGTGCGCCGATGAGCACCTCCCACCCTTGGCCGCAATTCAGGTCGAGCAGCCAGCGACTCTGCTCGGAGTCCAGCCCGACGAGCTCGGCGTGCGCGCCGGCCGGGTCGCCGGCGGCTGCCAGGGCGGCGGCGAGCTGCACGCGCGCTAGGCCGTTCAGGGAGGTGCCGGGATGACTTCGCTCGGCCCGCGTGATCATCTCGCGCGCGCTGGCGAGCGCCCGCTCGTTCTGCCCGGTCGATAGGCTCGCGAGCGCGTCCGCCGCCAGCACCCAGATCATCTTCCAGTCGTCCCTCGCCAGGTCCGCAGTGTTGATGGCGCCTGCCGCAACGCGCGCCGCCTCGTTCAGCTCCCCCTTCAACAACAACGCGTAGACCGCGAGCCCGGGCCAGGAGTGCGACGTGGCATCCTGGCCGGTCATCCGTGCGACCTCGGACCCCCGGCGGTGGTGGGCCAGGGCATCGTCGGAACGCTCCAAGCGAAGCGCCGCCTCACTCATGTAGTGGCAGAGGTAGACCCGCTCCGCCAACTGCTCATCCGGAAGAGCGGCGTAAGCTGCCTGCGCATCGCGGAACTGCGCGAACGCGTCATCGGCGAGGTTGCGCGAGCTGCTCGCGAGGCTATCGAGCGCCGCACTGAGGCAGATGAGGAGGGGATCCCTGTCTTCTCGGGCGAAGACCAACGCTTGGGCGGCATGCTCATGAACCGCGGCGAAATCGGCGTACCAGTATCGATCCATCGCGAGCTCGAGTCGAGCGGCAATGGCCGTCGGCCCCTCGGGCCCGGCCGGTGACTCGAGCGCCCGCTCGAGCTCGCCACGGGAGTCGAAAGGACGGCCGCCCCGGCGCCTCGCCTCGGCGCGGTTGGCGATCAGGCCGGCGCGAACGCCGGTTGAATCCGGGTGGGCAAGCGAGAGGGCCTCGTCCAGCGACGTCAACGCGTCATCGAACCCGCCCCCTGAGGTGAGTGACGCGCCCGCCTCCCCAAGGAGGCGAACGCGACGCTCGTAATCCCCGCTGGGCACGAGCCTCGCCGCCGCGAGAAGCCACTGTCCCGCCGTCAGCGGAGCCCGTGCAGCGGTGGCGCGAGCCGCGTCGATGAGCAGCGAGATCGCGTGCTCGTCTCCGATGCTGGCCGAGCGAGCGACATGGTGCGCCAGCTCGCTCCCCGAGGCGTGAATCGAGGCGAGGCCGGCTGCCGCGCGCGCGTGCGCTCCCACCCGCCAGCCGCCCGGCAACGCGTCGTACACGGCCCTGCGCACGATCGGGTGTCGGAAGCGGAAGCTGCGCGGCACGGCTGTGGGTCGGACAAGACCGACCTCGATCAGCCCGTCGAGCGCCGCCAGCGCCGTCGGCTCGTCCTGCTCCGCAATCGCGGAGACCAGCAAGGGGTCAAAGGAGTCGCCAGCGACCGCGGCCGCGTCCAGCGTGCGCCTTTGGCCCGCGCTGAGACGATCCAGCTCCTGGTCGATTGCGGCGACCACGCCCGGGGGCGGCTCCCACGCCTCGCCGAGGCGCTCGCCCCGCCCGGACGCCGCAGGACTGCGACCGGTTGGGCCCCGCGCGAGCTGCTCGAGATAGAACGGGTTGCCCCCGCTTTCGAGGTAGAGCGCGTCACGGGTCGCGCCGTCGAGATCCGGATCCAGCAACGTCGCCGCCTCTGCGGCGCTCAGCGGGGCAAGCTCCAACCGGCTTCCGAAGCCGGCCCGCGCGGTCGCCTCGAGCGCCCCGACCAGTCGCGCTGGCGCGTAACGAAACGCGAAAGCCGCAAGCATAGGTCCGCGGAAGCGGCGCAGGAGGTGCGCCATTACCTCGAATGAGGCGGCATCCGCCCAGTGGACATCGTCGATAGCGAGTAGCACCGGCTGACGCTTGGCAAGCAGCTCGAGCAAGGCGCGGATCGCATAGTGGACCCGATAGCGCTCCGTCTGCGCCCGCGGCCCCACCTGCTCGCCGGATAGCGTCGACAGCGAGGGGAGGATCAACGCGAGCTCTTGCACGACACCGGCTTCGAGCCCGCGCAGTACCGCCGGCCCGAGCGACCCGACGTAGTCGTTCAGGGCGTCGACTATCACCCCGAAAGGGATGTCCGACTCGAACTCGGCCGCGCGGCCGTCGAGCACCAGATATCCGCGTGCCTCCGCGATCCGACCGAGCTCGGCAATCAACCGCGACTTGCCGATTCCCGGCTCGCCGACGATCTCGATCGCCCAGTGGGTGCCGGATTCCACTCGGTCGAGTGTCTGCTCGAGCTCGGCGAGCTCGCGCGCACGTCCGACAAGCGAGCCGGCCCGCTGCGAATCAGCCGTCGTCATGGAATCTCCGGTGGCGAGCGTATGCCCCCAGGCCCGCAAGGTGCAACACCGTTCGAGGCGGCCGACGGGGCGGGTGGCCCGCCACAACAAAAGGAGCTCACCCTCATGCATCAAACACGACTGCCCGCGCTCGCTCGACCGCCTGCGGCGCCCGGCCCGCAGCCAGCCGGTGAGGGTGTCACCGTCCCGGCCGGTGGCCTTAGGCCCATCTCGAACGTCGTGCGCGAGACGTTTCAGGATCGGGTCCTGACATGAGGTCCACCACCCGATCCCGCTGAAGGGGAGCTTCAAGGTCGGTTGATTTACCACGCCGTGGGACGCGAATGCGAGGGCCGGGTATTCCCGGCCCTTGCGCCATTTGGGCAAGGGGATCGAGGAGCCGTGAGGCCGCGGTAACGGGGCGGGGGCGATTGCGGGATTTGCCCCATACCGGACCGGACCACCGGGCGCGATCGTTGGCCCCATGATGGCGCAGGAAGCCACAACACGCGACGAGCTTCACCTGGCTGAACTCGAGCTTGCCCACATTGAGCAGCAGATCGGGACCGGCTCGGCCCGCGACGGAAGCGGTCTGTGGTCTGCTGCACACGCGAGCCGGCTTAATGCGCTGCGCTACAGGCAGGCCACTTGTAGGGCCCGCGTCTCTGTTCTGAAGAAGGCAGCGGCGTGATCGATACGGGCCCACGTGGCGAGCCAGGCCGGCCGGGCCGGTTTCCTGCTGCTCGGCCGCACGTGCCGCGCTCTGTCAAGGGTTTGTGGGTTGCGGGATTCGCGGGGGCAGCCACGCTTCCGTTGGCGGTGGCGCTGGTCGGCTCGCCGCCATCGGGGCGTGGCTTCGTGATCGAGCTGGGGTCGGGTTTCGGGATCGTGGCGTTGTCGGTGCTCGCGCTCCAGCTGCTGTTGCCGGCGCGAGTGCGCCCCGTGACGGCGTGGTTGGGGGCGGAGGTTGCGATCCGTTTACACCGCCGCCTGGCCGACCTGCTGGTGGCCGCGATCGTCGCGCACGTGGCGCTCGTGGTCGTCGGCACGCCCGCAAACCTGGCGCTGTTCGATCTTCTCGGGGCGCCCTGGCGGGCGCGGGCGGCATTTGCCTCGTCCGCGGCGCTGGCGGCGCTTGTCGCCAGCTCCGTTCTGCGCCGGCGGTTGCGGCTCTCTTACGCGCGCTGGCGCGGCCTGCACCTCCTGCTGGGGCTCTCTGCGCTGGCGCTGGCGATTCTGCACGCGCTCGGTGTCGGTCGCTACCTGAGCTCGCCCGCCGGCCTTACGGTGGCCGCGCTGGCCGCGCTGGCGGTTCTGGCCGTGGTCCAGCTTCGGCTGCTGCGCCCGCGGCGGCTGGCCGGGCGCCCCTACCTGATCGAGCGACTGGTGCCCGAGCGCGGCGGCGCCACCACGCTGGCGCTGCGCGCGGAAGGGCACCGCGGCCGAGCCTTCCGGCCGGGACAGTTCGCCTGGCTGAAGCTGGCCGACGCGCCGCACGCGCTCGCCGAGCACCCCTTCTCGTACGCCTCCAGCGCCAGCCGTCCGGAGCGGCCCATGTTCACGATCAAGGCCTATGGCGGCTTCAGCCGCCGGATCGCGCAGCTCGCGCCCGGCACGCGCGTGATGGTCGACGGGCCGCACGGCTCCTACCGGCCGCGGCCCGGCGCTGAACGTCTCGTGTTCATCGCGGGCGGCATCGGCATAACCCCGATCGTCAGTCTGCTCCGCAGTGCCGCCGAAGCCGGCGATCGCCGGCCGATGCTGCTCCTCTACGGCAGCCTGCGCTGGGAAGAGATCATCTTCCGCGAGGAGCTCGAGCGCCTTGAGCGCCGGCTCGCGCTGCGCGTCGTCCATGTCCTCACCGAGCCGGCGGTGGGCTGGGCGGGCGAGACCGGGTTCATCGACCTGGAGCTGCTCCAGCGCCACCTCCCCTGCGACCCACACCGCGCCGACATCTTCGTCTGCGGGCCGCCAGCAATGCTCGCCCCCGTTCTTCAGGGGCTCGACCGGCTGGGCGTCGCTCGCGAACAGGTACACGCCGAGCAGTTCGCGACCGTCTAAAGGAGATGCGTATGCGCCGCGATGAGACCCACTGGATGGCCACCGCGATCGAGCTCTGGTGCCTGATCGCCACAGTCGCCTTCGCCGCCCTGCAAAGCACCTGACGAGATGACCGCGATCGCACCCGCGCGACTCCGCTCGAGACCGGCGCACACGCCGTTCTCCTGACCGTATGCATGGATCGTGCGACGCGTCGCAGCGCCGACGGGCCTGGCCGGTCACCAATGGAACCTCTGCCTTCGACGTTGCGGTCCATCAGATCCGCGCGTCGAGCACAGGCTCGGGGTCACAGGTATTGACGAGCTGGTCCCGGTAGACGCTGAACGCCTCCCAGCGCTCGGCGGGCTCACCGACCTGCCGCTCCCACGGCTCGACGTGGACGTTGCGGCCGTTCTTGCTCACGGGGACGACCCTAGGGAGCGCGGCGGCGGAGGCTCGTGTTGCCCAATAGTGTGCCCAGGAGCCGTCTCCGGGCCTCGGCGGCGGCGGTCCCGGCACGGAAAAGACCCGCCTTTGCGGGCCTTTCTGAGAGAGCCGACTGTCGGACTCGAAC
>DASVXS010000061.1:0-9773 GCA_036392575.1 Thermoleophilaceae bacterium | reverse complement strand
GGACCGGCTTGTCGTCCTGGTGCATCTCGGCCTCCGCCTCGTCTCGGTACTCGACCACGTCGATGCGCGCCTTGGACGCGAGGTGCAGGAACCACAGGAGCTGGCAGGTCGACGCCGCTATCAAGAGCAGTTGCTCCGGGTTCAGCTGGCGCGGGTCGCCCTTCGCCTCGCCGGTCGTCACGGTCAGCGCCGGCTCAGCGGGCGGTGCGCTCACCTCGTGAGCGCGGGAGTAGTGCTCCCAGCCCGCGCCCGTCGAGCCGCGCCAATGCGCGTGAGCGTTGTAGCGGTGGACCTTCACGCGCCCGATCCTAAGCGGGCGCACACGTAACCCACCCGTCACACGGGCATTCGTAGGTTCCCGCCATGGACGAGAGCGACAGGCTGAGGCTGGTCGTGTGGGGTGCGATCGCGCTGCTCGTGCTGTTTGCCGGCTGGCGGCTGCTCGGGGACCGCGCCGGCGCGTCGGAGGCGTCGGTGAAGTTCGACGGGCCCGGCGCGGCGGCGCCGAGCCGCGCACGGCCGGCGCGGGAGCCGCCGGCGAGGGTCTATGTCGCGGTCGTCGGCTCGGTTCGAAGGCCGGGCCTGTACCGAGTTCCCACCGGCGCGCGTGTGGCGGCCGCCGTAGCTCGCGCCGGTGGCCTCGGCCGTGGAGCCGACCTCACGGGCGTGAACCTCGCCGCGCGCGTGCACGACGGGCAGCAGATCGTGGTGCCGAAGCTGGGAGCGGCGGCTGCGGGAGCCGTGGCCGGCGGACCGACGTCCGCAACCACCGGACCGATAAGCCTCTCGACCGCGACGGTCGAGCAGCTCGACGGCCTGGAGGGCATCGGGCCGGCGCTCGCTCAGCGAATTGTGGCCTACCGCCAGTCGCACGGCGGCTTTCGCTCGATCGAGGAGCTCGGTCAGGTGGAGGGGATCGGCGACAAGCGGTTGGCCGCCCTGCGAAGCGCCGTCACGCCGTGAGAGGAACGATTACCGACCATTTTGCGAAGGGAAATGGTCTGTTGCGCATACATTAATGCCAATTTCATGACGGTTTCGTCATTCTTGTGATAGGGCATAGAACGTGTACCGCATTCTGGGGACATCAAGGAAGCACCCGCTTTCCGCCGAACAGAGTCCTAAGGTCTGCGATATGGCAGTGAGGCGTATTCACCACAGGGAGGCGCAGAATGCTTCTGGTTGAGCGGGACAGCCGCTTTGCAGAGCTTTGCTGCGGGATCTGCCACGCCCAGCTCAAGCCGGGCGACCGAATCCTGGCGAGTTACCGCCATGGCAAGCCGCGTGCAATCCACGCTTCGGCGTGCCACGCACCCAAGCCTGCGCACAAGCAAGCCGCGTAGCGACACTCGGAGTCGCTCAGCCCGCGCGGCGGATCGCCGCGCCGGAGTTGTAACGCTCGTTCCAGTGCCGTGAGCCCGGCCGCCGTAGCGTCGCGCGGATGCCGGACGCCGCGCTGCAGAAGGCGCTCTTCGAGCTCCGCTCGCGCCCGCACCTGTGCCTCGTCGTCGCCTTCAGTGCGGGGCTGCTCGCATGCCGGCAGGCAATCGTCCTCGCACTCCTCGCGCTGGTCGGAGCGGCTGCGCTCTCGGCCGCTGGTGACAGGCGGCTCGCCGCGATGGCCGCCGCAGCCCTCGTGGCGGGCGGGCTCGCTGGCTCGGCTCGGCTACACGCGATCGACGCACCGGCGGCCCATCTCCGCTCGGGTCAGCGCCTCGCCGCGACGGTAGAGCTCGTCGAGGCGCCTCGGCCCGGCCGCTTCGGCGGCTGGAGCGCCGAGGCGAGGGTCATCACGGGTGCCGCGCGAGGCGCACGGCTGCTCGCCCGCTCGGACGTAAACACGCGGCTTAGACGGGGCGCGCGCGCCGCGGTCGCGGGGCTTGTGATCAGGCCGCGCCGCTCGCCGGGCGACTCGTTCGACTACGGCGCGTACCTGCGCCGCCGTGGCATCGCCTACGCGCTCGAGCTCGAGTCGCTTCGGCCGCTCCCCGGCCGCCCCGGCGGCATCGACACGCTGCGCCGGCGCGCCGAGCACGCGCTCGCGCAGGGCGTGAGCGGCGAGCGCGCCGCGCTTGCCGCCGGGATGGTGCTCGGAGAGGACGAGCGCATCTCGCCGGAGCTGAAGGACGACTTCCGCCGCGCGGGCCTCGGTCACCTGCTCGCCGTGAGCGGTCAGAACGTGGTGTTGCTCGGCGCGCTGGCGCTGCCGGTGCTCGCGGCGGCGGGTCTTGGGATCCGCGCCCGTGCGGTCGTGCTGCTCTGCCTCATCGCCGTTTACGTGCCGCTGGCAGGAGGCGAGCCGTCGCTCCAGCGCGCCGGCGCGATGGGCGCCGCAGGCTTGCTGGCGCTGCTCGCGGGGCGGCCGGCCTCTCGCTGGTACGCGCTCGCGCTTGCCGCCGCCGCGACGCTGCTCGTGAACCCGCGGGTAGGCGGCGATCCCGGGTGGCAGCTGTCGTTCGCCGCCGTGACCGGACTGCTCCTTCTCGGCTCGCCGCTGCGCCGCGTCTTCGCGCCCCTTCCGCACGCGCTCGCCGAGGGCATCGGCGCGACCGTCGCCGCGACGCTCGCAACGCTGCCTCTCGCTGCGTTCCACTTCGGCTCGCTGCCCGCCTGGTCGCTCGTCGCGAACCTGGCGGCGCTCCCCGCGGTGGCGCCGGCGATGTGGCTTGGCATGGTGCAGGTCGCGCTCGCGCCTTTCGCGCCCGACGCAGTCCAGGCGGCGATCGGGCAGGCGACCACGCTCGCGCTCGGATGGATCGAGCTCGTCGCGCGCTGGTTCTCCGGTGCGCCGGGGGCCCGGCTGGAGCTCGGCCTCGCGTCGGCGCCGGCCCTGGCCGGGGTCTATGCCGCGCTTGCGGCCGCCTGCGTCGGCGCGTGGCGACTCGCGCACCGCGCCGAGCCTCGATTGCGCGCCGGGGCCGCCGAGTGGCGGCGGCTCCCGCGCCGGGAGCGCCGGCTGGCCGCCGTCGCCGCCGCGCTCGCGCTTGTAGGTGTCGTGTACGTGGCGACAGGGCCGGCGCGCCCGCCGCGCCACCTGACCGTCTCCTTCCTCGACATCGGCCAGGGTGACGCCACGCTGATTCAGGACCCGCATGGAACGGCGGTCCTGTTCGACGGCGGCCCGCCCGAGGCGCGCGTCGCCCTCAAACTGCGGCGCCTGGGCGTGCGGCGCCTGAGCCTGATGGTGTCGACGCACCAGTCGCGCGACCACCAGGGCGGTCTGCACGAGGTGCTGCAGCGGATCCCGACCGGCCTGCTGCTCGAGAACGGCGACGGCACGAGCGACCCCGACTACCGCCGCCTGATCGCTGAAGCCGACCGGCGCGGCATCCGGCACGTGGCCGCGCGGGCCGGGCAGGTGCTTCACGCGGGTGCGCTCACGATTCGCCTCCTCAACCCGAAGCCGCTTCCGCCGGGCGCGCCGCGGCCCTCGGACCCGAACCCGCGCGGCGTTGCGGCGATCGTGAGCTCGGGGAGCTTCGACCTCTGGCTCTCAGCGGACGCCGAGAGCGACGCGATCCTGCCGCTGCCGCTCCGACGTGTCGAGGCGATGAAGGTGTCGCACCACGGCAGCGCCGATCCGGGGCTGCCTCAGGTGCTGAGGCGCTTACGCCCGCAGATCGCCGCGATCGAGGTCGGCGCGCACAACCTCTATGGCCACCCGCGACCGTCCACGCTCGCGGCTCTGAACGTTGCCGTGCCGCACGTCTACCGCACCGATCGGGACGGCACGGTTCAGCTGACGGTCGAGGGCGGGAAGATCCAGGTCAGGACGCATCGCTGAACTGCATGCGCATCACGCCGCTCGCTTCGAGCACGATGCGGCCCGGCAGCTCGGCCATCTTCATCACCACCGAGTCGCACACCGCGCAGCGTAGGACGTGTGCGGGCCCGCCCGGGTAGACCATGGCCATCGCAAGCGGGCTCGTGTTGCCGCAGGTGCCGCAGGTGCACATCGCGCTCGTCATGTCGGCGTTGAACACCTGCGCGAGCAGGCCGGCTACGGCGTTACCGTCGAGGTGTCTCTGGGTCTCGATCATTTTGTGCCTCCCGTGGGACCGAAGCGTTCCGTCTTCACAAGGGCCGGGTCGTGGCCCAGCCGGACCAGGCTCTCGGCCACGTTTTCCACGAAGGGCGTCGGCCCGCACACGTACACGCGCGGCAGCTCGTCCGGAGGAAATGCGACCTCGCGCAGCAGGTTGCCGTCCACGCGGCCGGTGTGGCCGGTCCAATCGTCGGGCGCCTCGCGCGTGAGCGTCGTCACCACTTCCAGGCCGTCGCCCGCCGAAGCGAGCGAGTCGAGCTCGGCCCGGTAGAGCAGCGCCTCGAGGCTGCGCGCGGACACGAGCAGGCGCGTCGGAACCTCGCTGTGCACGTTTGCGCGGTGGCGGATCATCGCCATCAGCGGCACGATGCCCGAGCCACCCGCCACTAGCAGCAGCGGCCCGCCGTCACTCGCCTGCCAGGTGAACCAGCCGCCGATGGGGCCGCGCACCTCGAACATGTCGCCCTCCCGCACCTCGTCCACGAGGTAGGGCGACACCTCGCCGTCTTCGAGGAGTTCGATCGTGAGGGCCAGCCTCGCGTCCTCGGGCGGCGAGCCGATCGAATAGCTGCGCTCGGCCTGATAGCCGTCCTCGGCGGTGAGGCGGACGTCCACGTGCTGGCCGGCCAGGTGGCCGGGCCAGTTGGGCAGATCGAGGACCAGCGTGCGCGCGCCCTCCGCCTCGGCGATCGCGTCAGCGACCGTCGCGAGCTGCCAGCGGACCGGCCTCGTGAACTCAGTCGCCCGCGTAGCGCTGCTCAAGCCACGGGTCTCCGCGGTTGTGGTAGCCAAAGCTCTCCCAGAAGCCCGGCTCGTCGCGGCGGTCCACCTGGATGCCGCGCACCCATTTGGCGCTCTTCCAGAAGTACAGGTGTGGCACCAGCAGCCGCGCTGGACCGCCGTGTTCCGGCGCGAGCGGCTCGCCGCCGAACTTGTAGGCGACCCACGCCTTGCCGCCGGTCACGTCTTCGATCGCGAGGTTGGTGGTGTAGCCGCCGTCGCAGAACACCGTGGTGAAGCCGCCGTCGAGCTGCGCGCCGTCGAGCAGCACGTCCACAGAGACGCCCTCCCAGACGGTGTCGAGCTTCGACCACTTGGTCACGCAGTGGATGTCCTTCGTCACCGTCTCGCTCGGGAGGGCCTGGAACTCGTCCCAAGTCCAGCTGCGTCCCGGTTCGACCGCTCCCTGCAGCGAGAAGCTCCATTCGTCGAGCGGCGTGTGCGGGGTCGGCCCGGCGGAGAGCACCGGGAAATCCTCGACCAGGTACTGGCCTGGCGGAAGCCTGTCGCTTTCTTGTCGGGGGCGGCCGCGGAAGCCGCGAGAGATCGGGGACATGCAGGCCCACTTTCTCCGAGAACACGAACAGCGTACGCCCTGGATCAAGCCAACCCGTCCGGGCGGCGTCAATACACTCGCCCGATGGCCGATCTGAAGTCCGTCTATCTGATCTGCGGCGAGGACGACGCCAAGATCGACGCCTGGCGGGCGCGGCTCCGCAAGCGGGCGGAGGCGGAGAACGGGCCGGGCGCGCTCGAGATCTTTGACGGCCGCGAGAACGCGCCGGACGACGTGGCTGCCGCGATGTCGATGCTCACCTTCGGCACCGGCACCCGCTACCTGCTGGTGGACGGGGCCGAGGCGTGGAAGGCGGGTGAGCTCGAACCGCTCGAGCGCCAGCTGGCCGACCCGCCGCCCGACACCGTCCTGGTGTTGCTGGCTCGCGGCAAGGGTGCGCCGAAGCGCCTCGAGAAGGCGGTCGAGAAGGCGGGCGGCGAGCAACGCTCCTACAGCGCGCCGAAGCCGTGGGAGCTGCCGTCCTGGGTGGTCGAGCGAGCCCGCGAGGAGGGGCTACGTCTCGACAAGGACGCGGCGAAGGTGCTGATCGCGTCGGTTGGTCAGAGCCAGCAGCGGCTCTCCCGTGAGGTTGAGCGGCTCGCGATCGCCGCCCACCCGGCCGGGCACCTCAGCGCCGACGAGGTCCAGGAGCTCTCCGCGGGCGACGCTGGGCGAGGCGCCTACGACCTTGCCGACGCGGTGGTCGCGGGCGACCTGCGGGCCACGTTTGCGATCGCCGAGCGCCTGGTGCAGCGCGACGAGCGCCCGAGCCGCCTCATGTACACCGTCGTGCGGCGCCTGCGCGAAGTGCACCGCGCGGCCGCGCTGCTCGACGCCGGGATGCCGGAGCAGAAGGTGGGGGAGTCGCTCGGCGGTCCGCCCTGGGCTGCGAAGAAGGTGGTCGCCGCGGCTCGCGGAGCGGACCCCGAGGCGCTCGAGCGCGCCCTGTGCGCGCTTGCCGACCTCGAGGTCGAGCTGCGCGGCGGCGGCGTGGGCTTCGACGAGGACACCGCGTTCTCCCTCGCACTCGCGCAAGCCGCGGGCTGAGCATGTCCGAGCGGAACGTGCGCTTCATCCGCGCGGCGTTCGATGCGTTCAGTCGCGGCGACTTCGAGGCGGTCCTCCAGGTCACCGACCCGGACATCGAGATCACGCAGCCGCGTGAGCTACCGGACTACCGCACCTACCACGGCCGCGAGGGCGTGCTCGAGGCGTTCCGCGACTGGCCGGCGCAGTGGGATCAGTTCGACGTCGACCTCGTCGACGTGATCGACTTGGATGACGAGCATGTCGTGTCGGTCACCCGCCAGCACCTGCGTGCTCGGGAGCTCGAGTTCGATCAGGACGTGATCAACCTGCACACCTTCCGCGGTGAGAAGGCCATCGGCTGGCACATGTTCTTCACCGTCGAGGAGGCGATGGAAGCCGCGCGGGCGGCTAAGCCGCGCCCACGGTGATGCCGACGGCGGAGATCACGATGCCGCCGATGATCACCTGAACGAGCGACTGGGTGAAGCCGACCTTCAGGAAGCGCTTGCGCACCCAGGCGATCACTGCCAGCTCGATCGCCACCACCACGTAGGCCACCGCGAGCGCGGTGTGCACGTCCTGGATGAGGAACGGCAGGGCGTGGAAGGTGCCGCCCACGAAGGTGGCGAGCCCCGTGACCATGCCTCGCACGAGCGAGGATCCGCGTCCGGTGAGCTCGCCGTCGTCGGACAGGCCCTCGGACATGCCCATGCTGATCGCGGCGCCCAGCGCGGCTGCGAGGCCCGCCACGAGGGCGGCCTTCGAGCCGGCGAAGTAGGCGAGCGCGAAGATCGGCGCAAGCGTGGAGAGAGTCCCGTCGATCAGGCCGATCAGGCCCGGCTGGACCACGCGCAGGAGGCGTTCACGGTCGTCCGCCGTGCGCCAACGCTCCAGTGCTGCGGTGAGGGCTGCCATCGGTAGATCACAATAGCAAATGAGTTAAAATAAGGTCTCCCTAATAGGAACTACACTTGAAGCGCATGGCACGGGTGAGCACATACGACGAAGAGCTGGCGGCCGACCTCCGAGCCGGCGGCCAGCGGGTGACCTCTCAGCGCCTGCTGATCAACCGCACGCTGCGCGAGATGAATCGCCACGTCACCGCCGAGGAGGTCCTCTCCGAGGTGAGCGAGCGCCTCCCGGGCATCTCGCTTCCGACGATCTACTCCACGCTCGAGCTGTTCGAGCGGCTCGGCGTCGTGCGGCGAGTGAGCGCGGGTGGCGGGGCGGTGCTGTACGACCCGCGCCGCGAGGAGCACAGCCACCTCATCTGCGAGCGCTGTGGCCGGGTCGAGGACCTGGACGCGACGCTCGACGCGTCAACCGCTCTGAGCGCCGCGAAGCGAAGCGGGTTCAAGCCCGCCCGCGCCGAGCTAGTGGTTCACGGGCTCTGCTCCGCGTGCGCAGCACAGCAGTAAGTCCGAGTTGTGCGGCGAAAACCGAGTCTGGCAAGGAAGCAGGGAGCGACGTGTGCTCTGCACACGAGCGACCGATGACGCCGCCAGACGAAGGTTTGCAGTCGCCTTTAGAGGCGGCTGCGGAGAGCAGCGGCGCGGGACTTCTTACGTGCGCCGTTGTTCGCGTGAAGCGCGCCGCGCTTCACGGCCCGGTCGATGGTCGACACGAGCGTGCGGTGCTCGCTCTCGGCGGTCTCCGCGTCGCCCGCCTCGACCGCCGTCTCGAGGCGGCGGAAGTAGGTCTTGATCGTCGAGGTGTAGCGCCGGTTCTCCAGGCGCTCGCGCTCAGACCGGTGAATGCGCTTTTCTTGTGAAGCGATGTTCGCCATAGACACAGAGCAGCCGCGAGCGGGTCGCGGCAGCGGCCTACTATAGCGGCCTCGTGGCGGCCGGTGAGACCACGACCACGACCGACCCGGCGGGCACCGGAACGGTCGAGTCGCCCACTCAGAGAGGCCGCCGGCTGGCGGTCAATACCGCGTTCTTCTCCGCGGCCACCGGCCTGTCACGGATCGCTGGGCTGGTGCGCGAGGTGGTCGCCGCAAAGTACTTCGGCGTCACGGGCCCGATGTCGGCGTTCACCATCGCCTTCCAGGTGCCGAACCTCGTGCGCGCGCTGTTCGCCGACGCGGCGCTCCAGGGGGCGTTCGTGCCGGTCTTCACCGAGCTGCTCGAGACCGGCAAGAAGAAGGAGGCCTTCCGGGTCGCCTCGACGCTCTTCCTGATGATCCTGATGATCCTCGGCGGCGTGACGCTGCTGTTCGAGCTGGTTGCGCCGTTCGTGATGAAGATCGTGGCGCCGGGCTTCGCGGACAACCCGGTGCTCAAGGACCTCACGGTGACGATGGGGCGGATCCTCTTCCCGACCGTCCTGCTCCTCGCGCTGTCGGGCGTGATCGTGGGGATGCTCAACTCGTTCGAGCACTTCGCGGTGCCGGCGCTCGCGCCGCTGGTGTGGAACCTCGTGATCATTGGCGGGCTCGTGGGGCTCACGCCGCTCTGGTCCGGCCCGCAGGAGATTTACGGCTATGCCTGGGGCGTCCTGATCGCGACCTTCGTGCAGCTGCTCCTGCCGGTCCCCTGGCTGCGCGGGCGCGGAGGGAGGTTCACGCTCACGCTCGACTGGCGCAACCCGCACGTGGCGCGGGTCCTGAAGCTGATGCTGCCGGTCACGATCGCGCTCGGTCTCATCAACTTCGCGCTCCTGATCAACAGCTTCTTCGGCACGCTCGTGAGCAACCAGGCGCCGGCCGCGATCGACAAGGCGTTCCGGATCTACCAGCTGCCGCAGGGCGTGTTCTCGATCGCGATCGCGACCGTGGCGTTCCCGACGCTCTCCCGCTTCGCGGCGCGTAAGAACTACGACGACCTGCGCCGCACGATGGCGAACGCGATGCGGCAGATCTTCATGCTGCTGATCCCGTCGGCGGTGATCATGGCCGTGCTCGCGACGCCGATAACGCGCCTCATCTATCAGCGCGGCGAATTCGGCCCGGGCGCCACGCACCTGGTCGCGCAGGCGATGTTCTGGTGGTCGTTCTCGCTGCCGTTCCAAGGCGTGAGCCTGCTCTTCTCGCGCACCTTCTTCAGCCTCCAGCGCCCGTGGATCACGACCGCGCTGGCCGGCGGCAACCTGGTGGTGAACGCCGGTCTCGCCGCGGCGCTCTACAAGCCGTTCGGGGTCGGCGGCGTCGTGCTCGGCACCGTGATCGGCACGATCGCGATGGCGGTTGCCCAGGGCTACATGCTGCGCGGGATCCTCGGCGGGATCCAGGGAGCGCGCACGCTCTCGGTCATCTCGCGCATGCTCGTGGCGGCCGCCGTGCTGGCCGCGGTGAGCTACGTCGTGTGGTGGGGACTCGACAAGGCGTTCCGGATCTACCAGCTGCCGCAGGGCGTGTTCTCG
>DASVXS010000060.1:0-12716 GCA_036392575.1 Thermoleophilaceae bacterium | reverse complement strand
TGCCAAGGCCGATTCGGCTTCGCGGGTGACCTGCTGCACGAGCTCGTCGACCGGTCGCGCGGCGTCGAGCCGGCTCCATCCGAGGCGCTCCCGCTCCCGCCTGTAGAGCACGTTTTCGCGCTGTCGCTCGGCGATCCCGAGCTCGTGCTCCTTTCGTTGCGCGGCCACGGCGACGGGAAGGTCGAGGTGCCAGGCGAGCAGCGGCCGCGGGCTCAGGAACTGCATCAGGCGCACCTGCAGGCCGAGCGAACGGACGCTGTCGTAGCGACGGTGGAGGGCCACGGCCGCGTCGAGCGTGTAGCGGTCGCAGATGACAACCTTGCCCTCGCGTAGGTGGGGCACGACGGCCTTACGCTGCGCCTGAGCGTGAAGGGTCGCCACGACACCGGCCCAGGCGCGAGTCAGCAGTCGGCTGCGACGCCTGAGCTGTGCCGCCGCGCTGCGGGCGGGCGCCGGCTCGAGCCACGCCGAAGTCGGCTCGGCGGGCTCGGGCGCCGCCGGCGCGGTCTCCTTGCGCGCAGGCACCCAGTCCACGAGCGCGGTGATGCGCTCGAGCCGACTCGAGGACTCCCACAGCGTGGTCCATTCGAGCCGCGTCCACACGACCTCGACCTTGTAGCCGTCTTCGCCGAGCCGCTCTCGAAGGGCGTCGATGAGCGTCGTCTTTCCCGACCCGTCGATTCCGGAGACTGCGATCAGGGCGGGGGGCCGCGCCCGAGGCCAGGTCAGATCGATCATCGTGCGTCTACCCCCTTGGGGCGAGCAGCCGCGCATAGCGCGCGACCACGTTCGGGGTCACGTTCACGAGCTCGCCGCTCGAGCCACCCTGCGCGGCAACGCGCGCGATCTCGTGCAAGGCCGCACCATGCTCGAGCACCTCGCCGGACATGGCGAAGAGAGGCGAGTCGATCGTCGTGGCGAGCCATCCGGGCTCTCCGTGGCGGCGAAGCCGGCGCTCCGCCCGAAGCAGACCGTGGTGGGATCCGACCGTGTAGAAAGGCGACCATCCGTCCCACGAGCCGGCTGTGAAGGGCAGCGCGACGAAGTCGCCATCTTGGAGGACGACCCGCGGCCTGCCGAAGGCCGTCTTCGTCCACATGTACTCGAGGCCCGCGCCGTGGACTGCCGACGCCACGCCCTCGTCGAGCACACCGGGGCGCCAGCCGTCGAACGGACGCCGCTCCTCGAGGAACGAGTCGAGGCCGGTGCGCCTGATCGCGCTCCCGGCGATGCCGCGCAGATCGCGCCGCGGCTTTGTTGATTCAGAAGAAGCACCCGCTCCGACCGGCGATGCCTCCGCGCGGGGGTTGAAGCGCGCGACCGGGCGCCGCCCGCGACGACCCACCGCGAGCTCGCGGCGGCGCACGAGACGCGCGTCGAGCAGCGGCCACCAACCGCGGGGGCGCAGCGCTCGTGGCGCTCGCGCGTCGATCGCGGCCAGCGCCTCGGTGAGGTACCCCCGAAGCCGTCCGCCGCCGAGGTAGGCCTCTGCCGCCACGCCGCGACCGGTGCTTCCGAGCAGTGGCTCGATCTGGCCGAGCACACCCCCGCGGGCGACCGGGACGCCGAGCGGGCCAAGCGTGTGCGCTCCGCCCTGCTCGTAGCTCTCGGCCGTCAGAACCAGGCCCGCGCGAAGATCGGTGGCCATCGCGAGGTCGATCAGGCGCGGTATGCAGTCGAGCTCTCGCACCATGCCGGTCCAGAGCAACAGCGTCACGAGCACGCGCCCCTCGTTCGCCCAGCGCAAGAGCTCGTCGTCGCCCGGCTCGGGCGCCGCCTCGTCCTCGGGCGGTTCCGGCACCCTCGCGGCGATGCCGGCCTCCGAGTCGAACGGAGGCCCCGGATCGACGACCTGGAGGCCGTGCCCAGCCGAGGCAAGCGCGAAGAAATCACGGTCGTCCCACTGGCGCCCGAAGACCGGTTCGCGCGCCTCGCTGACGATGTCGCTCGCCGCGTCGATGGCGTCCGTCTGAGGCCTTCCATGGAGCGGCAGCAGCCGCAACCGGCGCGCGCGCGGCAGCTGCGCGGCCACCAGCGCAGGATCGCCCAGCAGCACGCCCCGGCCCCAGGCGCGGTGCGTCCGCGCGGCGGCGACCGTGAACGCGGCCCACCCGTCGTCCACGGGAAAGACGTCGCCCGGCTCGACCGATCCCGGGAAGTCGAGCGCTCGCTCGCCGTCCACCCCGAGGCCTCTGAAGTGCCGGACCCCGAGCCGCTCGAGTGCCGTCCGTTGGTCATCGCCCGCCGACGCCTCGAGGGCCCACGCGGGCTCGCCCGCGAGCAGCGCCGGATACAGGTACGGCGCGGTGACCACGCGGTGGGGTCCCTGCGGAGCGGCATCCAGAACCAGGACCATGTCCGGCACGTCCTGGACCAGCGCGGCGAGTGCGGCGACGTACAACTCGACGGGATCCTCCGTTTGCGCGAGCGCCGCGCCGCCGGCCTCGTCGAGCACGGGCCACAGGGGCGAGCCAGGATCGCCGAGCGCGGCGACCTCGTAGCCCACCGCGATCCGGAACGCTCGCTCGGCGTGCATTCCTCCCGCGAACAGCGAGCCCGCGGCGAGCTGCGCGCGCGCTCCGGAGGGGTCGCCGCCTCCGTAATGGCGGCCTCGGCGTGCCTCGGCGTAGTAGCACTCGAACTGCCAGCCGGCCCGCCCGGCCGCCGCCGCAAGTGCCGGACCGACCGCAAGCCGTTGTGGATCGTCCCCCCGAGCGAGGTAGAAGAGCAGCGGTGCGCGCGGGAGCGCGCTCACGGCAACCCCTTGCGCGTGTACCAGAGGTGCCACTTAGGAGTCCACCGCGGTCCGAAGGTGCCGACGTCCTCGATCGCCAGCCCGGCGTCCTCGATTGCGGCGCGAGCCTCATCGGCTCGGTGGTGGCGAACGATCTCGCTCCACTCGGGCAGGACCCCGCCTCGACGCATCGTGGCGATCAGCCGGCGTGGCCGCCAGTTCACGTAGCGCGGATACGCGAGCACCCACCACGGCTCGGCATTGGACGTGTCGAAGATCACCGGACCGCCGCTGCGCGCCACTCGCGCGAGTTCGCGGACGCCCGCTCGAAGGTCAGGAAGATGCGTCAGCAGGTCGAGCGCGATCACTGCGTCGAAGCTCTCGTCGGCGAACGGCAGTGAGCGGGCGTCCGCGCGCACGAGCTCAACGTGTGACGGGCAGCGTCGTCGTGCCTCTTCGAGCATTTCGGCCGACACGTCGCAGCCCGTCATCTGGTGGCGCAGCGCGAGAGGCGCCAGCGCCCGCCCGGGGCCGCACCCCACGTCGAGGATGCGCATCGACGGCATGGCGCGGAGGCGTCCGACAACCGCCTCGAGCTTCTCGTCGTATATCTGGCGGAAGGGGTTGCCGCTGTCCTCCGGCCGGAAGAATCGCCGGTAGCCGCGGCTGTAGATCGCGTCGGTGAAGTGGCCCGGGCTGTCCGCTCGCTCGATGGCGCGCTCATAGACGCGCTCGAGCATCGGCGCGATCCGCGACGCCTCGAAATCGTCCGCCCGCACGCGCGCGCCACGCGAGATCCGGTCGAGCTCCACCGCGTCGCCCGCTCGCTCCACCAGCGCCTCCGCGAGCGCGGGCGCGTCACCGGGCGGCACGAGCCAGCCGCTTCGGTCGTGTTCGATGATCTCCTCGAAGCCGCTACCTGAGCTCGCGATCACAGGCCTGCCAAGTGCCATCGCCTCCACCGCGACGAAGCCGAACGCCTCCCAAAGCGACGGCAGCACCACAAGCGACGCACGCGCAACCACGGGCAGCGCTTGCTCACGCGGCAGCGCTCCGGGCCGGTGCACACGACCGGGGAATGCCTCGAGTAGATCGTCGAGCCGGCGACCCGCGTCGCCACCCGCCGCCCCGGCGTCCCGGCCGAGAAACACAGCGTGCAGCTCTGGGTGCGCGGCGAGCGCCTTGGGCAGGGCGGCGGCCAGGACGTCGACGCCCTTCCGCCGTTCGATCCGTCCGATGAAGAGCAGGTAACGCGGCGGCAACGAGACCGGAGGATCCGCGGCTCCGGCGCTGCGGACAGCCGCGCCGTCGATCGGGTTCGGAATCACATCGATGCGCGCGCGGTCGAGTCGCCAGTCTGCCGCCACACGATCGGCGATCGAGGCGCTCGGCGCGACGATCGCCTGGCTTCGCAGCGCCTGGTCGCGCTCCATCCGCCGGACGAGGTCACTCTGATCGCGCTGGGCGCCCAGGTTCAGCATGTCGACCAGGTACGTGGGCGTCGCGAGGCGCGTCACGAGCGGCGAGCCGCCCGTTCGCGCGATCCACCACGCCTCCGCCTCCCACTCGGCCGCCTGGACCACCTCCGCACCGTCACGGCGTGCCGCGTGCGCCACCTGGCGGGCGGTGAGCAGGCGGCTGGCTGTTCGTGGTGGCAGCGACGGGTGCTCGAGCGGTACCACGTGCACGCCGTGCTCCACGTGCTCCTCACCCGGGCCCTCGGTCAGCACCTCCACGTCGTGTCCCCGGCCGGCGAGCGCCGGTCCGATCGTCATCGTGTAGGTGCCGATCCCGCCACCGCTCGTCCGGCTCGGGTGTTCGCGCGAGATCAGGACGACTCGCATCCCGCTCACCTCCTCGATGCAGCCGAGAGCATCTGGCGCGCCAAGACCTCGGGCCGGCCCTTCAGGCGATGCTCGAGCAGTTCGTCGAGCCATGCGCGGTCGGGGGAGGGGACTACGCGCAATGCGATCGCAAGTCCGGTGTAGATGCTCAGGCACGCGAGTAAGCCGACGAATAGACCGGCCACGCCGTCCAGCGCCGCGGCCACTCCCCATCCCGCAGCCCCAGCTGCGATGGCCGCGACGCAGTTGCGCAGCAGCGTGCTGCGCTCCCACGCGATCGGGCCGAGAGCTTGCCGCGCGAAGCACACGTAGGCGCCAGCCGCCGCTCCCTGCGCGGTCGCATTGGCGATCGCGGCGCCGGTCGCGTCGTACGGCGGGATCAGCAGCAGGTCGAGCGTGACGTTCAGCAGCGCCGCGAAGACGCCCACGGTCACGAGCACTCGTTGCAGCCCGAGCCCGGAGATCAACCCGCGGCTGACGCTCACGAGCGCGACCAGCGGCAGGGCGGGGGCCATGATCATCATCAGCGTCCCGGCCTCGCTGTACGAGCTGCCATAGACGAGCCGCGTCGCGATCGGGCCCAGAGCGATGATGGCCGCCGTGAGCGGAAGCGCCCCGAGCAGGATCAGCCGGATTGCGCGCGCGTAGCCGGTGTGGATCCGTGCCATCTGCCTCGCGCCGAACAAGGTCGCGAAGGCGGGCGACACGACCATGCCCGCCGCCTCCGGCAGGCGCGTGATCGCGTTGATCGCGGCGAACGCGATTGAGTACACGGCGATCTGCGAGTCCGACGACAGCTCGTTGAGGAAGAGGAACTCCGAGCGCCTCCAGACGACGAAGGCGAGAAAGCCGGAGAACGTTGCGATCAGCGCCCAGCGCGCCGTGCGCCGGCGCAGTTCGCGCGACTCCACCGGCTCGGTGTTGAGCCCGCGAACCGCGCTTCGCGCCAGTCGCGCGGTGATAGCGAGGTTGAACGCCATCATGATCGCCTCGACCACGAACATCCCGGTGATGCCGCCCCCCAGTGCGAGCACCACGAGCGTCACGACCGTCGCGACTGCGCCCGACACGATCGCGAGGATCGACACGCCGCGCCAGCGCTGCGTAGCCGCGAGGACGACGGCGGGAACCGTCTGCAGAATCCCGAAGGCGCAGTACACGCCGGCGAATACCCACGCCGCCTGCGGCCCCGAGCCAAGCACGGCGGAGCCGATCATGATTCCAGCGCCAAGCGCCGCACCGACCACCTCGATGCGCGCGGCCCACCTCACGAGCGGCAAGAGGTGCTGCACGTGGCCGCGCCCGAGCGCTTCGCTTCCGAAGCGCTGGACCGCGGCGGGCACGCCGCCCGTCATCAGCATCACGAGCGACAGCGCTATGAACGCGATGTAGCTCTGCCGACCCATCTCGGCGGGCGTCAGGAAGCGCGCCGCCATGACCGACATGGCGACCACATACAGCTGCGGCAGGATCAGGCTGGCGGCGTTCCAGGCGCTCGACCGCAGCACCGTGAGGCCGGTGGTGCGCTCAGCGAACTCCGACGCGCCTTCGGGCGGCGCCTCCTGGATATTCCCCGCTACGTCTTGCTGCCGCACCGGGATCCGCCGATCGAACATCGCGCCGATGCGATTTCCGTCATAGCGCCTGGCGCGCCGACATCGTACGTCTGAAGCGCCCGTCCTCGCGCGAGGGTTCAAGCGGCAGTGGTTCCGGAGGCGGAGGGACGCTGGGTAGCCCTTGGCGCAGGACGCGGGCCCCGGCGAACGCGCCCTGACCCCAGGACAGCTGCAGCACGAGCGCCGAGCGATCGCCCCGCGCCGCAGAGACGGCGAGCCAGAACAGGTGGCCGGCGACCTCGGATGCGGCCACCCGGGCGGCCGCGAGGTCGCGCTTCCGCAGGTGCTTGGCGGTTTGCGCGGCGAAGCCGACGCCGTAGTTCCGGTGTGCGGCGCGCTCCTGCTCGGCGCTGCGCCAGCTGTGATGTCGCACCGTGATCCCGTCGTCGCAGCGAGCCGCCCATCCCGCCTTCATGACCCGATAGAGCATGTCGGTGTCCTCCGCGGCCGGTACCGGCGCGCCTGCTCCGAGCCGCTCGTCGAACGGCCCGACCTGCTCAAGCGCGGCGCGGCGGAACGCGACATTGAATCCGTGCCCCAGCCCGAAGGGGCTCGCGGGATAGCGATAGGTGCCGGCCGGCTTGAACGGCAGCGGACGTCCGAGCGAGTCAACTCCCCGCCCGCACACGGCTCCCACGGTTGGCTCGTCGAACAGCCGCTCGACGCGCTCAAGCCATCCGGGCCCGAATTCGACGTCGTCGTCGGTGAAGACGATGAAGGGTGAGTCGGTCTCGGCGACCGCGAGATTGCGACCCCGCGAGAGCCCGGGGGCGCTCCGGAGGACGCGCACACCCGGCAGGTCGCTGACGAGCTCGTACGTATCGGGACCGGCGCTCTGATCGACGATGACAATCTCGGCCGGTTCACACGAGATACGCTCGAGACTCGGCAGCGTGTACCGGGCCAGCAGGTCGGGGCGGTCCCGAGTGACGACTACCAGCGCGACGTTGGGCCGGCGCTTCTTCACCCCCGCGTACGCACGCACATTGGCGTCCATTCCGACTCCCCTTCAGATCCGTCCGACACCCCGTACCCGGGGCCGCGCGCTCAAACCCCGCATACCCACGAAATCGCGCCGCCCTGCTGCCGTGCGGTCAGGTACTCTCCGGCGGCGTGAACCTCTTCGTGGTGTTCGGGCCGATCTTCGCCGCGTGGGCCCTCATACTCACGTTCGCCTTGGGGCTGCGAAGCCCGCACTTCCCGTCCACGCTGCGCGCCGAGCGCATCGTGATCGGCATCTCCCTGGTCCTCTTCGTCTGCGCAGTCGGAAGCGCCATCCTCACGGCGAGCCACAAGATCGGCGAGCGCAAGGGCCCGGAGAAGGAAAAGACCGCACTCGTTCGCTGAGCACAATCCGATCCGGGGTATGTGCATCTGAGGCTCACCCATGGGGCCCCACTATCGCCTTGGTTGCACGAGCCGACACCACCCGCAGGTCTAGGTTCGCACTGGACCTTCGGGCGGTGCACGTGTGAGTGCCCTTTCGGGCAGCGCTCGAATGGGACCCCCGGGACCACCCGGGGACGCGCGTCCGTCACAATCCAGTGTGAGAGGAAATGACGGAAGTCGCCACGGAGGAGATGTATGGCTGACGAGCAGACACAGGGCGCGGGCGGTGACAGCTCGGTAGCCACCGCTCAGGACACGCTCACGGTCACCGACAACCGGACCGGCGAGAGCTACGACCTCGAGATCAAGAACGGGACCATCCGCGCGATGGATCTCCGCCAGATCAAGGTCACAGACGACGAGTTCGGGATGATGTCCTACGACCCCGCGTTCACGAACACGGCGTCGTGTCGCAGCGAGATCACGTATATCGACGGTGAGGCCGGGATCCTCGAATACCGCGGCTACCCGATCGAGCAGCTCGCTGAGAGCTCGAGTTACCTCGAGGTCGCGTACCTCCTCATCCACGGCGAACTGCCCACGCGCGAGCAGCTCGACGGGTGGATGCACGAGATCACGCACCACACGTATGTGCACGAGAACGTGAAGAAGTTCATGGAGGGCTTCCGCCACGACGCCCACCCGATGGGGATGCTGCTCGGCACGGTCGGCGCGCTCTCGACCTTCTATCCCGACGCCAAGGACACCAAGGACGAGGGTGAGCGGCACATGGCCGCGGTCCGGCTGATCGCGAAGATGCCGACGCTCGCTGCCTTCTCGTACCGCCACAACCTGGGGCTGCCGTACATCTATCCGGACAACGACCTGAGCTACCCGGGCAACTTCCTCGGGATGCTCTACAAGATGACCGAGGTGAAGTACGAGCCGGACCCGCGGCTCGAACGCGCCCTCGACGTGCTCTGGATCCTGCACGCCGACCACGAGCAGAACTGCTCGACGAGCGCGGTACGCACCGTCGGGTCGAGCGAGGTCGATCCCTATTCGGCCGTGGCCGCCGGCGTGGCTGCCCTGTACGGCCCGTTGCACGGCGGCGCGAACGAGGCCGTGCTGCGGATGCTCGAGCGAATCGAGACGAAGGACAACATCCCGGACTTCATCAAGGGCGTGAAGAATCGCGACGAGAAGCTGATGGGCTTCGGCCACCGCGTGTACAAGAACTACGACCCGCGCGCGAAGATCATCAAGCGCCACGCCGACGAGGTCTTCGAGGTCACCGGCAAGAACCCGAAGCTCGAGATCGCGGTCGAGCTGGAGAAGTACGCGCTCGAGGACGAGTTCTTCGTGGAGCGCAAGCTCTACCCGAACGTCGACTTCTACTCGGGCCTCATCTACGAGGCCATGAACCTGCCGAAGGACATGTTCACCGTCATGTTCGCCATCCCGCGCACGTCGGGCTGGCTGGCGCAGTGGCTCGAGATGCTCGAGGACGAGGAGACCAAGATCGCGCGCCCGCGCCAGGTGTACACCGGCCAGCGTGAGCGCGATTACGTCCCCATCGACCAGCGCAGCTAACTAGACGCCTGCAAACCTGCGCCATGCGCCGTCCTCGGGCACTCGCTTGGCTATCGCCAAGCTTCGGCCCTGCGTCCTTGCCTGGCTTGGTTTTCGACGCCTAAGAGGTGTAGTCGTAGAAGCCGCGGCCGGACTTCCGGCCGAGCAGCCCGGCTTCGACCATGCGCTGCAGCAGCGCCGGCGCCACCGCGCTCGGCTCCCTGAACTCCTCGTAGAGCGAGTTTGCGACGTAGAGGAGCGTGTCGAGGCCGACGAGGTCGGCCAGCGCGAGCGGGCCCATCGGATGTGCAGTGCCGAGCACCATGCCGCGGTCGATGTCCTCCTTCGAGGCGAACCCGGATTCGTACATGCGGATCGCCGACAGGATGTAGGGCACGAGGAGCGCGTTCACGATGAACCCGGCGCGGTCCTTCGATTCGATCGTCGTCTTGCCAAGCTGGCCCTCGGCGAACGAGCGGGCGCGAATGAGCGTCTCGTCGGAGGTCATCAGCGAGCGCACCAACTCCACGAGCTTCAGCACCGGGACCGGGTTGAAGAAATGCAACCCGAGGACGCGCTCGGGCCGCGTGGTCTCCGCGGCCAGCTTCATGATCGGCACCGACGAGGTGTTGCTCGCGAGGAACTCTGCGTCCGGGAGAAGCCGGTCGAGCTCGCGGAAGAGCTGCTGCTTCGCGCTTTCCGACTCGATGATCGCCTCGATCGCCGCGTCGGCGCCGGCGATGTCGCCGAGGTCGGAGCTGTAGACGAGCCGGCTGAGCGCTTCGTCGCGCTCGGGCGCCTGCAGCTTGCCCGACCCCACGGCGCGCTCGAGCGAGCGCTCGATCGACTTGCGGGCGCGCTCGGCGGCGGCGTCGTCCACCTCGATCAGCGTCACGTCCACGCCGGCGCGCGCCGACACCTCGGCGATGCCAGAGCCCATCAGGCCCCCGCCCACGATGCCGATCCTCATCGGTCGATGCTCGACATGTCGGGATAGCGTTCGCCCGCCGCGACGCCGACCGGCGCGACCTCGTCGATCCGGCGGAGGTCATCGCCGGTGAGCTCGATGTCGACGGCGCCGGCGTTCTCCTCGAGATACCTCACGTGCTTGGTCCCCGGTATCGGGACGATGTCGTCGCCCTGGGCGAGTACCCAAGCGAGCGCGAGCTGTCCGGCCGTGCAGCCTTTCTCCTCGGCGATCTCGCGCACGCGGTCCACGAGGTCGAGATTTCGCTGGAAGTTCTCACCTTGGAAGCGCGGGTTGTAGCGGCGGAAGTCGTCCTCCGCGAAATCGTCTACCGACTGGATCTGCCCGGTCAGAAAGCCGCGGCCGAGCGGCGAGTACGGAACGAAACCGATACCGAGCTCACGCACCGTCGGGAGGATCTCGTCCTCTGGGTCGCGCGTCCAGAGCGAGTACTCCGTCTGGAGCGCCGTGATCGGGTGGACGGCGTTCGCCCGGCGGAGCGTCTCCGGCGAGGCCTCCGAGAGGCCGAGGTGGCGCACCTTGCCCTCCTGCACGAGCTCGGCCATCGCGCCGACGGTCTCCTCGATCGGCGTGTTCTTGTCCACGCGGTGCTGGTAGTAGAGGTCGATGTAGTCGGTACCGAGCCGCTCGAGCGAGGCATTGCACGCCTGGTGCACGTACTCCGGCCGGCCGTCGATGCCGCGCCGCTCAGGGTTGTCCGGGTCCCGCACGTTGCCGAACTTGGTGGCGAGCACGACCTGGTCGCGCCGATCGGCTATCGCCTTGCCCGCCAGCCGCTCGTTCGCGCCGTAGCCGTACATGTCAGCCGTGTCGAAAAAATCGATCCCGAGCTCGAGCGCGCGGCTGATCGTCTTGATCGATTCGTCGTCGTCGCCGGGCCCGTAGAACTCCGACATTCCCATCAGCCCTAGGCCCTCGGCTGATACTTCGAGGTCGCGCAGTCGTCGCCGCTCCATGCGGATTCCTTTCGTCTCGTTGCCCGCTGACATCGTGGCAAACGGCCTGGATTCGGCGGGGCGGCCAGGGGTAACCTGAGTCGTGTGAAGCGCGAACCGCTCTTCGACGGACACGGGCGCCGCATCGCCGACCTGCGCGTGTCCGTCACGGATCGCTGCAATTTCCGCTGCCAGTACTGCATGCCGGCCGAAGGCCTGCCGTGGCTCGAGCGCAGCGACATCCTCCAGTTCGAGGAGATCGAGCGGCTGGTGTCGCTGATGGCGGGGATGGGCGTGACCGACGTCCGCCTCACCGGCGGCGAGCCGCTGGTGCGCCGCGACTTCCCGAAACTGGTCGCGATGCTCGCGCGAATCGACGGGGTGGAGGACCTCTCCCTCACGACGAACGCCTACCTGCTCGAGCGCGACGCCGCCGCGCTGGTCGACGCGGGCATCCAGCGCGTGAACGTGTCGATCGACTCGCTGCAGCGCGACCGCTTCTTCCAGCTCACTCGGCGCGACGCGCTCCCGCAGGTCCTGCGCGGGCTCGATGCGCTCGCCGCGCATCCCGAGGTGCACCCGATCAAGGTGAACGCTGTAGCGATGCGCGGCTTCACCGAGCAGGAGGCGCTGCCGTTCGCGGACTTCGCTCGCTCGTCGGCGTTCCAGGTGCGCTTCATCGAGTTCATGCCGCTCGACGCGGATCACGCGTGGAGCCCCGACGCCGTGCTCAGCGGCGACGAGCTTCGCCGGATCATCCACGCGGTCTACCCGCTGGAGGAGCTGCCGCGTGAGCCGTCCTCGACAGCGCGGGTGTTCCGGTTCGCCGACGGGCGTGGCGAGATCGGCTTCATCAACCCGGTCTCGGAGCCATTCTGTGCGGACTGCAACCGCATCCGCCTCACCGCAGACGGCAAGCTGCGCACGTGCCTGTTCTCGCTGCACGAGACCGACCTGCGCACGCCGCTGCGGGAGGGCGCCGACGACGTGGAGCTCGAGCGGATCGTGCGCGAGGCCGTGTGGCGCAAGGAGCTGAAGCACCACGTGGGCGAGCCGGGCTTCCGCCAGCCCGCTCGGACGATGAGCTCGATTGGCGGCTGAGCGCCGCTAGATCTTCTCGATCTCCTGCCGGGTCTCGTCCGCACGGTCGTCGTGGAACGCTGCCGCCCGCTCGGCACGATCGGCCCGCGCATCGAGCTCCTCCGCCTGCTCGGCGTGCTGCTCCGCTGCGCGGCGGTGCGCCTCGGCCTGCGGCCGCAGCTCGTCGGCCTTGGCGCTATTCGCCTCGACCTGCTGGTGGTGGCCCTCGAGCGTTCCGGTGAGCCGCTCGCGCATGAGTGCCTTCTGCTCGCGGCGCCTGCGCATCACTTGCGCGACAAGCAGCAAGAGCACGAGAACGCCTACGGCTATGAGAATGATCACAAGCGTGGACATGCCCAATGCGTTCCCGCTTGCGGCTCGTCGATAACCCGCTAGGTTGCCGGGCGTGGGGAGATTCCGGGTCACGGTGAGGCGCGGCCCGAAGGTCGAGCACGAGAAGCACGACTCGCTCGCCGCTGCGCTCGACTCGATCCAGGTGCGCGCTCGCGAGCTGTCCGAGGACGCTGATGCGCACACGCTCGACACCAAGCTCGGCAGGAAGTTCGAGCCCGTGCAGCAGGTCGTGGGCCGCATCGAGCTGCGCGGCCCGGGTGTGCC